>NZ_JAWOTB010000005.1:0-111376 GCF_033338655.1 Vibrio sp. Vb1729 | reverse complement strand
ATTGAAGATATCAAAGAGCGCGTTGCGAAAGGTCAGCCAACATTGGTTGGTACAGTATCGATTGAAAAATCAGAACTTCTTTCTAACGCATTGAAGAAAGCGAAGATCAAACACAACGTATTGAATGCGAAATTCCATGAAAAGGAAGCGGAAATTGTTGCTGAAGCGGGTATGCCTGGTGCGGTAACTATCGCGACCAACATGGCCGGTCGTGGTACGGACATTGTGCTTGGCGGTAGTTGGCAATCAAAAGTGGAAGCTTTGGAGAACCCAACTCAAGAACAAATCGATGTGATTAAAGCAGAGTGGAAAGTGGTACATGATCAAGTACTAGATGCTGGTGGTCTACACATCATTGGTACTGAGCGCCACGAATCTCGCCGTATTGATAACCAGCTACGTGGTCGTTCTGGTCGTCAAGGAGATGCGGGTTCATCTCGCTTCTACCTATCTATGGAAGACTCTTTGTTACGTATTTTCACTTCTGATCGTATGGCGAGCCTTATCCAAAGTGGTATGGAAGAAGGTGAAGCAATTGAATCGAAAATGCTTTCTCGCTCAATTGAAAAAGCACAGCGTAAAGTGGAAGGTCGTAACTTTGATATCCGTAAGCAGCTACTAGAATACGATGATGTGGCGAACGATCAGCGTAAGGTTGTCTACGAGCTGCGCGACGAATTGATGAACGTTGAAGACATCAGCGGTATGATCGAGCAAAACCGTGAAGATGTGCTAACAGCGGTTGTTGATGAGTACATCCCGCCACAATCACTAGAAGATATGTGGGACGTTGAAGGTCTGCAAGAGCGCCTGAAAGCAGACTTCGATCTTGATGCGCCAGTGAAGCAATGGCTTGAAGAAGACGATAAGCTTTACGAAGAGGCGCTACGCGAGAAGATCATCAATCTAGCCGTTGAAGTGTATAAAGAGAAAGAGGAAGTGGTGGGTGCGCAAGTGCTTCGTAACTTCGAGAAATCGGTTATGCTTCAAACTCTGGATACGCTTTGGAAAGAGCACTTGGCAGCAATGGATCACTTGCGTCAGGGTATTCACTTACGCGGCTATGCGCAGAAGAACCCGAAACAGGAATACAAGCGTGAATCGTTTGAACTGTTTGAAGGTCTACTAGAAGCGCTGAAAACTGATGTGATTACTGTTCTATCTCGCGTTCGAGTCCAGCAACAAGAAGAAGTTGAACGTATGGAAGAGCAACGTCGTGCGCAAGCTGAAGAGGCCGCTCGTCGTGCTCAAGCGCAACACGCAGCAGCACAAAACCCTCTTTCTGAAGGTGAAGAATCTGAAGAAGGTTCAAGTCAGCCAATGGTACGTGATGAACGTAAAGTAGGTCGCAATGAGCCTTGCCCTTGTGGTAGTGGTAAGAAGTATAAACAGTGCCACGGCAAGATCGACTAACGTATTAGTCAGATAATTTTTTAAAGAGTCGCCTAGGCGGCTCTTTTTTTAAGCAAATTCTGTGGCTGTCGAATTTCATAAGTTTTGATAGCATCGGATAGTTTTAGAGATGCAAAGACCGTTGAAGTGTAACGGCTTGAGAGTTAGGAACCCCTATGAAAAGAATTCACATAGTCGCGGCTATTATTTTTAACCAAGACAAATCAAAAATTTTTATTACAAAGCGTCCAGACGACAAGCATAAAGGCGGGTTTTGGGAGTTTCCCGGCGGGAAAGTCGAGTCAGGAGAAAGTATTGAACATGCTCTAGCAAGAGAACTTGAAGAAGAAGTAGGAATTGAAGTTACTGAGCAAGCCCTTTTCGAGCATTTGGAATATGACTATCCAGACAAATCACTTAAGTTTGATTTTATTACGGTATCTAAGTTCAGTAATGAGCCTTACGGCCGAGAAGGTCAAGAAGGTCGCTGGGTTGAGATAAGAGAATTGGGTAACTATGCCTTTCCTGAAGCGAACGTGCCTATCTTGGAGCGTGTCGTAAAAGAGTTCGCTTAAGCCTGATGAACTTGCTTGTGGTAACCACGGTATGTTGTTAGTTTAAACAGATTAAGCGAAACGAGAGAACGAGAGCAAACCTCGTTATCCAGAGAAGGAGAGAAAGCGCAATGGTTCGTATTGCAATCGCAGGAGCAGCAGGCCGAATGGGCCGTAATTTGGTTAAAGCTTCACACCTTAACCCAGAGGCGACAGTGAGCGCGGGATCAGAACGACCTGAGTCCTCACTTGTCGGTGTCGATATCGGTGAGCTTTGTGGTGAAGGTAAATTCGATGTGTTCTTAACGGATGATCTTGCTAAAGACGTCGATAATTTTGATGTAATCATCGATTTTACTGCCCCAGTAAGTACGTTGGCGAATCTTGAACTGTGTAAGAAGCATGGAAAGAGTATTGTGATTGGGACGACTGGTTTCAGTGATGCAGAGCGTGAACTGATTGACGAAGCCGCTAAGCAAGTGCCTGTTGTCATGGCTCCTAACTACTCTGTTGGTGTGAACCTAGTATTTAAGCTTCTTGAGAAAGCAGCCAAAGTGATGGGCGACTACTGTGATGTTGAGATTGTCGAAGCACATCATCGTCATAAAGTTGATGCTCCTTCTGGTACCGCTATCGGGATGGGCGAAGCCATTGCTGGTGCGATGGGCAACAAGCTGAATGATGTAGCTGTCTATGCGCGAGAAGGTATCACAGGTGAACGTACTAAAGATGAGATCGGCTTTGCTACAATTCGCGCTGGCGATATTGTCGGTGAGCACACAGCCATGTTTGCTGATATCGGGGAACGAGTGGAGATAACGCACAAAGCGACCGATCGTATGACGTTTGCTAATGGCGCCGTCAAGGCCGCTGTTTGGTTGAGTGCCAAACCAGCGGGCTTTTATACCATGACAGATGTTTTGGGATTGAATGAACTCTAAATACATAATTATTCGCCGGCGGTAGCCGGCTTTTTTATATCTATAGAATTAGTTGTAAATGAAATGATTCTAACAGAAAGTATTTTGGTGCTTACTTTTGTTGTTGTTTTGGTTGTTTTGTGGGTGTTTTGGGTTTTGATGTCTAAAAACTAATGTCTTTTTTGTTGTGTGAACGTTTGCGTGAAAAACTCATACTTTTTTGTGATCTCTAAAAAGTTCAAATTTGTAAAATTCATTAAACCTCTATGCCTCTCTATGTAATAGCATGTAAAAGTTATCTTTTTGGGCCTTACTGATTCAAAATGACCTTACTCGCTAGAAATTAATCATTTATTTTTGATTGTAGGTTGACAGGTTTCGAGTCCAACTTTAGAATACCGCCAATTTGTCTGAAATACCTATTTATGTAGATTTTATAGGTAAAGGAAGGCATGTTTGCAGTTTGATTTATTTTTTTTGCATTTTTATTCTGGAGGTTGTCTTGGGTAAATTAGCACTGTTGGTCCTAGAAGATGGGACAGTGTTCCGCGGAGTGTCCATAGGGGCAGATGGTCTTTCCGTTGGTGAAGTCGTTTTTAATACCTCGATGACGGGGTATCAAGAAATCCTCACTGATCCTTCCTATTCTCAGCAAATCGTCACTCTCACTTATCCTCACATTGGCAATACCGGAACCACTTCCGAAGATGAAGAATCCTCTTCCATTCATGCACAAGGCCTTGTGATTCGCGATCTTCCTCTAATCGCTTCTAACTTCCGTAACGAACAATCCCTCTCTGATTATCTTAAGTCTCAAAATATCGTTGGCATCGCTGATATCGATACTCGTAAGCTCACTCGTATCCTGCGTGAAAAAGGTGCTCAAAACGGCTGTATTGTTGCGGGCAATAACCTAGACGAAGCTTTGGCACTAGCGAAAGCAAAAGAATTCCCAGGCTTAAAAGGAATGGACCTTGCGAAAGAAGTTACAACAAAAGAAGCGTATCAGTGGAAACAAGGTTCGTGGACGCTTGAAGGTGGACTTCCAGAGGCGAAAGATGACAGCGAGCTGCCATACCACGTTGTCGCTTACGACTTCGGCGCAAAACGCAACATCTTACGAATGTTGGTTGACCGCGGCTGCCGCTTAACGGTTGTACCTGCAGAAACGTCAGCGGAAGAAGTTCTGGCACTAAATCCAGATGGCGTATTCTTATCGAACGGCCCTGGTGACCCAGAACCATGTACTTACGCGATTGAAGCAACCAAAGTGTTCCTAGAAAAAGGCCTGCCAATTTTTGGTATTTGTCTAGGTCACCAAATTCTGGCGCTAGCATCAGGTGCGCAAACGGTGAAAATGAAGTTTGGTCACCACGGTGCAAACCACCCAGTAAAAGATTTAGAGCGTAACGTTGTGATGATCACTTCGCAAAACCACGGCTTTGCGGCAGATGAAGCAACATTACCGGAAAACTTACGTGCTACTCACGTATCGCTATTTGATGGCTCTTTGCAAGGTATCCACCGCACAGACAAGCCAGCATTTAGCTTCCAAGGTCACCCAGAAGCGAGCCCTGGTCCACATGACGCGGCACCGCTATTTGACCACTTTATCGAACTAATCAAAAAACACAGCGCTTAATTCGGAGTAGTAGATAATGCCAAAACGTACTGACATTCAAAGTATTCTAATTCTTGGTGCTGGTCCGATTGTTATCGGTCAGGCATGTGAGTTTGACTACTCTGGCGCACAAGCGTGTAAAGCTCTTCGTGAAGAAGGCTACCGAGTTATCCTGGTTAACTCTAACCCAGCAACGATTATGACTGACCCAGAGATGGCAGATGCGACTTACATCGAGCCGATTCAGTGGGAAGTTGTACGCAAGATCATCGAGAAAGAACGTCCTGATGCAGTTCTGCCAACTATGGGTGGTCAGACAGCACTTAACTGTGCGTTAGATTTAGAGAAGCACGGCGTTCTCGCAGAGTTTGGCGTAGAGATGATTGGTGCAACGGCTGATGCAATCGACAAAGCGGAAGACCGTTCTCGTTTTGATAAAGCGATGAAGTCTATCGGCCTTGAGTGTCCTCGCGCAGATACAGCGAAGAGCATGGAAGAAGCTTACAAAGTTTTAGATATGGTTGGCTTCCCTTGTATCATTCGTCCATCGTTCACCATGGGTGGCACTGGTGGTGGTATCGCGTACAACAAAGAAGAGTTCGAAGAAATCTGTCGTCGCGGTCTGGACTTATCTCCGACCAACGAACTTCTTATCGATGAGTCACTAATCGGTTGGAAAGAGTACGAAATGGAAGTCGTTCGTGACAAAGCGGACAACTGTATCATCGTATGTTCAATCGAGAACTTTGACCCAATGGGCATCCATACGGGCGACTCAATCACGGTTGCTCCAGCACAAACACTGACTGACAAAGAATACCAGCTTATGCGTAATGCATCGCTAGCTGTTCTGCGTGAAATCGGTGTTGAAACAGGTGGTTCAAACGTACAGTTTGGTATCAACCCGAAAGATGGTCGTATGGTCATCATCGAGATGAACCCGCGTGTATCTCGCTCTTCTGCGCTAGCATCAAAAGCAACAGGCTTCCCAATTGCGAAAATTGCCGCGAAACTGGCTGTTGGCTTTACGCTAGACGAACTACAAAACGACATCACAGGTGGTGCAACACCCGCGTCATTTGAACCAACTATCGACTACGTCGTAACTAAGATCCCTCGCTTTAACTTCGAGAAATTTGCTGGTGCAAACGATCGTCTGACAACTCAGATGAAATCGGTTGGTGAGGTAATGGCGATTGGTCGTAACCAACAAGAATCTCTTCATAAAGCACTGCGTGGCCTAGAAGTTGGCGCAACTGGTTTTGATGAGATGGTCGATCTGGAAGCGCCAGATGCACTGACTAAGATTCGTCACGAACTTAAAGAAGCAGGTGCAGAGCGTATCTGGTACATCGCCGATGCATTCCGAGCGGGTATGTCAGTCGACGGTGTGTTCAACTTGACTCAAATCGACCGCTGGTTCCTGGTTCAAATCGAAGAAATTGTAAAACTCGAAGAACAAGTCAAGGCGGGCGGCTACGCAGGTTTGACCAAAGAAGTGCTTCGTCAGATGAAACGCAAAGGCTTCTCTGATGCTCGCTTGTCTAAATTGCTTGGTGTCGCTGAAAGTGAAATTCGCCGTGCTCGTGAGCAGTTTGATATTCATCCGGTTTACAAACGTGTGGATACATGTGCAGCAGAGTTTTCTTCTGACACGGCTTACATGTACTCATCTTACGATGAAGAATGTGAAGCAAACCCAACAGACAAAGATAAGATCATGGTTCTTGGTGGCGGTCCAAACCGTATCGGCCAAGGTATTGAATTCGATTACTGTTGTGTCCATGCATCACTTGCGCTGCGTGAAGACGGTTACGAAACCATTATGGTTAACTGTAACCCAGAAACGGTATCTACTGACTACGATACGTCTGATCGTCTGTACTTCGAGCCAGTAACTCTGGAAGATGTACTGTCTATCGCTCGCGTTGAAAAACCAAAAGGTGTGATTGTTCAGTACGGTGGTCAAACGCCACTTAAACTGGCTCGTGCTCTAGAAGCGGCTGGTGTGCCAATCATTGGTACTAGCCCAGATGCTATCGACCGTGCGGAAGACCGTGAACGCTTCCAAGCCGCTGTTGACCGTTTAGGTCTACTTCAGCCAGAAAACGCGACAGTAACAACGATGGAGCAAGCGGTTGAGAAATCGAAAGAAATTGGCTTCCCATTAGTTGTTCGTCCATCTTATGTACTCGGTGGTCGTGCGATGGAAATCGTGTACGACGAGCAAGACCTGCGTCGCTACTTCAACGAAGCAGTAAGCGTATCGAACGAGTCTCCAGTTCTGCTAGACCGTTTCTTGGATGATGCAACCGAAGTTGATATTGATGCTATCTGTGACGGTGAACGCGTCGTTATCGGCGGTATCATGGAGCACATCGAACAAGCGGGTGTTCACTCTGGTGACTCTGCATGTTCACTGCCTGCATACACGCTAAGTCAGGAAATTCAAGACAAGATGCGTGAGCAAGTTGAGAAGTTAGCATTCGAACTCGGTGTACGCGGTTTGATGAACACGCAGTTTGCTGTGAAAGATAACGACGTTTATCTAATTGAAGTGAACCCTCGTGCTGCTCGTACGGTACCATTCGTATCGAAAGCGACAGGCGCTCCTCTAGCGAAAATCGCTGCACGTGTAATGGCGGGTCAATCTCTAGAGTCACAAGGCTTTACTAAAGAGATTATCCCTCCTTACTACTCAGTGAAAGAAGTGGTTCTGCCGTTCAACAAATTCCCTGGTGTTGACCCTCTATTGGGCCCTGAAATGCGCTCAACAGGTGAAGTAATGGGTGTGGGTGCAACGTTCGCAGAAGCTTACGCTAAAGCAGAGCTAGGTTGTGGTGCGGTTTATCCTGAAGGTGGTCGTGCGCTACTGTCTGTACGTGAAGGTGATAAAGAGCGTGTTGTTGACCTAGCTTCTAAGTTAGTGAAACTGGGTTACCAGTTGGATGCGACACACGGTACTGCTGTAATTCTGGGCGAAGCGGGTATTAACCCACGTTTGGTAAACAAAGTACACGAAGGTCGTCCACACATTCTTGACCGCATCAAGAACAACGAATACACCTACATCGTAAACACGGCTGCTGGTCGTCAAGCGATTGAAGATTCGAAAGTTCTACGCCGTGGTGCACTGGCAGAAAAAGTGAACTACACAACGACACTGAATGCAGCGTTCGCTACATGTATGTCTCATACTGCAGACGCAAAAGCGTCAGTAACTTCGGTTCAAGAGTTACACGCTAAAGTGAAAGCGAGTCTAGACGCGTAACAGATAAAAATCAGTAAGCTCATTAATCAGGCTTACATGACAACCTCATTGCCCGCTCATTTGAGCGGGCTTTTTTATATCGAGGTTTTTCTAAAATGAAGAGCATTAAAGTGTGCTAGGAACGATTGGTATGCTTCGCTTTTGAAGATCATTAAGCTAATGATGGCAAGCAATGTACCCAAAGATGAAGAAATAGTACTACCATTTGCTACAACAAAATTAATGCTGTAGGACTGAGGTATTAAGCCGACCATAACTCTTTAAGCAGATAGGTAATTAGAAAAAGTTAAAATAAGCAGTGTCGAGCTTAAAAACATACTAACTATGGAGTGCTTCGATAGGTTCTTTTTTCTAAGACTAAGTTATAAGTTGATTCTTCAGTATCAAGAGAGTATCCGTTACTTTTTGCAAAAATATCTGCTGCTAGTAGCGAGGGATAAAGAAGAAAAAAACTAGTTACCGATATAGTTAGGAATATCTTACTAGAGCTTTTAAACTCACTTTTAGTTAGGAAATTATTTGATTTTAATGTTTTTACGGACATTCTAGAGCATTCAAATAAGATCAAACTAGAGCCTATAATCAAAATATCAGCCTGATCAAAAGATGAATAACTTTCATTATTATAGATGTTAAGATAAAAGTCTGATAATCCATCAAAACCATATATTAACAGTGATATTGCTGATGCTAATAAAATTATTAAATAAAAAAACACTTGCGTTCGGTCGTAACTCCCTTTTTTCATCGTAACAAACCTCGCTGTATTTCTTGCGAGAAAATCATACTTTGAGTTTTACGTTGAATCTCATTATATTCTTCTTTTGCTCTTCTCTTTGCTTCTATATCTCTTTGCTTTAAGTAAATATCTATAGAGGCTATTAACTTCTGTGTTAAACCTCGTTTATCATTTTCTCTATTCAATAAAAGACCTACAGCCGAGCTTATCAAAATAGCCCCTAATAATGGGCCAGCACTTAAAGTTACAACACTGCCACCCACTGCTGCGGCAAAGTTTACAAATATAGCTGCTGCAGCTGACGATAACCCGATAGTGATTATATCACTAGCTAAAGTACCAAATAGTTTGGCTAAGGTTTGACGGTCATTGAGGAAAAAGTCAATCACTCTGTATGTGGATATTAAGATAATTGTTATTATGCCCCCACTTCTAATGGATTGTAATGCCCCTTCTGGTCCAACAGCGAACTTTGCCACAGTTGGAGTGGGAAGAAATTTTCCTAATCCAGAAAGCTTTGAGTGCATAGCAGGGGAGCCTGTGAGTATGATATGTGGAGCTCCAGAATAATTTTTAACGATAACAGAGCTATTATTTCCGTACAAATAGTTTGATAAGTTGGTTATAAAAACTAAGTCCTGTCCTGTAGCATAATAGTTTGCTGTATTTTCAAACATTCCCTTTATCTTTTCCCAACGTTCTAATTTCGCTTTATCTTTTACATTGTTCTTGACAACGATATCGAAGCTATCGATAGATAAGATAATGGTTTCTTGATTTCGATGTTGATGATTTGATTTATAAAGTGGGTAGGTGCTTATACTACCACTATTTTTTGAGGATTGATGTCGTGATAAAGGGTAGTTGCTAGTCATGTATTTTCCTCAGATATCGGGCCTTGAGCGCTGACAATGTAAACTCTACATGCTGAACAGATCTTTCATATTCGTCTAGTTTTATATTTAAAGGTAAGCGTTTGATCTCATTATCAGGAATAGATTTGTGACAGTGATTCAATTCTTTCTGACAACTAAATTTTATATAAAAGTTTGGAGTCAAGTTTAAGCATTAATTCTATGAAAATTAGGAATAGATTGGTGTCTTGACTTTCCATTGGTAGTTTTGTGAATAAATGCTACCGTTTCTTCCTCTTTGATACCTCTTCAAAAAGGAAGTGTAGTGGAAATCACGGTTGAAATTTTGTTGGCCTTATTTTTGGTTGCGACTGCCGCAGGCTTTATTGATGCGATGGCTGGTGGGGGAGGGCTCATTACGCTCCCTGCGCTTTTGGCTGCGGGGTTGAGTCCGACTCAAGCTCTAGCAACCAATAAGTTACAAAGTTCGTTTGGCAGTTTCTCTGCTAGCTGGTATTTCGTGCGTAACGGTATTGTTAGCTTAAAGGAAATGCGTTTTGCGATACTCTGCACTTTTATAGGCGCTGCAATCGGTGCCGAGGCTGTGCAGTTTATTGATGCTAGCGTACTCACCAGTTTGATCCCCGTTCTTTTGATAGCCATTTCCCTCTATTTTTTACTCGCGCCAAGTACGCGAAAAATCGATGGAGAACCAAAGTTATCTGAAGCGATGTTTGCGCTATGCATTGGTGGCGGGATCGGTTTCTATGATGGCTTTTTTGGCCCTGGGACTGGATCTATTTTTACTGTTTGTTTTGTTGCACTAGGTCACTTTTCTTTGGTCGAAGCCACTGCTAGAACCAAAATCCTCAATTTCACGTCAAACATTGCGGCACTACTCTTTTTTATCTTAGCTGGGTTGCCAGTGTGGAAGCTTGGCTTAACAATGGCTGTTGGCGGTTTTCTTGGTGCTCAGTTAGGGGCGAAGGTCGTGGTAAGTAAAGGGCAAAAATGGATTCGTCCTCTAGTTATAGTGATGTCGATGCTCATGGCAACGAAACTTCTTTGGCAACAACACCAGCAATGGATTCTGTCAGTGCTTTAACTCGTTCGCTACGATATGTGCTGTGACGTAAGCAGATATGTATTGGTCGAACTAACTGATCTAGCTCTTCAAAGTCATAGCAGAACTTAGATGTGATATTAAGTGTCGTTAGGATAGATTTAGGGATTAAAGCGGGAGCCATACCTCCCAAAGCCAGTTGTGCTGCCGCAGTATACGAATCCATTTCCATCAAAGGTTCGATTCCGTGTTTGGATAAAATAGCTTGTTGATATGTGTTGGCAGGGTTAGTTAGGTCATTGGTCAAAATAGCTTTAGGTAGTTGTGAAAGTGAATGTCGACTGACAATTGAGAAAGGTTCATCGGCGAGGTGAAGGCTCATTAATCCATGATGAGGTGGTAGATAGCCAGCGCAAAATCCCAATGTTGCTTTGCCTGATTTCACATTCTCAATAATGCGTGGCGTATGATTGGTCGATATTCGTATGTACTGATCATGGGCAAAGTGTTCTGCCATGATCATGCTGAGGTATCCCGCCACTAAGGTTTCAGAGCAGTCCATTTTGATTAAAGAAGTATCTTCTATTTGTTGTTGATCGTGGATTTTTCCTCTTAACTCATTGAACGTGGGTTCTATTGTGTTTATGAGGGCAAGGCCATCGGAGGTCAGCTTTATGTGCCGACCATTTGGCTCTATCAATTTTTTTCCTAACTTCTTCTCTAGATTTGAAATACGTTTACTCACGGCAGATTGACTAATATAGAGTTGACTGCCTGTGCGGCTCATGGTTTTTTCTTTACTGAGGACAAGTAACGTTTCAATACCTTCAAGCAACATAATGATTAATGAAAGTTAGGAATGGTTGAGATAATTTAGCGAATTGCCCAAGAATTGGCGAATCAAATGAGCATAAATGAGAGGAGCCGACACTTGGTCGACTCCATAATGAGTGATGTTGTTGGTGTTTAACGGTTAATGGCGAAAGTTGGCAGGGATAGATGCCAACGAATCGCACCGAGACGTATAATGAGCGTTGAGATTACACCAGCGAGTAAAGCCGTTGAGTGGTCATAACCCATGTTTACCGCCATCGTATGGAAGATGCCGCCAATAATACATGCCGTAGCATAGACTTCACTTCTTAATACCATAGGAACTTCGCGAGCCAGCACGTCTCGTATAATGCCACCGCCACAGCCAGTAATAACCCCCATTATCACCGCGACCATCCCAGATGCATTGTAGGCGAGTGCCTTTTCTACTCCTATTCCCACAAATACAGCGAGACCGATGGCATCACAAACGGGTAATACCCACCATGAGAGTCGCTTGGGTCTTCGAATAACAAGCATGGTTAGTAGACACGTAACAAATATCACCCATAAGTAAGTCGTATCTGTTATCCAAAATACGGGAGTGGCACCAAGCGCCATGTCTCGGATTGTTCCGCCACCTATAGCAGTCACACTGCCGAGCACGATAACGCCGAATGGATCCATTTTTAAACGGCCCGCCAGTAATACGCCAGAGATAGCGAAAACAGCGGTACCGAACAAATCGATCATATAAAGCAGCATGGAGTCCATGTTACTTAGTACCTTTAAATAGTGTGAGAAAAAATGGGCGGAAATTGTACGGTATTTGCCACGAAATCGTTAGCGTTTTTGACGAACGCTTTTAAAGTGCTCACACACTTCCTTGATCGCGTTCAATGTGCGTGGTGTCGGACGGTTAATCCAATCAGAGTTTAGGGACCAGATGTGTTTGTTTTTAAGAGCAAGAAGCTCATTACTCCACTCAGCCCACATACCATCGTTACTCATTGCGTGACGAGAAGTAAAAATAACCTCTGGCTGGCGAGTAATGACTTGCTCGATGCTAACTTGAGGATAAGGCGCGCTGGATGCGGCGAAAATGTTCTCACCACCGCAAAAAGTAAAGACTTCACTTGGCCAGTTCTTTCCAGCGACAGTGATGATAGGCTTTTCACTCAACTGATAAAAGTAACTAACTTTCTCGTTCGTGTTGTACTGTTCTTTTAGTGTACTCAGCTGCGTTCTAAAATCTTCAGCGGCCTTTTTTCCTACTTGTGGAGTTTCGCTGTATTGGCTGAGTTGCTCAATATTATTGGCGATATCTTCTAATGAACCTGTAGTGGAGTAATAGATAGGAATACCGAACTGTTTAATTTTCTCCAACTCTTTAGCGGGGTTTCCGGCTGGCCAAGCAATCACTAAGTCCGGCTGAAGAGCAATAATGCGCTCTAATTTAATTCCTTGATAATTTGAGACTCTTTCTAGCTGCTTTGCCTGTTCTGGATAATCGCTCATTTCGCTGACAGCAACAAGCTGCTCTCCTAGCCCTGCTGCAAAGGCAATTTCGGTGGCATGTGGAGCTAAACTTATAATGCGTTGAGCGGGTTGAGCGAAGGTCGCTGTCGAAACAAACAGCGTTAATGCGAAGCATAATTTATTCATCATAATCCTTGATAAATTATTCCTAAAAGCAAACTTTGGATTGCGATCCAAGCCAGGACGCGCCAAACGAGCAGCGTATGTATTTGTGAAAGGTGAATAGCCGATGGCGCAATGCGCCCACCGATTTTTGCGCGCTCTGCACGCACACCTTGATAGATAGCAGGGCCGCATAAAGACAGTTGTAGTTTGTGTCCGATAGTACATAACACCCAGCTAGGTCCTGGTAAGGGCCAAGACTTCGCTTGCTGTTGTATTCCAGAGAGCACATTACTTGTATTCTTTCCGGCAGCTAAAAGTATGGCAAAGAGACGAAGTGGAATAATATCCAGAGTAGCAACCAGTTGAATCACAGGTTTACCAAAGGGCAAATATTGGCGTCGGCTAGGGGACCACACTCGCGCTAATTCTGTTGTGAGTCGATACATTAACGCACCAATACCACCTGTTAGTGCGTACCAAAATAGCACGCCGATCACGTTGCGGCTGTATCCCATAATCAGGGTTTCTGAGCCAGCTTTACCTATGCCAACGATCGAGAGGCTACCAGTGTCGCGATTAAGATATGGTTGCAGTAATGCTCGACATTGGGCTTTGTCTTCCGAAGAGATACTTGTGACGAGCTGTTTCGTTAACGTTTCGCTGTTGCGCCAGTCTAGCGCAATGATCAATAGAACCAGTTCATATAAAGGGATTTGCCAAACAAATGGCTTTACTGCAATCAGTAATATCAAGCAAGGAAACAGCATCAAGCCTAATGCAAGACTGCCTGAGATTACACTCTGTGAGTAATTGTGATTATTGTTCACTTTGTTGGCTAGCTGTTCTGCTAGCTTTCGCCATAAAGTGATGGGGTGCGCTGAATGGGGGATTGGCACTAGAAGGTGCAAGATCAGTGCGCCCCACATTATAAGGAGCGCACCGTTGGCATAAAATGACTGAAAAACTTCTTCCATGAATGAGTCGTTTACTTAATGAGTTCCAGCATTTTGAATACCATTTCGGAAGAGCTTTTTGCTGCTAGAGGTAGGAACTCATCAAAGCTCATTGGTGATTCTTTATCAGCGACATCAGAGATTGCACGCACAACAACAAACGGAGTGTTGAATTGATGACAAGTTTGAGCGATAGCAGATGCTTCCATTTCTACAGCGATAACTGACGGGAAGTGTTTACGAATAAACTCTTGACGCTCAGCAGTACAAACAAACGCATCGCCAGTACAAATTAGGCCGCGAACCGCATGAGTGTTTTCCATTTGTGCTAGGGCTTTTTCGGCTAAGTCCATTAGCTTGTCATCCGCTTTGAATGCAGCTGGTTGACCGGCCATTTGGCCAATTTCATAACCAAAAGCGGTTACGTCTGCATCGTGATGACGAACTTCTGTAGAGATAACTACATCGCCAAGGTTTAAGCTTGAATCGAAACCGCCAGCAGAGCCTGTGTTAATCACAACGTCTGGTTGGTATTCATCAAGAAGGATTGTCGTGCCCACTGCCGCTGCAACTTTACCGATGCCCGATTGTAGTACGACGACTTCGACATCGTTAATTTGACCAGAGAAAAACGTACAACCTGCTTTATTTACAGTTTTGCAGTTTGTAATTGCTTGCTTCAGGATGGTCACTTCTTGTTCCATCGCACCGATGATACCAACTTTCATAACACTCTCTTTAGGTAAATATTTTAGTTGGCCGAGAGTATAGCACTCCCCGTTGGCAGTTTTCTATTTGATGAGCTTAGCTTGAGTGAGCTTTTGTCGTAATTGATCGGCGCGCTTTCTGTTTACGCCAAAGTCAGAGTAGCCCACACGAGATTCCGAGCGCACAATCAGTTGGTCTCCTGCTATTTTTAGTTCGAGGTCATCCACGAAGCGCATGATTTTAGATGTGCACTCGATACGAAGGTAGTTGCTTTCTTTCACCGCGGTTTTCGCGCCTGGCAGTTCAAGCGCAACTTGCTCAATAGCGTCGATGTTCGCTGAATCCACTAAGATGAATGGCGTTAGGTTGTATTTTTCTCGCGTGTCTTGGGTGGAGACGCAGTTTGGTTTGTCACCACAAGGTGATTGAGAACGATCCGTCATGGTTTTGACTCCTTGGCTACAAGCGGTTAAGCCGAGCAAAGTAATGGAAAGGAGAGCGGCTTTTTTCATTGGTTTTATCCCTTATCATAGGAATTTAATTATATGTAATAAAAGAAAAAAGGATCCAATAGTAGGATCCTTTTTGAGACGTTAACAGTGATTAAACTTCGAGGTAATCGAGAATGCCTTCTGCCGCTTTTCGTCCTTCATCAATTGCGGTTACGACAAGATCAGAACCTCGTACCGCATCGCCACCCGCGAAGATCTTTTCGTTGCTGGTCTGGAACTGGAACTCTTGCTTCGCTGGGGCTTTGATACGACCCCATTGATCCAAATCGACATCAAACGGTGCTAACCAGTCCATTTTGTGCGGCTGGAAACCAAACGCCATGATAACAACGTCTGCTGGTAGAACGTGCTCGCTGCCTTCAACGGGCTCTGGACGTCGGCGACCCGCTTCATCAGGTTCACCAAGTGCGGTTTTCACCACTTTGACCCCCGAGACTTTGCCTGACGCATCCACTTCAACTCCCAAAGGCTGAAGGTTGAACATGAACTTCACGCCTTCTTCCTTTGCGTTTTTTACCTCGCGACGAGAGCCTGGCATGTTGGCCTCATCACGACGATAAGCACAAACTACGTTGGAGGCACCTTGGCGAATTGAGGTACGAACGCAGTCCATTGCGGTATCACCACCACCCAGTACGACGACTTTCTTTCCTGCCATATCGATAAAGGGTTGGTTACTCTCAAGACCCATGACTTTGTAGGTGTTCGAAACTAAAAATGGCAGCGCGTCATACACACCCGGCGCATCTTCATTATCTAGACCTGCACGCATGTATTTATAGGTGCCAACGCCCAAGAAAACAGCATCGTATTCATCAAGTAGCTCTTGCATTTGGACATCTTTGCCTACTTCCATGTTCATGCGGAACTCGACGCCCATTTCAGTGAACACACGGCGGCGGTTTTCCATCACGCCTTTTTCAAGCTTGAAGGAAGGAATACCGAAGGTCAGAAGGCCTCCAATTTCAGGGTAGCGGTCAAACACGACTGGCTTAACGCCATTGCGCACTAGGATATCCGCGGCAGCCAAGCCAGCTGGGCCTGCTCCAATGATTGCGACCTTTTTATCGGTCCACTCCACATTGGACATATCTGGCTTCCAGCCCATTTCAAACGCTTTGTCGGTAATGTACTTTTCTATGTTACCGATGGTGACGGCACCAAAGTCATCATTAAGCGTGCATGAACCTTCACATAGGCGGTCTTGAGGACAAACGCGCCCACATACTTCCGGTAGGCTGTTGGTTTGATGCGATAGTTCAACCGCTTCAAGAATACGACCTTCATTGGCAAGTTTTAACCATTGAGGGATGTAGTTGTGGACTGGGCATTTCCATTCACAATATGGGTTGCCACAATCTAAGCAGCGATCCGCTTGTGCAGTCGCCTGTTGTTTAGTGAACGGTTCATAGATTTCAACGAACTCGATCTTACGAACTTTGATAGGCTTTTTCGCAGGATCTACACGCTGCACATCGATAAATTGATAAACGTTCTGGCTCATGATTCAAACATCCTCCATGATTACTGTGCTTGAACACGCAGCTCTGCGGCACTGCGGCTCTGGTGACCAAGTAGCGTGCGAAGATCTGCCGCTTGTGGTTTCACCAAATAGAACTTTGGAATCCATTCATCAAAGTTCGCCAAAATATTTTCAGCATGACTCGACCCTGTTTCTTCAAGGTGTTCCGCAATTAGGCCACGCAAATGTTCTTGGTGGATGTAAAGATCGGACAATGAGATGGCTTCGACAGACTCAGTATTAACTCGACCTTCAAAGCTTTGGTTCTCATCCAGAACATAGGCAAAGCCTCCAGTCATACCCGCGCCAAAGTTCACACCTGTCGCACCAAGAATGGCAACAATACCGCCAGTCATGTACTCACAAGCGTTATCGCCAGCACCTTCAATGACGGCTATCGTACCTGAGTTTCGTACGCCGAAACGCTCACCTGCTTTACCGGCTGCAAATAGTTTACCGCCGGTCGCGCCGTACAGACAGGTGTTACCAATGATGGTTGCTTCATTACACTTAAATGCAGTGCCAAGGTGAGGTTTGATAACCACTTTACCACCCGCCATGCCTTTGCCCACGTAGTCGTTCGCATCGCCCGTGAGGTAAAGCTCTACACCACCTGCGTTCCAAACACCAAAGGACTGGCCTGCGGTGCCGTCAAGATAGATTTTGATAGGGGAAGCCGCCAACCCTTGGTTGCCATAGCGTTTTGCTATTTCGCCAGATAAGCGTGCACCAACAGAACGATCAGTGTTGATGACATTGTAGAAGAAACTTGCCGATTGACTGTTTTCGACCGCATGCATGGCATCATCAACGATCTTTTGGTTGAGCTCAGCTTTATCAAACGGTTTGTTTGGCTCTGTCCAAAATAGCGGATGGCCCTCAGGTGATACTGGAGCTTCTAGAATATTGGATAGATCCAGCTTGGTCTGTTTCGCTGTAAATCCCTCTACTGCCTCAAGTAAATCGGTACGACCAATCAAGTCCGTCAGCTTTTCAACGCCAAGTTCGGCGAGTAATCCGCGCACTTCGTCTGCCAGGCCGATGAAGTAATTCATCACCATTTCTGGTAGACCTTTGAAGTATTCTTTACGCAGTGTCTCGTCTTGAGTCGCAACCCCAGTTGCACAGTTGTTGAGGTGACAAATTCGTAGGAACTTACAACCCATAGCGACCATTGGCGCAGTACCAAAACCGAAGCTTTCTGCACCTAAAATTGCGGCTTTAACTACGTCTAAACCAGTCTTTAGACCACCGTCTACCTGTAGGCGGATCTTATGACGCAGACCATTAGCAACCAGAGCTTGTTGTGTCTCTGCCAACCCCAACTCCCAAGGGCTACCAGCGTATTTTACCGAAGTTAATGGGCTTGCTGCGGTACCACCGTCGTAACCCGAAATGGTAATAAGATCAGCGTAAGCCTTGGCTACACCCGTTGCGATGGTGCCGACACCTGGCTCGGAGACGAGTTTTACCGAAACCAGCGCATTCGGGTTGACTTGTTTAAGGTCGAAGATCAGCTGGGCCAAATCTTCAATCGAATAGATATCGTGATGCGGAGGAGGGGAGATCAGAGTCACGCCTTGTACCGAATAACGCAGTTTTGCGATTTCTGCGGTGACTTTGTGTCCTGGTAGCTGTCCACCTTCACCCGGTTTCGCACCTTGTGCCACCTTGATTTGCAGTACATCCGCATTAGTCAGGTAATGCGGCGTTACACCAAATCGGCCAGAAGCAATCTGTTTGATACGTGAGTTACGCTCAGTACCGAAACGGCGAGGATCTTCACCGCCTTCACCCGAGTTAGAGTAACCACCAAGACGGTTCATCGCCGTTGCAAGTGCTTCATGCGCTTCTGGGCTAAGTGCGCCAATGGACATTGCCGCTGAGTCAAAGCGTTTGAACAGTTCAGTGCGTGGTTCTATTTGCTCAAGTGGCAGCGGTGAGTCTGATTTTTTCAGCGACATTAAGTCACGCAGCATGGCAACAGGGCGTTGGTTTACCTGCTTAGCAAAGCTCTGATAGTCGTTACTTTCGCCAGATTTAACGGCCTGTTGCAGCGTGCCGACAACATCCGGGTTGTAAGCATGATACTCACCTCCATGGACGTACTTTAACAAGCCGCCATGATCAATCGATTTGCGTTTCGCCCATGCTTTACGAGATAAGTTTGTAAGATCTTGCTGGAAGTCGTCAAAATTCGCGCCTTCAATTCGAGTTGTGACGCCTTTAAAACACAGATCGACCACATCTTGGCTCAAGCCAACTGCTTCAAATAGTTGTGAGCAGCGGTAAGAGGCGATGGTTGAGATCCCCATTTTCGACATGATCTTGTACAGGCCTTTGTTGATGCCGTATTGGTAGTTTTGCATCACATCGCGGTAGTCTTTCTCTAGCGCTTTATCATCAATCAGTTTACCTAACGCTTCATAAGCAAGGTATGGGTAAACCGCAGTGGCACCAAAACCAAGCAAGACGGCAAATTGGTGTGGATCACGGGCTGTTGCGGTTTCGACAACAATGTTGGCATCGCAACGCAAGTTCGCGTCAATCAGACGAGTTTGAACGGCGCCGACTGCCATTGCTGCCGGAATTGGCAACTTACCTTTGACCAAGGCTCTGTCCGAAAGCACCACTAAAACCGTGCCTTCACGAACGACTTGCTCTGCTTGCTCACACAGATCATTAATGGCTTGTTTAAGATCTTTTTGTTGTGGGTCGTAATTGATATCGAGAATGGTATTACGGTAGTGATCGTCACTCAGCTCTAGTAGTTGCTGCATGTCTGAATAGAGCAGTACTGGAGAATCAAAGGTTACACGATGCGCGTGGCCATCGGTTTCACAGAAGACATTCATTTCCTGACCGATGCTGGTCGCCAGCGACATGACGTGTTTCTCACGCAGTGGATCGATTGGTGGGTTGGTGACCTGCGCGAACTTCTGACGGAAGTAATCAGTCACCAAGCGCTCTTTCGAAGAAAGAACCGCCATCGGGGTGTCATCACCCATCGAACCGACGGCTTCTTGCCCCATATCACCTAGGACACGCAATACTTGATCGACTTCTTCATTGCTCATGGCAAACTGC
The DNA here is from genome assembly GCF_033338655.1 of Vibrio sp. Vb1729. Classification (NCBI taxonomy): domain Bacteria; kingdom Pseudomonadati; phylum Pseudomonadota; class Gammaproteobacteria; order Vibrionales; family Vibrionaceae; genus Vibrio; species Vibrio sp. Vb1729. The sequence continues at coordinate 91,723 of NZ_JAWOTB010000005.1, read as the reverse complement.
TTTTGATAAGTCTTAAGCAAGTCTTCATCAAAGCTACGCTCACCTACTTGATCTTCAGGCAGCTGAGAGAACGGCGTTAGTTTGCGAACGTTGTTCTCCATCCATTCGCGATAAGGGTGACGAGATTTCAGATCATTATCGATCTCGCTAGATTGCCAAAGCTTACCTTTACGAGTGTCGATGACGAGCAATTCCCCCGGACCTACACGACCTTTTTTGGCAACTTCATCTGGGGCGTAATTCCAAATCCCTACCTCAGATGCCAGAGTGATCAGCTTGTCTTTGGTAATTACATAACGCGCAGGACGTAGACCGTTTCGGTCTAGGTTACAAGCAGCATAACGACCATCGGACAGTACGATACCTGCTGGGCCATCCCATGGTTCCATGTGTTTGGAGTTGAAATCGTAAAACGCACGCAAATCCGGATCCATATCCGGGTGGTTTTGCCATGCTGGCGGTACGAGCATACGCATGGCACGGAAGATATCCATGCCGCCAGCTAAGAAGAGATCTAGCATATTATCTAAGCTAGACGAGTCTGAGCCTGTCTCGTTCACAAACGGTGCTGCAGTTTGTAGGTCAGGCAGCAGTGGTGACGAGAACTTATAAGCACGAGCGCGTGCCCATTGTCGGTTACCTTCAATGGTATTGATCTCACCATTATGAGCAAGGTAGCGGAACGGTTGAGCTAATGGCCAACGCGGTTGAGTGTTGGTAGAAAAACGCTGGTGGAACAGACAGATAGCAGATTCCATACGTAGATCGGCAAGATCAAGATAAAAGCGCGGTAAGTCCGCAGGCATGCATAGGCCTTTGTACACCAAAACTTGAGTCGACAAGCTACAGATGTAGAAATCCGGATCTTCGGTGATTTGTTTCTCGATGCGACGGCGTGCGATGTAGAGACGACGTTCAATGTCACGCTCGCGCCAACCTGCCGGTGCAGAGATAAAGACTTGCTGAATATTTGGAAGCGAGTTGGCCGCAATTGGACCGAGTACTTCTGAATTAGTTGGTACTTCACGCCAACCAGCCACAGTTAGCGTCTCTTGCGCCAGTTCTTTGTTGACGATGTCTTTAGCGAGTTGAGCTTTGACTGGATCTTGGTTGAAGAAAATCATCCCTACGGCGTATTGCTTGCCAAGGTTGAAACCATTTTCTTCGGCAATAAGACGTAAATAGGAATCGGGCTTTTGTAATAGAAGACCACAACCATCACCAGTTTTACCATCGGCGGCGATACCACCACGGTGAGTCATGCGGTCAAGTGCAGAAATTGCTGTACGTACCAGCTTGTGGCTTTGTTCGCCTTCCATATGCGCGATCAAGCCAAATCCACAGTTGTCTTTCTCAAGACTTGGATCATAAAGAGCCATTGCAATTCTCCCTTTGCTTATCCGTCATCCCGACAGATATATCAACACTGCTTACGTTGATATCGATGACTAACTATGCGTCATCTTTATAGCTTTATGTATAATTATTCAGTAAAAGTTGTGAAATATTTAACATTTTTTGAGTGTTTTATTTTCATCAACTTCACAAGCTATAGCTTATTGTAAAAAAGGTCAAGTTATTAGTGGATCATCACGTGAATATACGATTTACCATTTAATAAGCTAAAATAGTTTAATAATTTCAAATAGATAGAAAATTGATTGTTACAAAAAAGTAACATTTGATTCTGTGGGAGATAAAAAAGACCAGCATAAAATGCTGGTCAAAATAGAAAGATTGGAAGGAATTGTTTTCTTTCTTCACCGATAGCCATCGATATTGCTGATGGCTATTAGGCAATTGAAAGAGCGAAGCATGACTGCTTCGTTAAGCAGAAAGCATCAGTGAATCTGCTTTTGCTTCTAGGTTTGTTCCACCCATTAGGTAATCATCGATAGCACGGGCACATTCGCGGCCTTCATTGATACAACGAACCACCAAAGATTGGCCTGTTCGCATATCACCAGCAGCAAATACACCTTCTTGGTTTGTAGCAAAACCTTGAGTTGCTACGTTACCACGATCATCTAGCGCGATATCCAGTTGAGCAAGTACGCCTGTTGGTTCAGGGTGTAGGAAGCCCATCGCTAGAAATGCCATATCACATGGAATCACACGCTCGCTGCCTTCTGCTTCTTTGAAGCTTGGGCGCTCGCCTGGTTTTGCATCTTGCCAAACGATATCAGCAAGACGAAGGCCTGTGACTTCACCTTTGTCATTTCCGATGAACTCTTTGGTCAGGATGTTCCAGTGACGATCGACACCTTCTTCATGAGAGGTCGAAGTACGCAAGATCATCGGGTACTGTGGCCAAGGCATATTGGCAGGACGCTTTTCTGGTGGAATCGGCATGATTTCCACTTGAGTTACACTTGCTGCGCCGTGACGGTTTGATGTTCCCACACAGTCTGAACCCGTATCACCACCACCGATAACCACAACATGTTTACCCGCAGCGTGAATTTCTTCCGTTTTCAGGTCCATGTTATTGGCGCGACGGTTGTTTTGACCTAGGAATTCCATCGCGAAGTGAACGCCTTTTAGTTCACGACCCGGAACGGGCAAATCACGTGGAACCGTTGAGCCACCGGTTAGTAGAACCACATCGAACTCTTGACGCAATTGTTGAGCATTTACATCAACACCGACGTGTTGGTTTACTTTAAACTCAATGCCAGCTTCTGCCATTAGATTGATCTTGCGATCAATGACTTCCATGCTCAGTTTAAAGTCTGGGATACCAAAACGTAGTAGACCGCCCACTTTCTCGTCTCGCTCGAATACCGTCACAGTATGACCTGCGCTGTTTAGCTGCTCAGCAGCTGCAAGGCCAGCAGGACCTGAACCAATGATCGCAACGGTTTTGCCAGTGCGAGAGCGTGGTGTTTTTGGTTTGGCGTACCCTTCACGATACGCCGTTTCTACGATGGTTTTTTCGATATTACAGATAGTGATTGGGTCTTGGTTGATACCAAGAACACAAGCACTTTCACATGGAGCAGGGCAAACACGACCAGTAAACTCTGGGAAGTTGTTCGTCGAGCTTAGGATGTTCCAAGCTTCTTCCCAGCTATCACGATAAACCGCGTCGTTAAATTCTGGGATGATGTTACCGATAGGGCAGCCGTTATGACAAAACGGCACGCCACAATCCATACAACGAGAAGCTTGAGTATTGATCTTGTCACCAAACTCCTCGTTCAGAACGAACTCTTTGTTGTTCTTGATGCGTTCAGCTGGGTCAATCTTCTGTGGTAGTTCACGACCATGCTCTAAAAATCCAGTAGGCTTACCCATTATACGGCCTCCACTTGAGTTTCGTTTCCTTGAGACAGTGCTTCAGCTTTGCGTTTTTGAAGAACCGCTTTGTAGTCACGCGGCATTACCTTAGCCATAGAGGCTAGGCTAGCTTCAAAATTGTCTAGGAAAGACTGAGCGACTTCACTTCCTGTGAATTGAACATGCTTAGTTAGCATGTCGAGTAATAGATCTCTGTCTTCTTGCTCGATTGGATCTAGGTCTACTAGCTCTGGGTTCAGTTTCGACTCAAAGTCACCTGATTTATCCCATACGTATGCCACGCCGCCACTCATACCTGCGGCAAAGTTACGACCTGTTGAACCTAGGATAATTGCTGCACCGCCCGTCATGTATTCACAACCGTGGTCACCGACGCCTTCTACTACTACTTTCGCGCCTGAGTTACGAACACAGAAACGTTCACCAGCCATACCGCGAATGAAAGACTCACCCGAAGTTGCACCGTAGAAACACACGTTACCAACCACGATGTTGTCTTCCGCGACAATACTTGATTTTGCATCTGGGTAAAGTACTAACGTACCGCCAGATAAGCCTTTACCCCAGTAGTCGTTCGCGTCGCCTTCCACTTCGAACTTCACGCCCTTAGCTAGGAATGCACCGAATGACTGACCCGCAGAACCTTTGAACTTCACGTTCATTGGCTGAGGTAGACCCGCATCTTTGTACACTTTCGAGATTTCGTTCGACAACATGGTACCTGCAGAGCGGTCCGTGTTGACGATAGGGAACTCGGCATTCACCGCTTCGCCTTTCTCTAGTGCAGGAATCGCTGCTTGAATCAGCTTACGGTCTAGCACTTCTTCTAGGTTGTGGTTCTGTTGAGCTTGGTTGAATACACCATCAGCTTCACGTGGTTGCTCAACGTGGAGAACAGGAGACAGATCTAGGTTCTTGTATTTCCAGTGAGAAATGTCTTGGCGGATCTTCAGTTTCTGACCTTGACCGACCATTTCATCGATAGTGCGGAAGCCAAGCTCAGCCATGATTTCACGTAGACCTTGTGCCATGTATTGGAAGAAGGTAACGACGTCTTCTACGCGGCCATCAAAGCGCTCGCGAAGCGTCTTGTTCTGAGTCGCGATACCAACAGGACAAGTGTTCTTATGACACTTACGCATCATGATACAACCTTCAACCACTAATGCTGCGGTTGCTACGCCCCATTCTTCTGCACCAAGTAGTGTTGCCACTGCAAGGTCGCGAGGTGTCTTCATCTGACCATCTGCTTGAACCACGATACGGTTACGTAGACCGTTCTTCAGTAGCGTTTGGTGCGTTTCTGCCAAGCCAAGTTCCCAAGGAAGACCGGTATGGCGGATTGAAGACATTGGTGATGCACCTGTACCGCCGTCGAAACCTGCGATTAGTACAACGTCCGCTTTCGCTTTCGCTACACCAGAAGCGATCGTACCTACGCCTGCTTCTGATACCAGCTTCACGTTTACACGGCCTGCGCGGTTCGCGTTCTTCAAGTCGTAGATAAGCTGAGCCAAATCTTCGATTGAGTAGATATCGTGGTGTGGTGGTGGAGAGATAAGGCCAACGCCCGGAGTCGAGTGACGCGTTGCACCGATCCAGTCATCTACTTTATCGCCTGGTAGCTGACCACCTTCACCTGGCTTCGCACCTTGAGCCATTTTGATTTGCAGCTCTTCAGCGTTAGTTAGGTAGTAAGAGGTTACGCCGAAACGACCTGAAGCCACCTGCTTGATTGCAGAGCGTTCCCAATCGCCGTTCTCTTTGCGCTCGAAACGCATTGGGTCTTCACCACCTTCACCAGAGTTCGATTTCGCGCCAAGACGGTTCATCGCAACAGCTAGTGTGGAGTGTGCTTCGTAAGAAATAGAACCGAATGACATAGCGCCCGTCGCGAAGCGTTTCACGATGCTTTCAATTGGCTCGACGTCGTCGATAGAGATAGAACCAGCGGGGTTCTTAATGAACTCAAGTTGGCTACGCAGGGTTACCGCGTTGTCACCTTGCTTATCTACAGCAGTCGCGTATTGCTTGAACTGATCGTAGTTCTTGTTGCGCGTAGACTCTTGCAGTAGAGAAATGGTTTCTGGGTTGAATAGGTGCTTCTCACCACGCTGTTTCCATTGGTAAACACCACCAACATCCAGCATTTGAATTGGGATTTCGCGTTGTGGGTAACCGATGCGGTGACGGATAAGTACTTCTTTGGCGATATCATCAAGGGTTAGACCTTGGATACGAGAAACCGTCCCTGTGAAGTATTTGTCGACCACGGATTTGTGGATACCCAATGCTTCGAAGATTTGCGCACCATGGTACGACTGTAGCGTAGAGATGCCCATCTTCGAGAAGATCTTCAGAAGACCGCCATTGATCGCTTTACGGTAGTTGTTGAACAGATCGCGAGGGTTCGCTTCTGGATCCAACTTCTTCGTACGTTGAAGTTCAATGATGGTTTCAATCACTAGGTAAGGATTAACCGCATTCGCACCGTAACCAAGTAGCGTTGCAAAGTGGTGCGTTTCACGCGCGTCACCAGTTTCAACCACGATGTCACACTTCGCACGTAGACCTTTACGGATCAAGTGGTGGTGTACTGCGCCAACTGCCAGCATTGCTGGGATCGCTGCGTGGTTTGAATTCACTGCGCGGTCAGTGAGTAGGATGATTGAATAACCATCGATAACCGCGTCTTCTGCGTATTGGCAGATACGTTTTAATGCACGCTCAAGTTTGCCTTGATCTTCACTAGCTTGGAATACGATATCCAACGTTTTCGCTTGTAGGTGCTCGTTATCGATCGCACGCAATTTTTCAAGCTCAGAGTTGGCTAGAACAGGCGATTCCAATTCTACTTTCTGACAGTGAAGTGGTGTTTCAGTCAGAAGGTTTTGGTCTTTACCCAAGTAAGTGTTCAGCGACATAACCATGCGCTCACGGATCGGGTCGATCGGTGGGTTAGTTACTTGTGCAAACAGCTGCTTGAAGTAGTTTGAAAGGTGCTGAGATTGATGAGATAGAACCGCAAGAGGCCAGTCGGCACCCATTGCTGATAATGGTTCTTTCGCGTCATTCGCCATTGGAACGATGATTTCGTTCACTTCTTCAGTGCTTACGCCAAACGCTTGTTGGCGGTGTAGAAGGTGTTCTGGCTTAGGTTGGCTGAACTGGTTGCTCGCATCTGGCAGCTTCTTCAAGCTCAGTAGGTTTTCTTCTACCCACTTCTCGTAAGGCTGTGCCGTTGCGATGGTGTCTTTCACTTCTTCATCAGAGATGATTCGACCTTGTTCTAGGTCTGCAACGAAGATACGACCTGGCTGTAGGCGACCACGGAACTCAACGTTTTCTGGTTCTATATCCACAACACCAGATTCAGATGCCATCACTAGGAAGTTATCTTTGGTCACTGTGTAGCGAGAAGGGCGCAAACCGTTACGGTCTAGTGTCGCACCAACTTGAACACCATCAGTAAAACATACGGAAGCCGGGCCATCCCATGGTTCCATGATGTTCGCATGGTACTGATAGAACGCGCGACGTTTAGGATCCATGTTTTTGTTTTCTTGCCATGCTTCAGGAATCATCATCATCAATGCGTGTGGCAGGCTGCGACCAGACAGAACTAGGAGCTCAAGTGCCATGTCAAAGTTAGATGAATCCGAGCTGCCTTCCTGACAGATTGGAAGAAGCATGTCGATTTCAGCCTGAGTGAACAGGTCTGATTCTAGGATTGCTTCACGGGCTTTCATCCAGTTCAAGTTACCGCGAACTGTATTGATTTCGCCGTTGTGGGCAATGTAACGGAAAGGCTGTGCAAGACGCCATTTCGGGAAGGTGTTGGTAGAGAAACGAGAGTGTACCAGTGCCAGTGCAGTCACCATGGTCGGGTTTTGCAGATCGAGGAAGTACTGAGGTACTTGCTCAGTCGTTAACTGACCTTTGTACACTAATGTCTTGTAAGACATGGAGTTAATGTAGAAGTCGTCACCAATGTTCGAAACGCTTTCTAGGCAAACGCGTACGGTGTAATTACGAAGTACGTACAGTTTGCGTTCTAGCTCTTCAGGCGTGATGCCAGGGCCGCCGGAGATAAACACGTGCTCAAATTGAGGCTCTGTGCTTAGAGGGTCGGCACCAATCATGGAGTTGTCGGTTGGTAATACGCGGTAGCCGATAACTTCAAGGTCTAGACGCTGTGCGTTGCGTTCTAGAATGTCACGGCATTGTTCGCGTTTGTATTCGTCTTTCGGGAAAAGAACGACACCAACACCATACTTTTCAAACGAAGGCAGTTTAATGCCTAGCTTAACGGCTTCTTCTAATAGGAATTCATGAGGTTTTTGTAGCAAGATACCCGCACCGTCACCGCTGCATGGGTCACAACCTTGACCACCACGGTGTTCCATGCGAGCCAGCATATCCAATGCTTGAGTCACTACTTCATGAGATTTACGGTTTTTAAGGTGAGCAACAAAACCGATACCACAAGCGTCATGCTCCAGTTCCGGAGTGTACAGACCCTGTGGATTTTGCTCTCTATCTACCATAGATACATCCTTCCAGTTCAATGTCGACGCAAAAGTACCGGGCAGCAAATACTACCTAGACTATTGATTACGTCTTGTCCTTTATATTTATTATCGCCACCGATCTAGGTTGACCGGTCTTGATTCCTTTCCGTATCTCGCAGGAAAAGTTTTGCGAGAAAAACAATCCTTGGTGGTATCCCTTTATTTATTATCACTATCTAGTGATTTATATAGGTAGGAGTGGGATAACACCGACAAATCCCGCAGTGTGCTTTGTAATAAAAGTCACAAAAATAACGGGGTTGTGTAAGTATCCTACAATTTTGTCACTTCAGAATGCAATGAAAAAGTCGGCGTTGTGACCCAATTTTTTCGTTTAATTATGCATTTTTAGTTTAACATTTACGCAACATGAACGATTTTTGTCTTTAATTATGCAAGTTTATTGATTTTGACCTGCATGGTGGGTGTTTGAATTGATTAATATTGTGTGTTTTTTCTTGCAGGGATGTAATTTATTTACACAGATCGTAGTGAGATTGATTACGATTTATTGTTGGTGAGAATTTATGCAGTTACATGAGTTGGTCAATACAATCGGCCAAGATCTTCAGCGTCGATACGGTGAAAAGGTTCATAAGTTAACATTGCACGGTGGATTTAGTTGCCCTAACCGCGATGGCACGATTGGGCGGGGAGGATGTACATTTTGCAATGTGGCTTCGTTTGCAGATGAAGAAGTCCAGATAAAAAGCATTCACGAACAGTTAAAAGATCGCGCAGGTGAAATTCACAGAGCGAAGAAGTATCTCGCTTATTTTCAGGCCTACACCAGTACCTATGCAGAAGTACAAGTTCTCAAAAACATGTATGAGGAAGCACTAAAGGCTGCAGACATGGTTGGTCTTTGTGTGGGGACGCGTCCTGATTGCGTCCCTGATGCGGTATTGGATTTACTGTCGGGCTATGTACAGCAAGGTTATGAAATTTGGCTAGAACTAGGTCTTCAAACCGCCAACAACGACACCCTCAAACGTATCAATCGTGGTCATGACTTTGAGTGTTATGCCGAAATCACTAAGCGTGCTCGAACACTCGGAATCAAGGTTTGTACTCACTTAATTGTGGGTTTACCCAAAGAAACCCGCGCCGAAAATATTGAAACGCTGCAAAAAGTGTTGGCCGTGGGAACGGATGGCATCAAGTTACATGGCTTGCATATTGTCGAAGGTAGCACCATGGCGAAAGCTTGGCGTGCTGGAAAGCTAGAAGCCCCTGAATTAGAAGAATATGTTGCGATCGCCAGTGAAATGATTCGTATGACACCACCAGATGTGATTTATCATCGCGTTTCATCAGCAGCCAGGAGGCCCACGTTATTATCGCCTCTGTGGTGTGAAAACCGTTGGCTAGCGATGACGGAAATTGGTCGAGATCTCAGTGCTCATGGTGCTCAAGGGAGTCTTACGGGGAATACCTTTATCTATACTAAACCGGAATTAATAGCAGATCGCTCAATAAATAACTGATATATTTTAACCAGTGTTCTTTGAAGGTTTAAACGATGGATCAGTTACTCAATTGGCTTTGGGGTGGTCAAGGCGGTTATGGCTATGTCGTCTTGTTGTTAATCGCAGGCGTGTGCGCGTTAGCACTGATCTATTTGCACTTTCAGACGTCACTTAAGCAACTAGTAACGGATTCTCCCTATCCAGTCATAGTGGTGGACACTAGCCATGCTCAGCTCTTGCTATCTAACCAGGCTGCGATGCAGTTATTAGGCATTCGCTCTTTGGGAACGGGGTATTTGTATCCTGCTTTATTCGATATTCATGAGCTTGAGCAGTTTCTCGATCGCTTCTCTAGTAGTCATTTTCGTCAGCAGGCTTTTGACTGGCGACTATCTGATAGTGAATCTATTAAAGTGGAGCTGTCAGGCAGAAAGAGTTTATTGCGCAATCATCGAGTTTGGATTCTTTATGCTCAGCCATATCAAGCCACTCACCAAGAGCAGCAACAAGAACTTGCACAATTAATCATCGCACGTTCGGCATTAGACTCACTTTCAGAGCTGATTTGTACCCAAGACCGCCAAGGCAATCTGTTAACGACCAATCGAGCATTTGATCAATTCTGGCAAGGGCGAAGGGAAGAAGCTTGCGCATCCAAGACCTTGGGTGAGATGACCAGAAAAAGCGAACGTAAATGGACAACGGATCCACAAGGTCGAAGTTGCTTACTGGAAGTCAATCAAAACTCTCTTGTTTCGCCGAGTGGTGAGCTTATCGGTACGCTGTCTATTAGTCATGACGTGACTGAATGGCACAAGATGCAACAGAATCTGCGAGATGAAATGGAGCGTCGCAAAGATACAGAGGTGGCGCTAGCGCAAAGAGATACTATCTTACAAACGATTCTGGATGCCAGTCCGGACTCTATTGGTATTTTCAATGAGAACATGGTCTATCAAGCGTGTAATCAGCCTTTTGTTAAGGCGTTAGGAATTTCAAAAATTTCTGATTTGATAGGTAAGCGCCTCCAAGACGTGATTCCTAAAGAGATGTACGCGCGCTTAGCAGACAGTGACTTAGAAGCATTACGCCAGTTAGAGCCAGTTCGATACATAGATAAAGTCGTGAGTAGTGATGGTAAAAGTACGTGGTTTGATGTGGTGAAATCGCCTTTTAAAGATAAAGCATCAGGAACGAATGGTGTGCTGATCATGGCGCGTGATATTTCTGAGCGTTATCTTGCAGAACAAAAGTTGGAAAAAGCCAACCTAGAGTTAGAAAAATTGAGCTTTATGGATAGCTTAACTCAAGTATCGAACCGACGCCGTTTCGATGAACAACTGCAGGTATTGTGGTACCACCATGCTAGAGAAAAGCTGCCGCTCACCATCATGTTATGTGACATCGACTTTTTCAAAGATTACAACGACTGTTACGGTCACCAACAAGGTGATGAAGCGTTAGTCAGTGTTGCTACCGTGTTTACACAAGTCATCAATCGTTCTTCGGATTGTGTTGCGCGTTATGGTGGCGAGGAGTTTGGTTTTATCTTGCCGAATACCACCACGGAAGGTGCGCGCAACGTAGCACAGCGTATTCATGAGAAAATTCTACAGCTTGATATGGAACACGACAGTTCAGAAGCATCTGAACGCCTTACCGTCAGTATCGGTCTGGTCTCTTACATTCCTCAGCATGGTGATGAACCCGAAATGGGCATCGCTATGGCTGACAGTGCGTTATATCAAGCTAAAGCTGATGGACGTAATCGCACTTGTATTCACCCCAGTTCTTGCTAACGCTTTGTGACCGCTTGCTCTAAGTTGATAGCTGATTGTTTAAATCACCGTATTAAACACGTTAAACTTACACAAGCCTGTGCGCTCGTTGGTTTATCTTTTTATCTCGTATCACAAGAGCAGATCGCACCGTGTGTTTTTCACTAATCAAACAGACCTAAATTGCGTTAGGTCGAGTGCATTTACCTGTTTTTCATCATCGAATGGCGCTATCTAGCCACCACCATGGAGTAGTTAATGAAACCCATGAAAAATCTCGCCCAGTATTATGTCGACTTGCTAGTCAAACTGGGGATTGTTCGCTTCTCTATTTTGCTAGCCCTTGCGCTGGTGGCATTAGCTGTTGTGGTGCAGGTAGGGATTACTTTAGCTCTCAAAGGGCGAGTAGATGATATCGACATTGTCCGTTCGGTGTTTTTTGGTCTATTGATCACCCCTTGGGCGGTTTACTTCCTCTCTGTGGTTGTCGATCAACTAGAAGAGTCTCGCCAGCGTTTAACTAAGCTGGTGTCCAAACTGAAGGACATGCGTTCGCGAGATCAAGAGCTGAATTACCAACTTCAACAAAACATTGAAAAGCTTAACCAAGAAATTGAAGAGCGTATTAAAGCGGAAGAAGCACGTGAAGAGGCGATGCAAGACCTCGAAAATGAGGTGTTCCAACGCGAACGTACTCAATTAGAGTTGGCAGAACGTACCGCATTACTGCGTTCATTTATTGATGCCTCACCAGACTTAATTTACTACCGCAATGCGGATGGTGTTTTCTCTGGCTGTAACCGCGCGATGGAAGAGCTAACGGGCAAGAAAGAGCACCAGTTAGTCGGATTAAGCCCTTGGGATGTGTATAGCAAAGAAATCGCCGAGCATATCGTTGATACTGACCAAAAGGTTTTTGCCGATAATCAAGCAATTACTTACGAGCAATGGCTCGAATACCCAGATGGTCGCAAGCATTACTTTGAGCTGCGTAAAGTGCCATTTTACAGCAAAGATGGCCGCCACCTTGGTCTCGTTGGGTTCGGTCGTGATATCACTGAACGTAAGCGCCATGAAGAGTCGTTAGAGAAAGCAAGCCGCGACAAAACTACCTTCATCTCAACCATCAGTCATGAGCTGCGAACGCCGCTGAATGGCATTGTAGGCTTAAGTCGTATGCTTCTAGATAGTCCGTTGACAGAAGAGCAGCGTAAACACATGCAGACCATCAATGTGAGTGCGATTACTCTAGGTAACATCTTCAACGATATTATCGATATGGATAAATTTGATCGCCGTAAGTTAGAACTATTACCTGCGCCACTTAACTTCGAAGACTTCGTCGCAGAGATTGAGAGTATCTCAGCTCTGATGGCGGAACAAAAAGGGTTACGCTTTGACTTAGAACGTTTAAGCGACTTGCCAAAAGCAATTGAAGTGGATGCAACCCGTCTACGTCAGGTGATTTGGAACTTGGTCAGCAACGCAATGAAGTTCACCAAGGAAGGTGGCGTTGTGATGACAGTGAGCGCGGATGTCGAAGACGATTTTGCGACCATTATTATGGAAGTGGAAGACACAGGTATTGGTATCCCAGACGAAGAGCTAGATAAGATCTTTGCGATGTACTACCAAGTGAAATCAGGCAAGGACAACCTGCATGCGGTCGGTACAGGTATTGGTTTGGCGGTATCTAAGCAACTGATCAATATGATGGATGGTGACATTACGGTTACCAGTGAGGAAGGCTTTGGTAGCACTTTTACTGTATCGATCCACGTTCCGATTGTTGAACTAGCTGAGCCAGTCATTGATGCGAAACGCGACAATGTGCGCCTCAACATATTTATGGTCGAAGACATCGAGCTTAACGTAACTGTGGCTAAATCGTTACTAGAGAGCCTAGGGCACTCTGTCACCGTGGCAATGACGGGCCAAGAAGCGTTAGTGAACTTTGTGCCAGAAAAATACGACTTAGCGTTGTTGGATATCCAACTGCCTGATATGACAGGCTTTGATGTCGCCAATTATTACCGCAAGCATTATAACAATCTTCCTCCATTGGTCGCCTTAACTGCTAATGTAATGAAAGATCGTCGTGAATACTTAGATAACGGCATGGATGATGCGATCAGTAAGCCGCTGGCAGTGAATGCTATTCAGTCAGTGATTGATAAATTCTTCGCTCACCAGTTAGAACAACCTAAGGAAGTGGTGAGCGGTCCCGAAGCAGTGGAAGAGCCAGTGCCTTCTCCTGTGATTGAGACACATTTGCTCGATATGGATATGTTAGAGTCTTACGTCGACATTGTTGGTGCAAAACCTGTCTACGACAGCATAAAAATGTTTGAAGATATGATGCCAGACTATATCGATGTCTTAGATTCGAACATGACAGCGAAAGATCAAGATGGGATTGTTTCTGAAGCGCATAAAATCAAAGGTGCTGCAGGTTCAATTGGCCTGAAACGTATCCAAAGTGTGGCGCAAAAAGCGCAATCGCCCGATATGCCAGCATGGTGGGAAAACATTTCAGACTGGGTTGAAGAGATCAAAAATGAATACCAAAACGATATTCAAGTCCTCAAAAGTTGGTTGGAACAAAGGAAATAACATGAAAAGAATCGCACCATTGGCATTAGCCATGGCATTGATGGCAGGCTGTAGTTCCGTTCCAAATGTGAATTGGCAACAAAACAGTCAGATTACGATTAATGAGGTTAATGTTGAGCTCAAAAGTAATTTATGGGTGAACCTCATGCCGAATATTGGGGACGTGGAAGAGCAAAGTATTCAAGGTGCACTTTACCTCGAAGGAGATCAGTTACTTCCTGCAAATCTAACGGCAGAAGCTCTTATTATTAAACAGGGGCAAAAAGAGTGGTTGGTGGACAGTGCGTCTTTAGATACTCGAACGCACAGTGAAAGCCGATGGGAGGTGGCGTTCTCGTCTCACATTGATGTGAACACAGAAAAATCGGTTGATATCGCAGTGCTTCTAGACGATGCGGGTAAACAGCGTTGGTTAGTCGAAAAGTACGTGAAGATTAACAAGGTTTATTAACCGCAATGATGTTGCATTAGTCGTTAGACCTAAAACAAAAAGGGCTTGCTCAATGAGCAAGCCCTTTGCATATTAGCGGTTAAATCTAGTCTTCTAGATCGCCACAGAAGCGGTAACCTTCGCCGTGGATAGTGGCGATGATTTCTGGCGTACCTGAAACAGACTCAAAGTGCTTACGGATACGACGAATCGTTACGTCTACAGTACGGTCGTGTGGCTTAAGTTCACGACCAGTCATCTTCTTAAGAAGATCTGCACGAGTTTGAATCTTACCCGGGTTCTCACAGAAGTGCAGTAATGCGCGGAACTCAGAGCGAGGTAGCTTGTAGCTATCACCAGCAGGGCTTACTAGAGAGCGGCTGTTGATGTCTAGTACCCAACCGTTGAATTCATACTTTTCTACCGAGCGCTTCTCTTCTTGCACCGCGTTAGAGCTCATTGAGCGACTAAGTAGGTTACGTGCACGAATAGTTAGTTCACGTGGGTTGAATGGTTTAGTGATGTAGTCATCTGCACCAATCTCAAGACCTAGGATCTTGTCTACTTCATTGTCACGGCCTGTCAGGAACATTAAAGCAATGTTCGCTTGCTCGCGTAATTCACGCGCTAGTAGAAGGCCATTCTTGCCTGGAAGATTAATGTCCATAATAACCAAGTTGACTGAGTTATCAGACAACACTTGGTGCATCTCTTCACCGTCACTGGCTTCAAAAACAGCGTATCCCTCTGCTTCAAAAATACTCTTAAGAGTGTTACGAGTTACTTGCTCATCTTCAACGATAAGAATCTGCGGGGTTTGCATTGGCGGTACCTAAATTTGTGACAAAATTGTGCTAATAGAATAAATTCTAGGCAAAAATATAACATACAGGTAATGTGATTTTGATAATAAATCAAGTTGATCAAAAAAACACTTCTTTCAGTTATCCGCCCTCCATGGAATTTTGCCAACTCACCAGTATCCAATGGCGACGTTTATTCTAAAGGGCTTGTTTACCTTTCATTTCCTGCTTTCAGTGGGGCCTGAAACGTAAACACCCTAAGATATTGAGCGGATTTTATATTGTTAACAGCATGCTAACAATGCTCAAATGTTAATTCCATTCAGTTTGTTGATTTATATCAATTGATGAAATGTAACTGTTATTAATCGTTTAAGACTTATGATAGAAAAAAGTAATAAGAACATAGACGCATCGTTATGGAATGCTTATTCAGAATCTTTTTTCAGATTCGAAGCCGAGTGGCGTGTTTCAAACTATGCTGTGATAACCGCTTGGAACCCATACAGTAACTTGAGGTCCAAAGAAGAGAACAGCATAAACAATCACGCGTTAGAAAAACAGCTACAGCACGTTAATTACGCGCCTGTCACGGTAGGTGATAGCGCTTTTACATGGTATGAGGAAAGCTTTGCCGTCGAGTTGTCGCCAGAGGTAGCCGTTGAATTGGCGAGTGACTTTCAACAAAACGCGATTTATTACGTCATTAATGACCAACTTTATCTTATTGCGTGCTCGCAGCCGAAAGTTTTTCATACGTTAGGCTCCATTAAACCTCGGCTCGTATAGAAGGTATAGAAAAGGATACTGCTCACTGAAGCACCGCTTGGGTGAGAAAATTCACGGAGGAAATATGAGAGACATTACACCCGATATTTGTGACCAATTTGAAGACCAAGTGAGCTTGCTTACTTTACCATTGCAGAACTTTGGTCAACGTAGCGCTTTTTACGGTGAAATCGTTACGGTGCGCTGCTATCACGATAACTCGAAAGTGCGTGAAGTACTGGGCGAAGATGGAACGGGTAAAGTATTGATTGTTGACGGACATGGATCGTGTCAGAGAGCATTACTCGGCGATCAATTAGCGATACTCGGAATAGAAAATGGGTGGGAAGGTATCATTGTCTATGGTGCAATACGCGACGTAGCACAAATATCTCAAATGGACATTGGCGTTCAAGCTCTTGGAACTAACCCGTTTAAAACAGAGAAACGCGGGATAGGAGAGGTAAACGTAACCTTAACGATGCAAAACCAAATCGTTCAACCTAAGCACTACGTTTACGCGGACTGGAACGGTGTGTTGATTTCTAAGCAAAAGCTGGACTTCTAAAAACGAAAGCCTAAACCAACCTCAAAGCCTTGTTGCCAATCTTGGTAATCAAGAGTCGCGTGAAGATCCAGTTTATCGGTAATTTTTACGCGACTTGATACTTCAGCCGCGAGGCTACTGTCGTCTTGTCGAATACCTTCCGCTGTTTCATTCTTGTAAGAGCGAACTGTACTTTTCAGCGTGACACGATCATTAAAGTGATAGCTGATCCCACTCAAAAAACCACTTTGATTTTGGGTAGGAGAGTTATTGACTCGCGCACCGACATAAACGTCTACCGAATCAAAAAGTTCGTAGGCGTAACCCGTATCGATATTCCAAACATCAAAACTGTCAGACTGATAACTGTCGCTGGAAATGAATAGTTTATGAGGAGAAGGGGATGTTTTACCTGGAAGCGGCGGAAGCTCGTTGGCTAGACAAACACCAGGCACAAAAAACAGCAACAGAAAAAGCCATCTTTTCATGTTCACCACTCCTTGTGTCAACTTTTTTATTAGTATGCGCCCAAAGCTTCTCACTATTAAAGCATAGAATATGAAAGCTAGCTCACCTATTTTCTAAATAATTAGATCCTATGAACATAAGTCACAGTTAAGTTGTTGTTATGTGTCACAACCCTCTCGAATTATTTGATCGTACGTTTTATGGCAAAGATTAGACTAGTTATTAGATAAAAAACCGAACTGGTGATGATAGTTAAGTCCTTTACAAAAACTAACTGTAGATTTCCAAATGATCAATAATGTGTAATTAACTATAAATATCAATGACATTGCTTAGCAGAAATCTCTGAAAGATGGAAAAACAAACAATTTTTTGTTGACTATGTATCAGAAACTCGGTAAACGTAGAGTTAAGCAAACACAATTAACGTTGAATATTTATTTATGCCATCTAACAGCCTAGTAGTAATGACCACGACCATTATTATTACCGACACGACACATGTTGGGGCAGGCTGCTGAGCGAAAGAAATTCACAAAAAAGGCCTGTATCCAACAAGATACAGGCCTTTTTTTATGCTTTTTTATCCAGAATTTAGACAAATTTAAGAAGATATACCGGAGGAAGGGATGCGAGTATTGAAGTTTGGCGGATCATCACTAGCTGATGCAGATCGCTTTTTGAGAGCGGCAGACATTATTGCCAATAACGCTCAACAAGAAGAAGTAGCGGTTGTTCTTTCCGCTCCTGGTAAAACAACAAACAAATTGGTTGCGGTCATTGAAGGCGCATTGCGCAATGGTGAAGCAGAACTACAAATCAAAGAGTTGGAGGAGTCGTTTAAAACGCTCTTCACTCAAATCCAAGCAGTACTACCCAATATCGATGGTTCAGCTTTCGATAACCAAGTGAAAACTTCTCTCTCTCAATTACGCCAGTTCGTTCATGGCATCAACCTTCTTGGCATGTGCCCAAATAACGTCAATGCACGCATCATCAGCAAAGGCGAACGCGTTTCAATTCAATTGATGAAGGCAGTGCTTGAAGCGAAAGGCCAACCTGCGCATCTTATCGACCCAGTCGAGTATCTATACGCAAAAGGCGATCACCTAGAAGCCATGGTCGATGTTGAAGTTTCGACTCAGAACTTCCGCCAGAATCCTCTTCCTCAAGGTCATGTGAACATCATGCCTGGTTTTACTGCCGGTAACGAGAAAGGTGAACTAGTTACACTAGGTCGTAATGGTTCAGACTACTCAGCGGCGGTTCTTGCGGCGTGTCTGCGCGCAGATTGTTGTGAGATCTGGACTGACGTAGACGGTGTATACAACTGTGACCCTCGTTTAGTAGAAGATGCTCGCCTGCTTAAATCTCTTAGCTACCAAGAAGCGATGGAGCTTTCTTACTTCGGTGCTTCCGTTTTGCATCCGAAAACCATTGCTCCTATCGCGCAGTTCCACATCCCATGTCTGATCAAAAACAGCTTTAACCCACAAGGTGCAGGAACTCTGATTGGGCAAGACACTGGTGAAGACAATCTGGCGATCAAAGGTATCACGACGCTAAACGACCTAACCATGGTTAACGTTTCCGGCCCAGGTATGAAGGGTATGGTTGGCATGGCAAGCCGCGTATTTGGCGCAATGTCTTCCGCTGGTGTGTCTATTGTTCTTATTACTCAGTCTTCTTCTGAGTACAGCATTAGCTTCTGTATTGAGGCAGAAGATAAAGCAAAAGCGCAACAAGTACTGGCCGATGCGTTTGAGTTGGAACTGAAAGATAGCTTATTAGAGCCGGTCGAGTTTATTGATAATGTTTCAATCATAACGTTGGTTGGTGACGGCATGCGTACATCGCGCGGTGTTGCATCTCGCTTCTTCTCATCTCTTGCTGAAGTGAACGTAAACATTGTAGCCATCGCACAGGGCTCATCTGAGCGCGCTATCTCAGCCGTGATTCCTGAAGATAAAATCTCTGAAGCGATCAAAGCGTGTCACGAAAACCTATTCAACTCTAAGCACTTCTTAGACGTATTCGTGGTTGGTATTGGCGGCGTTGGTGGTGAGCTGGTGGATCAGATCGAGCGTCAACAGGCGAAGCTTGCGGAAAAAGGCATCGTGATCCGCGTGTGTGGCTTGGCAAACAGCAAAGGTCTTCTGCTTGATAGTGAAGGTCTTCCACTCGATCATTGGCGTGATCGTATGTCGGCAGCGACAGAAGAGTTCAGCCTAGCGCGTTTGATTTCTTTGGTTCAACGTAACCACATCATCAACCCAGTATTGGTTGACTGTACATCAAGTGAAGATATCGCGAATCAATACGCTGATTTCTTAGCTGCTGGTTTCCATGTCGTTACACCAAATAAAAAAGCAAACACAGCAAGCATGGCTTACTACCATCAGCTTCGCGATGTTGCGCGCAGCTCTCGTCGCAAGCTGATGTACGAAACAACTGTGGGGGCGGGTCTACCGGTAATCGAAAACCTGCAAAACCTAATCTCAGCGGGTGATGAGCTAGAGCGCTTTAGCGGTATTCTTTCTGGCTCTCTGTCATACATCTTCGGTAAGTTAGATGAAGGTATGAGCCTAAGTGAAGCAACTAATATCGCAAAAGAAAATGGTTTTACTGAACCGGATCCTCGTGATGATCTTTCTGGTATGGATGTCGCGCGTAAGCTTCTGATCCTAGCTCGTGAAGCAGGCATGTCTCTAGAACTAGAAGACGTTGTGGTTGATCAAGCACTGCCACCAGGTTTTGATGATTCTGGTAGCGTTGATGAATTTATGGCGCGTTTACCTGAAGCAGACGCCTACTTTAAAGAATTATCTGCAAGGGCAGCGGAAGAGGGCAAAGTACTGCGCTACGTTGGTGAAATTAATGAGGGCAAGTGCACAGTAAGCATCGCAGCGGTGGATGAAAACGATCCAATGTATAAAATCAAGGACGGTGAAAACGCACTGGCATTTTACAGCCGTTACTATCAGCCAATCCCACTAGTGTTACGTGGCTATGGTGCAGGCACCGAAGTAACGGCTGCGGGTGTATTTTCTGACGTGATGCGTACTTTAGGTTGGAAACTAGGGGTATAACAATAATGAGTTCAAGTGATATGGATGTAGTGGTTTATGCCCCAGCATCAATTGGTAATGTAAGCGTTGGCTTTGATGTGCTGGGGGCTGCCGTGTCTCCAGTGGATGGCACACTATTGGGTGACCGTGTATTGGTGAAATCTGGGGCTGATCCGTTCAGCCTTAAAACGGCGGGTGATTTTGTTGAGAAATTGCCAACTGAACCAAAAGAGAACATCGTCTACGACTGTTGGCTCGTGTTTGCTCGTGAGTTAGACAAAAAAGGCGTTGAGCTAAAACCACTTGAGATGACGCTAGAAAAGAACATGCCAATTGGCTCTGGTTTAGGCTCAAGTGCATGTTCTATCGTTGCTGCATTAGATGCATTGAACCGATTCCATGGACAGCCACTTAACGAGACAGAATTACTAGCGCTGATGGGAGAGATGGAAGGCAAGATCTCCGGTGGTATTCACTACGACAACGTTGCGCCATGTTATCTTGGTGGTGTGCAACTGATGCTTGAAGAGTTGGGTATCATCAGTCAAGAAGTGCCTTGCTTTGATGATTGGTACTGGGTGATGGCGTATCCGGGTATCAAGGTATCAACGGCGGAAGCGCGTGAGATCCTACCATCTCAATACCGCCGACAAGATATCATCGCTCATGGTCGCCACCTTGCGGGCTTTATTCATGCGTGTCATTCTGGTCAGCCAGAACTTGCTGCAAAAATGATCAAAGACGTGATCGCAGAACCGTATCGTGAGAAACTGCTTCCAGGTTTTGCGAATGCACGTCAATACGCAGCGTCTGCGGGTGCATTGGCAACCGGTATTTCTGGCAGTGGTCCGACACTGTTCAGTATTTGCAAAGAGAAAGATGTCGCTGAGCGAGTTGCTCGCTGGTTAGAACAAAACTACGTACAAAACGAAGAAGGATTCGTCCACGTTTGTCGTCTAGATAAGCAGGGTTCGAAAGTAACAGGAAGTGAGCTATGAAGCTTTACAATATAAAAGAAAATGATGAACAAGTTTCCTTTGGCCAAGCCGTTCGCCAAGGGTTAGGCCGTAACCAAGGTCTATTTTTCCCATCGGAATTACCAAAATTTGAAGATATCGATGCGCTGCTTGCAGAAGACTTTGTCTCTCGTAGTACGAAAATCCTATCAGCGCTGATTGGTGATGAACTAGCGGAAGAGCAAGTTAACGCATTGGTTGATGCTGCATTCCAATTCCCTGCGCCAATTAATCAGGTCAAAGACGGTGTTTACGCTCTGGAGCTGTTCCATGGCCCAACGCTTGCATTTAAAGACTTTGGTGGTCGCTTTATGGCGCAATCTCTCGCTGCGGTTTCGGACGGCGGCAAGATCACCATTCTGACTGCAACTTCTGGCGATACTGGCGCAGCCGTTGCGCATGCTTTCTACGGTATGGAAGACATCAACGTTGTGATTCTTTACCCGAAAGGCAAGATCAGTCCACTGCAAGAGAAGCTATTCTGTACGCTTGGCAAGAATATCCATACTGTCGCGATCGATGGCGACTTCGATGCGTGTCAGGCACTGGTTAAGCAAGCTTTTGATGATTCAGCACTGCGTGAAGAGATCGGTCTGAACTCTGCAAACTCAATCAACATCAGCCGTTTGATGGCGCAAATCTGTTACTACTTTGAAGCAGCTGCGCAAATGAGCAAGCAAGAGCGTGAAAACCTAGTGGTATCAGTACCAAGCGGTAACTTCGGTAACCTAACTGCTGGTCTACTGGCAAAAGCACTGGGTCTACCTATTAAGCGCTTCATCGCTGCAACGAATGCCAATGACACTGTGCCACGCTACCTAGAAACAGGTAAGTGGGAGCCAAAACCAACAGTCGCAACAACATCGAACGCGATGGACGTGAGCCAACCAAACAACTGGCCTCGTATTGAAGAGCTGTGCCGCGTGAAAGAGTGGGGCTTGGAGACGCTAGGTAAAGGTGCAGTATCTGATGAGCAAAGCGCACAGTCAGTGAAAGACTTACATGCTCTAGGCTATCTATGCGAACCGCACGGTGCGATTGCTTACCGCGTTCTTGAAGAGCAACTGCAAGACGGTGAAACCGGTCTGTTCCTATGTACTGCTCACCCTGCGAAGTTCAAAGAAGTGGTGGATGATATTCTAGAATCAGATATCGAGCTTCCTGCGCCACTAGCGAAGCACGCGGCGATGGAGCTGCTATCGGAAGAGCTCGACGCAGACTTTGACGCATTGAAACAAGTACTGCGCCGCGTGCAGTAAGCTTCAAAAATACAGTCAGTATCAAAAACACAAATAACGAGAGGTGAATGAGCAATCATTCACCTTTTTTATTGCCGGTAAGTTTTAACTCTCTTTATGATTGAGAAACGAACTTAACTAAATGAGATAGAAAGAGAAGCATGCATTTTTTGATTTTTCTTGGCTCAGTGAGAAACAGCACGCCACCACGACCAGCCCGTTTAGGAATGCGAGTCAGTAAAGCGTGTGAAAAACTCATCGCGAGTCAACATTCGCAACATACGGTCGAAATCATCGACCCTTTGAATTACGACTTTGGCGATGTGTTTAAGCCCGAGTTTGCTTATCACCGCTCTAAAGTTCCGCAGCACCTAAGTGAGCTGGCAGACAAAATCAAACATGCGGATGGGTATGTGATGGTTAGCCCGGAATATAACCATTCGATGAGTCCTGCTTTGGCGAACATGCTTAACCATTTCGGCAGTTCGCTGTTTTCTTACAAGCCGAGTGCTATCGTGACCTATTCTGCCGGACAATGGGGTGGTGTTAGAGCTGCTGTTTCTATGCGTACTTTCTTATCTGAACTTGGATGTCTACCTGTCTCTGCGATGATCCACATTCCGAAAGCGCAAGAAGTCTTTGATGAACAGGGCGTTGCTACGGATGAGTCGGAGCAGACGCAGTGGGACAACTATATGAATCGTACGATGCATCAATTGATTTGGTGGGCAGAAGGGGCGTCACTGCAAAGAGATAGGCTTGATCCAACCTCTGTAGCGCAAGCGTTTCAGAAAGATCCTTCGCAAAGAAATGCACCTTAGAGGCGAGTTGCTTTCCACTATAGAAAGGGGTTAGAAGGATTCTGAAACAAAAAAAGCTTGGTCATTGCTGACCAAGCTTTTTAAATTCTAGCGAGCTAGTTTACTGAGAGATTATAGAGTCTCAGTAAAAGTACGAGCGATTACATCACGTTGTTGCTCTGGAGTTAGCGAGTTAAAACGTACTGCGTAACCAGAAACACGAATAGTTAGTTGTGGGTATTTCTCTGGGTGTGCAACTGCATCTTCTAGTGTTTCGCGTTTAAGCACGTTCACGTTTAGGTGTTGGCCGCCTTCGATACGAGGAGCAGTTTCGATTGCAACTTCACGGCTTTCGTATTCACCTAGGTCGCTGATTGCGATAACTTGGTCTGCTTCGTAGCCAGCAGTTGCAGCAACACAACGAGCTTCATTTTTTTCGCTATCTAATAGCCAGATAGAGTTTAGTAGGTCGTCGTTTGCCGCTTTTGTAATTTGGATACCTTGGATCATCACTATCTCCTAGACCACTTACGTGGTGATTATTGGTGTTAATTTTCGAATTTTCGTTGAGCTGAGTATTATATAGCTAATATCCACTATTTTAATATTGACTTAAGTCAAAAAACAACCAAAAACATCATTTTTATTAAGGTAATTTTATTGAGTTAAATCAATAAAACCTTTGAAAACAAACTAATTACAATTTATTTGATAATATAAAAAATATTTAATAACTAGTTTTGTTGTAAATTTACTACAAGTTGAGATTAAAGTTTAAACTGGTTAACGCAACTATCTGTATTTAGGTAGCAATACTGAAAGTCTAAAGTGATTAAATGACAAACATGAAAAACAAGCTTGGGAATAAACTCATTGGTGCACATGTCTCTGCTGCTGGTGGGGTCGATCAAGCTCCGTTGAGAGCTCGTGAAATTGGCGCGAATGCATTCGCACTATTTACAAAAAACCAACGCCAGTGGGTGGCGAAGCCTTTAGAAGCAAAAACCATCAGTGCGTTTAAAGCGAACTGTAAAATGCTGGGTTTCGGAGCAGAGCATATTCTTCCCCATGATTCTTATCTGATTAACTTGGGTGCGCCGGAAGAAGAAAAGCTGAATAAATCCCGCGCGGCATTTATTGATGAAATGGAGCGTTGTAATCAGTTGGGGCTGACTTTGCTTAACTTCCACCCGGGTAGTCACCTAAAGAAAGTCTCTGAACAGGAGTGCCTCGCAACGATCGCCGAGTCGATCAATCTTGCGCATAAAGCGGTGCCGAATGTGATCGCTGTTATCGAGAATACGGCAGGTCAAGGCACTAACTTAGGCTGGAAGTTTGAGCACCTTGCTGAAATCATCGAGCAAGTGGAAGATAAAGATCGTGTCGGCGTTTGTATTGATACCTGCCATACCTTTACGGCTGGTTATGACTTACGTACAAAAGAAGATTGCGAGCGCACCTTTGCAGAGTTCGACCGTATCGTAGGTATGCACTATTTAAGAGCAATGCATCTAAATGATTCAAAAGTAGAGTTTGCCAGCAAAGTAGATCGCCACCATTCTCTAGGTAAAGGAGAGATCGGGTGGGATTGCTTTGAGTACATCGCGAAAGACCCTCGTTTTGATGGTATCCCTCTGATTTTGGAAACAATTGATCCAGATATTTGGCAGCAAGAGATCAACACGTTGCGTCAATTCCATTTAGCGGCCATTGACAGTTAATGGCGTAACCACAAAGTTGGCACCTTTCTTTCTTAGTCATTGAACATCAATCTCTGAATTAGCAAAGAAGGATGCCAACATGTCTCGACCATTCTCTTTTACTCCTTATACTTACACTCGTCGTGTGCTTCGCTTACCGATGCCTAATCGTCACATTACCGGACAGGGGCATTTTCGAACGCCACAGAAGCATTAGTCTTTTATTACTTGTCTCAAGTTCGTGGTAAGTTTTTGTTTGTTTGAGTTTCGCTCGTTAGAATGGAAGCAAAATTTAGGACAGGAACTTTCCATGAATCAGTCACCCACTTGGCACGATGTGATCGGCGAAGAGAAAAAGCAGAGCTACTTTGTAGACACCTTGAATTTTGTTGAAGCCGAACGCGCCGCAGGCAAAGCTATTTTTCCTCCCGCAAAAGATGTCTTTAACGCGTTTCGTTTTACCGAGTTCAAAGACGTTAAGGTCGTGATTCTAGGACAAGACCCATACCACGGCCCAAATCAGGCGCATGGCCTGTGTTTCTCTGTACTTCCTGGCATTAAAACGCCACCGTCACTGGTTAATATGTATAAAGAGCTGGCGCAAGATATTGAAGGTTTCCAAATCCCTCAGCATGGTTTTTTGCAAAGCTGGGCTGAACAAGGCGTATTGTTACTCAATACGGTATTAACGGTGGAGCAAGGTAAAGCGCATTCACATTCAAAGACAGGTTGGGAAACGTTTACTGATCGAGTGATTGAAGCCATTAATCAGCATCAAGAAGGTGTAGTGTTCTTGCTGTGGGGTTCACATGCACAGAAGAAAGGTCGTTTTATCGATCGCAATAAGCACCATGTGTTAGCTGCCCCACACCCATCGCCACTTTCTGCACATCGAGGCTTTTTCGGTTGTAAGCATTTCTCTCAAGCAAACCAGTTGCTTACATCACAAGAAAAAGCACCAATTAACTGGCATTTGCCATTAACGGTATAAATGAAGAGACAGCGATCATGGATGCTATGATCGCTGTTTTTTTGAGCATGCTCGAGGCTGATAGTAAATTTCTCATGTACACTTACTAAAAGTAGGTGTTAAGGAGAGACGCTATGATGATCGAAAGAATTCGACGCGAACATGGTTATATGGTTCGTCTGTTGGCGATACTGCGCCATAAGCTTAATGAGATAAAAAAAGAACGTGTAATCAACTATGCGTTAGTAAGCGAGATTGTTGATTACCTCTCTAATCATTCGGAGAAAGTACACCACCCGAAAGAAGATATCCTCTATCACCACTTTCTTGAACACTATGGTAAGCAACAAACCATGGAAAATTTAGAGAAAGAACATCTAGAGTTAGCTAGTAAAACCAGAGAGTTTTCATCCGTGATAGAGATGATCCTTCAGGATGCTGTTGTGCCACAAGACATGTTCGTCGCTCACCTAGAAGATTTCATTGAATCGCAAAGGCGCCACTTGGAGCTAGAAGAGCGAAAAATTTTGCCTCTCATTGAAGAGTTATTTACCACAGAAGATTGGCAGCATGTCGAGAGCTTATGGAGCGTCAGTGAGGATGATCCTGTGTTTGGTGACACGATTGCTGATCGTTATAAGCAGTTGGCCGAACGTGTTCGTCAAAGTGATACTGAGTATGTTTAAGCCTGAGTGATGAAACCTGAGCGAGCGAAAGCCGTCTCTCGGGTTTGTGAGATACATTTCTTATTTATTGGGAATCAACCGAAAATTTAGTGTGCATATTTCTCGGCAAAAAGTACGGAAGATTCTCATTGAGTAATAATGGTATTCATACTTAAACCTTGGTACATAAACTCACGGTGTTTACGGTCACTGTAAACAAAAAACAAAAGGCACCTGTAAGGTGCCTTTTGTTTGAATTAGAGTTTAATGTCTTCCAAGTTATAATCGGTACAGACATCAAGTTCGCGCAGCTCTTTAAGCAAATTGCGTCTGTCGTTCATCTCTTCTATTTCACGCCACTTTCGCTTTACTGGTTTGGCACGAGATTTGGTTGTTGAGGTAGTATCCAGATTAAAAATGTCATCTAGTTGAAAGCCTTCCATAAGCCACCTTTACCTTTCTTAAGCTAAACTGTTGTAACCAGTCCTTGTGGAGTTTTTTAAGTACCACAATAGCCGTGAGAATAACCATGATATATTTCGCATTTGTGTCGGTAGCATGACATTTTCGTGCAAAAATATTCTCAAAATCACACTTTTTATTGCAACGATGTGGATAAAAAATGCACAAACGATCTCAAGAAAACGATTAAATAGAGAGATTTTCTATGTTAATTCGATTTGATGAATGGGTGCACTGCGCAAAGGTTAAAGTTGCATAAAATCAGTTTGATGAAATAGTGTTCAACTAGATGGTAAGTCACTAGCGTAAATTTATGTAACACCTTGTGAATACTAGCTTGTTCTTGTTTATACGGTTTGCCATTCCATTTAATGAAGAATAATTATTTATGTTGGTGTTTGGTAATTGAAATGTTGCGCAGTTTGAGTGTTAAGTCTTCTATTTATGTTATTTTTTGGTGACTTTATAGTGAAAAATAACAATGTTATTCTTATTATTGCATATTGATTTTTGCGCTCCTAGGTTGCATTATCCGCCCGTCAAAAAATACGCTGGTACGTAAAATGGATGCATGAAGCGACGTTTACGATTCTAGATTGCCCATAAACATTACTTAAAAAGCTAAGCACACTTTGACACTTAGCAGGCAATTTGGTGGATGGCTAGGACGCATAGACTGGCGCAACTCACTTTGAGGTACACATGACAGACTTAATCAATTTGATGAACGATCTCCTCTGGGGCTCGATTCTGGTTTATCTTCTTGTTGGTGTTGGTATTTACTTCACCGTTCGATTAGGGTTCATTCAGTTCCGCCATTTCGGCCACATGTTCTCTGTTCTTAAGAACAGCCGTAAAGCAGACAAAGCTGGTATTTCTTCTTTCCAAGCGCTTTGTACTAGTCTTGCTGCACGTGTTGGTACAGGTAACATGGCGGGCGTTGCAGTGGCATTGACTGCGGGTGGTCCTGGTGCGATCTTCTGGATGTGGCTGATTGCAATGCTTGGTATGGCAACATCGTTTGCTGAGAGCACACTGGCGCAGCTATACAAAACCAAAGATGATGATGGCAACTACCGTGGTGGCCCTGCCTACTACATGGAAAAAGGCTTGGGCATGCGTTGGATGGGCGTGTTGTTCTCAGTTTTCCTAATCATCGCTTTTGGTTTGGTATTCAACGCCGTACAAGCTAACTCAATTGCCAATGCAATGAGCAACGCATTTGGTTGGAATAACCTGTATGTCGGTATTGCCGTTGTTCTACTGTCTGCAATTGTTATTTTCGGTGGCATCAAGCGTATCGCAAGAGTTGCTGAGATGATCGTTCCGATCATGGCACTACTTTATCTAGCCCTAGCGCTGTTCATCATGTTCTCTAACCTAGAGAAATTACCTGATGTATTGATGCTTATCTTTAAGAGTGCATTTGGTCTGCAAGAAGCAGCAGCAGGTGGTCTTGGCTACGCAATTGCACAGGCAATGATTA
Organism: Vibrio sp. Vb1729; assembly: GCF_033338655.1. Taxonomy (NCBI): domain Bacteria; kingdom Pseudomonadati; phylum Pseudomonadota; class Gammaproteobacteria; order Vibrionales; family Vibrionaceae; genus Vibrio; species Vibrio sp. Vb1729. The sequence continues at coordinate 63,571 of NZ_JAWOTB010000005.1, read as the reverse complement.
ACGGTATCAAGCGCGGTCTATTCTCGAATGAAGCAGGTATGGGTTCTGCACCTAACGCGGCAGCTTCAGCAACACCTTACCCACCACACCCAGCGTCTCAAGGTTACGTACAGATGCTAGGCGTGTTCATGGATACGATCGTTATCTGTTCTGCAACAGTGGCTATCATCCTGATGTCTGGTGAGTATGTCGGTCAAGCAACAGAAGTGACGGGTATCGAGCTAACTCAGCGTGCATTGAGCTCACAAGTTGGCGATTGGGGCGGCATCTTTGTTGCTGTGGCAATCTTCTTCTTTGCGTTTACTTCAATCATTGCAAACTACTCGTACGCTGAAACGAACTTAATCTTCCTAGAGCACAATCATAAAGCGGGCTTAAGCATTTTCCGCGTTATTGTTCTTGGTATGGTGATGTTTGGTGCACTAGCTTCGTTACCAGTCGTATGGTCGCTTGCTGACGTCTCTATGGGTCTGATGGCGATAGTCAACTTAGTGGCGATCATCTTGCTATCTGGCATCGTGATTAAACTGGCAAAAGATTACAACCGCCAGCTTGGTGAAGGCAAAGTGCCAACATTTGATGCGAATGACTTCCCGGAGCTGAAATCTCAGCTTGAAGAAGGCATTTGGTACAACGATAAAAAAGACTAAGTGAGCTATCACTCATAGTTGAAAGCTATTAGTACGATGTAAAAAGCCATGCAGACAATGCATGGCTTTTTTTGTACCCTATTAAAAACAAAATTAGAGAAGGGAAAGTCATGCTTATCGTAGTTTCTCCAGCGAAGACTCTTGATTACGAGTCTCCGTTAGCGACAGAAAAATTTACTCAACCTGAGTTGGTCGAATACTCAAAAGAGCTTATCGATGTTTGCCGCAAACTGACTCCTGCTGATGTTGCCTCTTTAATGAAAGTGAGCGACAAGATTGCCGATTTAAATGTGGGCCGATTCCAAGAGTGGAGTGAAACGTTTACCACGGAAAACTCACGACAAGCCATTCTTGCATTTAAAGGTGACGTTTACACAGGGCTAGACGCCGAAAGTTTATCTGAAGCGGACTTCGAATATGCTCAAGATCATCTGCGTATGCTATCGGGTCTTTATGGTTTACTAAAACCACTTGATTTGATGCAGCCATACCGTCTTGAAATGGGTACCAAGCTTGCAAACGACAAGGGTACGAACTTGTACCAGTTTTGGGGCAATGTAATTACGGACAAGCTTAACGAAGCGATTTCTGCTCAAGGTGATAATGTCCTTATCAACCTTGCATCAAATGAATACTTTAAAGCGGTTAAGCCAAAGAATTTAGATGCGCAAGTGATCACGCCAGTATTCAAAGATTGTAAGAATGGTCAATACAAGGTCATCAGTTTTTACGCGAAGAAAGCGCGCGGTATGATGGCGCGTTACATCATTGAAAACCGTGTTGAGAGCGTTGCAGACCTGACTAAGTTTGATACGGCGGGTTACTACTTTGTGGAAGATGAATCGACGCCAACAGAGTTAGTATTTAAACGCGAAGAGCAAAAATAAAGCTGATTGAGACGTAGTCTACGTTAATCTCTATCAGCACAAACGAAAAAGGGTTGGCATTGCCAACCCTTTGTTATTTTCTAGCTTGAGCTACTTGGCCCCAACAAGATTACTTCTTCTTAGCGGTTTTCTTTTTCGCTACTTTTTTCTTGTCGTCTTTTTTCTTTTTCTTCTTAAACACAGGCTTTTTGTGTTTAGGACGCATCTCTTTCACGAAACGCTCTTTGATGTCTTCTTTCACGTAACGTGCAACGCGATCCATCATTGGTTGGTCGTGTGCTTCTACGATTGAGATAGCGTTACCTTTCTTACCTGCGCGAGCCGTACGGCCGATACGGTGAAGGTAAACATCAGCCGTGCGCGGCATGTCGTAGTTGATAACGTGTGATACATCCGGAAGATCGATACCACGCGCAGCAACGTCCGTCGCGAGCAGCACGTTCACAGTTCCATCGCGGAAGCGAGAAATCGCATTGTTACGACGATCTTGCGGCATTTCACCTTGAATCCAAGAACATGGAATCTGTGCACTTTCAAGCTGCGCTCGTAGCTCAGCCAAACGCTCACGAGTCTTTAAAAAGACGATAGTGCGCTCAGCTTGCTGAGTAATAATGTGTTTTAGTAATTCCAGTTTGTGTTCAGCATCATCAGCTCGGTGGTACCACTGAGCAATTTTCTTACGCTCACGCAGCGGCGATTTTGCGTCGATCTCTGCTGGGTCATTCAACAGATCAGCGGTAAAGCCTTCTACGCCTTTCCCTTCTAACGTTGCTGAGAACAGAAGGGTTTGCTTACGCCAGCGACATTCGTTAGATAGGCGATCGACTGTAGGAGCAAAACCCATATCTAGCATACGGTCTGCTTCATCAAGGATTAACCATTCGATTGCACGACAATCAAAACGTTCTGCATCAATGTATTCTTTTAAACGGCCAGGTGTCGCAACCACAATGTCTTGTGTTGTTGCAAGGATGTCGGCGTGCTCTTGGTACTGAACACCACCAGTGATGGTGAAAATGTTGAGTTTGGTATTTTTTGCCAAAGCACGTGCTTGATCGGCAATTTGCATCGCCAGTTCGCGAGTAGGCGTTAGGATCAAAATACGCGCAGGTCCAGGCTTACGACGAGGGAAGTCTTGCAAGTATTGCAATGCTGGCAGGACGAAGGCGGCCGTTTTACCAGTTCCTGTTGGCGCTGACGCTAGAATGTCACGACCGTCCAACGCTTGTGGAATCGCTTCTGCCTGAATTTTTGTTGGGCGTTCGTAACCCATCTCTTCAATGGCTTCAAGTAGGTTTTGGTCTAGATCAAGTTCAGCAAAGGTTCTGATCACAATGAGTTCTCCACAAGCAAAGCTTGGTTAATGGTTCGCCACAACAGCATAGAATACAAAAAGGTCGCACATTATAAAGTGATTGGTGATAAGGATCACATGTTATTTCACATCTTAAGATAAAACTCGCGGGTTAACTGGATGAAATCATCACTATAGCCGTCATTTGAACGGATAATTAAATGTGACGTCTGCAAATCGCAAGGTCGTTTTGACAGTTCAAATAACAGTCGGTGTACTGGTTTCTTTTCTGATGGTTGCACACGACAGATCCGCGATAGATACCAACTTTGGTTTAATGCTAGCTCAATGAACTGCTCGCCTTCGGTGATTGGCAACACAAAACTAGCTCTCCCTTCGTCATCAAGCAAATGATAGCAACGCTGTAGCAATGCGTTATGGCCTAGCGTATCAGTGTGCCTCGCGGTTGCACGTTGACTGTGTTTCGATTGCTCGCCGCTGTTGAAGTAGGGCGGGTTACAAATGATGCGTTGGAATGGATGTGTCGGCGTAAAGTGCAGTATGTCGGTGTGATGCACACTTACACGATCTGACCAAGGAGACTGGGCCATATTTTTTTGCGCGGCAGCAACGGCTGTTAATTCGATATCGACCGCGGTTATTTGAGCTTCTGTAAAGCGTTGAGCACACATCAGGGCAAGCAGGCCAGTGCCAGTGCCAATATCGAGAATTTTAGCGTCGTTAGGGCTTTGAATCCAAGCACCAAGCATTACCCCATCTGTGCTGACTGGCATACCACTCTCGCCGCCCTCAATACAAAATTGCTTAAAATTGAAGCCTTTAGTTTTCAGTTTTTTGTTCTTCATGATTGTTTTATATTTGCTCAATAATTAAGTGGATTGCTCTATTGTTTATTAATTGTATAGATTGTTGTTTTGTTGGTTACTAAATTGTATTGTTAATTGATCGAGATAAAGAACTGGTCTGTTATTTGGATCTGGTTATATCCACTGCTTTTAAGTTTGAAAACTAAATTAATATGGTGTTTTTTTCTTAAAGGTTGCCAAATGATGAGTCTTTCGTCATTATGCGGCGAAAATTTTATAGATTGAACCACGTGTACTTATTGACTTTAGGTATACAAAAAGTGGTCTAAGCATACACAACATTCATTAATTAAAAGACAAGGGTTATCTGTGAAGCAGACGTTAAAACTAACAGATATTATCGCAGTAGGCTTTATGCTATTTGCGTTCTTTTTAGGTGCGGGCAATATTATCTTTCCACCTCTAGCGGGTCAGTTAGCGGGTGAAAACTTAATGCCAGCTATGTTTGGTTTCTTGCTAACAGCGGTAGGTCTACCTCTTATTACTATCGTTGCTATTGCTGTTGCTGGTGGTTCTTGGGATCACTTGACGCAAGATCTTCCGAAAAAAGCGGCAGTTCTTATGGCTGCACTGATTTTCATCATCATTGGTCCTGCGTTTGCAGCGCCTCGTACTGGCCTAGTGGCTTACGAGATGGCGGTGAAACCTTTCTTCCTTGAGGCGTCACAAACGCATCTGACAGCGTTCTCAGTGATCTTCTTTATCGCAGCAATGATGTTCTCATGGTTCCAAGGCCGTTTGATCGATCTCATCGGTAAAGTACTGACACCAGCATTGTTCGTTGGTTTGATCATTCTTGCTGTCGCTGTCTTCCTTGATCCTCAGGGCGATATGATTGGCGCGCACGGTGAATACCTAACGCAGCCTCTGACCAAAGGCTTCTTAGAAGGCTACAACACAATGGATACGTTCGCGTCATTGATGTTTGGCATGCTGATGGTTGATGCACTGCGCGGTAAAGGCATTACTGAGCGCTCTGCAACTACTAAATATCTGATCTATGCAGGTTGTATTGCTGCTGCTGGTCTTGCGTTTGTTTACATCTCACTATTTTACTTAGGTGCGACGAGTGCAACGGTTGCTGCTGGTGCTGATAATGGTGGCCTAGTGCTTAGCCAATACGTTCAAGCGTTGTTTGGTCCATACGGTCAAATCGTTCTGTCTGTCATCGTATTGCTAGCGTGTCTGACAACCGCGATTGGCTTGATTTCTGCGTGTTCAGATTTCTTCAGCTCGAAAACACCACTGTCATACAAGCAATGGGTACTGATTAATGGTTCTGTTTGTGCATTGGTTGCAAACGTTGGTCTTGCGCAGCTGATTTCTCTGTCAGTGCCAGTATTGTTTGCGCTGTACCCTGTGGCGATTGCGTTGGTTGCACTAACATTTGTGCGCAGCAAACTGCCGAATCCACGCTTTGCTTACCGTGCAGTACTGCTTGTATCTCTGCTGTTTGCGTTGGTTGATGCGGCAAAAGTATCGGGTATTGATGTTTCTGCGTTTAACATGTTGCCATTATTCGAAGTCGGCATGGGTTGGGTGCTTCCAACATTTGCGGCTATCGTGTGCATGTTCTTCATCGCGAAACCTCGCCCAGAGCTAGCACAAGAAACCGCGTAATCACTTCGCGTTATCAAGATAATAAAAAGCCCGATGAATTACTTCATCGGGCTTTTTACTTTTTAATGATGACGTGTTTGCGCTATTAAAGCGTGTCGTGGAATTCCACAAGAACTTGTTCACACCATTTTTCGATGCGTTCATCACTCAGTTCGTACTGTGAGTCTTCATCTAACGCAAGTCCAACAAACTTGCTGCCATCTTCGATCAATGCTTTCGATGCTTCAAATTCGTAGCCTTCATTTGGCCAGTAACCGATAAAGGTTGCGCCTGTGGCTTGCAATTCATCGTGAAGTAAGCCCATCGCATCTAAATACCACTCTCCGTAACCTTCTTGGTCACCCAGACCAAACAGCGCTACAACTTTGCCTTTCAGTGGTGTGGTCGCGATGTCTTGCCAAATCGCGTTCCAATCTTCTTGAATTTCACCAAAATCCCAAGTTGAGATGCCAAGGAGTAATAAGTCGTAGTCCGCCATTAGTGATAACGGTGTCTCTTTCACATTGTGAATGTCGACAAGGTCTTCACCAATAAGGGTACGAATTTTCTCTGCTGCCATTTCGGTGTAGCAGGTCGTTGAGCCGTAAAAGAGTCCGATTTTCATTATATTCGTCGTTATTTGTGTTGCTGTTGTGGAAGATTCTAACCATAAATTGAGGAAGATTGCAGCGAATATCCTATGTGGGATGATTTTTTATGGTATTGGATTGGCAGGTGCTTTAATCTAAATACTGTAAATATAAACAGATAAGGAAGCATTCATGACGGCACAACAGCCTGTCAATCAACAAGATTTTTCGCTTGTTGAGCAATTCTTAGATGCGATGTGGATGGAGCGTGGTCTATCAGAGAACACGTTGGCTTCCTACCGAAACGATTTAATGAAGCTGCTCGTGTGGATGGAAAAACATCGATACCGTCTTGATTTTATCAGTTTGTCTGGCTTGCAAGAATATCAAAGCCACCTTGTAGACTTAGATTACAAACAGACGTCCCGTGCGCGTATGTTGTCGGCTATTCGTCGTTTATTTCAATACCTGCATCGTGAGAAGGTGCGCGCTGATGACCCGAGTGCGCTCTTGGTTAGCCCTAAACTGCCACAACGTTTACCCAAAGATATTAGTGAAGAGCAAGTGGACGCGTTGCTCGAAGCGCCAGACCCGAATGACCCTATAGAATTGCGCGATAAAGCGATGCTAGAGCTACTCTACGCGACAGGGTTGCGTGTGACAGAGCTCGTCAGTTTGACCATGGAAAATGTTAGCTTGCGCCAAGGGGTGGTGCGCGTGACTGGTAAAGGTGGTAAAGAACGCCTGGTTCCTATGGGGGAAAACGCGGTCGATTGGATCGAGACGTTCATTCAACAAGGGCGCCCTGCGTTACTTGGTGATACATCATCTGATATTGTTTTTCCTAGTAAACGCGCAAGACAGATGACTCGTCAGACGTTTTGGCACCGTATTAAATACTATGCTTTGATAGCAGGGATTGATACTGATCAGCTGTCGCCGCACGTACTGCGTCATGCCTTTGCCACGCATTTATTGAACTATGGCGCAGATCTCAGGGTCGTACAGATGCTTTTAGGACATAGTGACTTATCGACCACGCAAATTTATACTCACGTGGCGACTGAACGATTGAAGCAGATCCACAGTCAACACCACCCAAGAGCATAACAATGGTTAGATTCATCCATGTCCTCTTGGAAAAACGATTTTACATTAAGGTGAATTTCATGAGCGTATTACGCCGACTAACTCTGCTGACTTTACCATTTTTTGTTACCGCTTGTGGTGCAGAAGAAAGTCAGGCTCAAACGGAGACTCCTGCGCAACAAGTGGCGCCAGCTGCACAAAGCGGCTTTGATGAAGCAGCATTAAAAACTAAGTTCTCAAAGCTTGGTTTATCTATCGTTGATATTCAACCATCAGACGTCGCTGGCTTATTGGAAATTCAAACCAATGGCGGGATCCTGTTTGCTTCAAATGATGGTAGCCATTTTATCGCCGGTACGCTTTATGCCATTAATGATGATGGCAGTTACAAAGATGTCATAGCAGAGCGTCAAGCGCCGCTTAACGCCGAGAAAATTGCGCAGTTCTCCGATAGCATGATCGAATACAAAGCCGACGATGAAAAGTACGTTGTGACCGTATTCACCGATATCACATGTGGTTACTGTGTGCGTCTGCATAGCCAAATGCAAGGCTATAATGAGCTAGGTATTACAGTGCGTTACATGGCTTACCCTCGCCAAGGTGCAACTGGCCCTGTGGCAGAACAAATGGCAACGATTTGGTGTGCTGAAGATCCGGCGTCGGCAATGCACAACGCGAAAGTGAATCGTACATTTGATAACCCTGCGAAAGACCTGAAACAGTGTAAAGAAACCATCCAGGCGCATTACAATCTAGGTCGCCAATTGGGTATTTCTGGTACGCCAGCAATCTTCTTACCGAATGGCGAAATGGTTGGTGGCTACCTACCACCTGCAGAGCTATTGAAACGTTTAAAGCAACTATAATCCATTAGGAGCAGAGTCGGCAAAGTTGTCGGCTCTTTTAAGCATGATAGAAATTCAACGACGTCCTGAACCTGATCTTTCCCTTCTTCCTGATTCCATTCCTCCGATTCTTAAACGTATCTACATCAACCGTGGGATAACGGATCTTTCACAATTAGAAACGTCGGCCCGTGGGTTGCATTCATATCAAAAACTCGGGGGGATTGAGCAAGCTGTCGATCTTTTGTTTCAGGGGATAAAAGAACAAAAACGCATCATCGTTGTCGGTGATTTTGACGCTGATGGTGCGACAAGCTCAGCATTATCAGTACTCGCGCTGCGTATGCTTGGTAGTCACAATGTGGATTACCTAGTGCCAAATCGTTTTGAAGACGGTTATGGGTTAAGTCCAGAAGTCGTTGACCAAGCCTTAGAGCTTGGCGCTGAGATGATCATGACGGTGGATAACGGCGTCTCATCAATCGAAGGCGTGCGTTACGCAAAAGAAAATGGCATTACTGTGCTTGTTACCGATCACCACTTGCCAGGACAAGTGTTGCCTGATGTGGATGCAATGGTGAACCCAAACCTTGAGAGCTGTAGCTTTCCATCTAAAGCGCTTGCGGGTGTGGGGGTCGCGTTTTATCTCATGATGGCACTATGCGTTCATATGCGAAAACACAATTGGTTTGCAGAACAGGGGATGCAAGAGCCCAAGTTGATGGAACTGATTGACCTTGTTGCACTGGGTACCGTCGCCGACGTCGTTCCATTGGATGAAAACAACCGCATTCTTGTACACCAAGGTTTGCAACGTATTCGTGCGGGCAAAGCGCGTCCCGGCATCCAAGCGTTAATTGAGGTCGCGAAGCGCGATGCGCGTCGTTTAGTTGCGTCCGATTTTGGCTTTGCTTTAGGTCCACGTATTAATGCTGCAGGTCGTCTTGATGACATGTCTTTCGGTGTTGAACTGCTGATGTGTAACAACATCCACGCTGCTCGTCGCATGGCAAGTGAATTGGATGGCTTGAACCAAACACGTAAAGAGATTGAAGAAGGCATGAAGCAAGAAGCGATGGCTTTCTGTGAGCGCCTTCAGTTTGGTGAAGGCAATGAGCTTCCTTATGGCCTAGCCTTGTTCCAACGTGATTGGCATCAAGGTGTGATTGGTATTTTGGCTTCGCGTATTAAAGAGAAGTTTCACCGTCCAGTCATTGCATTTGCTGATGGCGGAGAAGGGACGATTAAAGGCTCGTGTCGTTCTATTCCGGGGCTACACATGCGCGATGCGTTGGATTTCATCGACACGCAAAACCCGGGTTTGATCATCAAGTTTGGTGGACACGCCATGGCAGCAGGCTTAACGATTAAAGAGCAGGATTTTGAGCGTTTCAGTCGTTTGTTTGATGAAGTGGTAAAAAAGGAACTCGATGAAGCGGCGCTAAAAGGCGTGATCATGTCAGATGGTGAACTTAAGCCGGAAGAGTTCTCTATGCATGTTGCTGAACAGCTGCGATCGGGTGGCCCTTTTGGACAAGCTTTCCCAGAGCCAATCTTTGATGGTGAGTTTAAAGTACTGCATCAAAAGCTGGTGGGTGAGAAGCATCTTAAATTGATGTTAGAGCCGCTTTATAAAGGTCACCCTACCAATGTGATGATCGACGGCATTGCATTCAATGTTGATCTACGCCGATGGCCAGATGCATCGGTTAAAACAGTACGTCTCGCGTATAAGTTGGATGTGAATGAATTTCGTGGTAATCAATCATTGCAATTGATGATCGATCATATCGAAGCTAAGTAATACCTAGATTAACCTTTCTTATAGAGTACGGTTGCCCCGAAGTGGGTGTAAAATTTTATGACCGTGCTCTCTCTCACCGCAATCTGATTTCTCATCCGAAATTTTCCTGTATCTCGGTCACATTTTTCAGTAGAATTTCTCGGTTAAATTCTATTCTAAAATGTTGAGTAAACATGTTTGAAATCAATCCAATTAAAAACCGTCTGCAGGACGTGTCTCAGCGCACAAATGTCCTGAGGGGGTATCTTTGACTATGACGCGAAGAAAGAGCGTCTAGAAGAAGTCAACGCAGAACTTGAACAACCAGATGTATGGAACGAACCTGAGCGTGCGCAAGCACTGGGTAAAGAGCGTGCATCACTAGAAGCGGTTGTTGAAACCATTGATCAACTAGAGCAAGGTGTGGAAGATGTAGAAGGTCTTCTTGAGCTGGCTGTAGAAGAAGAAGATCAAGAAACATTTGACGAAATTGAACCAGAACTTGCTGAGTTGGAAGAGAAGCTAGAAAAGCTTGAATTCCGTCGTATGTTCTCTGGCGACCACGATAGCTCTGATTGTTACATCGATTTGCAAGCTGGCTCTGGTGGTACAGAAGCACAAGACTGGACTAACATGCTGCTGCGTATGTACCTACGTTGGGCAGAAGCGAAGGGCTTCAAAGCTGAAGTGATTGAAGTCTCTGAAGGTGAAGTCGCGGGTCTTAAGTCGGCAACAGTTCGCATCTCTGGTGAGTATGCGTACGGTTGGTTACGCACTGAAACGGGCGTTCATCGTCTTGTTCGTAAATCTCCGTTCGATTCAGGCGGTCGTCGCCATACGTCATTTGCTTCTGCGTTCATCTATCCAGAGATTGATGAAAACATCGACATCGACATTAATCCTTCCGACCTACGCATTGACGTTTACCGTGCGTCAGGCGCAGGTGGTCAGCACGTAAACACCACAGAATCTGCGGTACGTATTACGCACGTACCTACGAACACAGTGGTTCAGTGTCAGAATGACCGTTCTCAACATAAGAACAAAGATCAGGCAATGAAACAGCTTCGAGCGAAGCTATTTGAGCTTGAATTGCAAAAGCAAAATGCGGAAAAACAAGCTAATGAAGACGCTAAGTCTGACATTGGCTGGGGTAGCCAGATCCGTTCTTACGTATTGGATGACTCACGTATTAAGGACCTCCGTACGGGCATTGAAAACCGTAATACTCAAGCGGTTCTTGATGGCGATCTGGACAAATTTATTGAAGCTAGCCTGAAATCAGGTCTATAAAGCTTTTCACCGACAAAAACAGGATACATCGAAAATGACTGATGCTGTTCAAAACGAAACTGTACTAGAAGAAAATAAGCTGATTGCTGAACGCCGCGCTAAACTGGATGCAATCCGAAAGAGCTGCAAAGCGAACGGCCATCCAAACGACTTCCGTCGTGACGCACTAGCGGGCGACCTTCAGAAAGAGTTCGGTGAAAAGACGAAGGAAGAGCTAGAAGAGCTTAACCACGTAGTAGCAATCGCAGGCCGTATCATGGCTAAACGTGGTCCATTCTTGGTAATTCAAGAAACTTCTGGCCGTATCCAAGCTTATGCTGACAAAGCGGTTCAAAAAGTACTTAAAGAAAAATACCAAGGTCTAGATATCGGTGACATCATCGGTGTTAAAGGTGCACTTCATAAGTCTGGTAAAGGTGACCTATACGTGAACATGGAAGAGTACGAGTTGCTAACCAAAGCACTACGTCCACTTCCAGAGAAGTTCCACGGTCTAACTGACCAAGAGATGCGTTATCGCCAACGTTACGTTGACCTGATCGTTAACGAAGACTCTCGTCAAGCGTTTGTAGTACGTTCTAAAGTAATGTCTGCAATCCGCAACTTCATGATCTCTAAGCAGTTCATGGAAGTTGAAACGCCAATGATGCACGTTATCCCTGGCGGTGCGAGTGCGCGTCCATTTATCACGCACCACAACGCACTAGACATGCCAATGTACCTACGTATCGCGCCAGAGCTATACCTGAAGCGTCTAGTTGTTGGTGGTTTTGATCGCGTATTCGAAATCAACCGTAACTTCCGTAACGAAGGCCTTTCTCCACGCCACAACCCAGAATTCACAATGATGGAATTCTACATGGCGTACGCAGACTACAAAGATCTGATGGACCTAACTGAAGAACTACTAAGCTCAGTGGCGCAAGAAGTTCTAGGTTCAACGTCAATGCCTTACGGTGATGAAACGGTTGAGTTTGGTGGTACTTACACTCGTATGAGCATGTTCGAAGCAATCAAGCACTACAACCCAGACCACGCGCAAATCCAAGCGCTAACAGAAGAAGACCTACAAAACCGTGATCTAATGGTTTCTATCGCGAAATCTGTTCACGTTGAAGTAGAACCTTTCTGGACATGTGGTCAGCTTCTTGAAGAGATCTTTGGTGAAACAGCAGAACCTAAGCTAATGCAGCCTACGTTCATCACTGGTTACCCAGCAGATATTTCTCCACTAGCTCGTCGTAGCGACGATAACCCGTTCTTTACAGACCGCTTTGAGTTCTTTATCGGTGGCCGTGAAGTAGCGAACGGTTTCTCAGAGCTTAACGATGCTGAAGACCAAGATGCACGCTTTAAAGCACAGGTTGAAGCGAAAGAGTCTGGTGACGACGAAGCAATGTTCTACGATGCAGACTACATCACTGCTCTAGAGCACGGCCTACCGCCAACAGCAGGCCAAGGTATCGGTATCGACCGTTTGGTTATGCTACTGACTAACACGCACACTATCCGTGACGTGATCCTATTCCCTGCAATGCGTCCGCAAGCGTAATTCGATAGGATGAGTAAAAAACCACCTTCGGGTGGTTTTTTTTGCCTTTTAGTTAAGTTAATTCAAGTTGTTGCATTTGCTTTTTAATGGGATATGCAAATAAACATTCGCCAAATCTCAATCTATTGCATAGTCTTAATACTGAGACAGACGTGAGGGGGCGGAGTCTCGATAATGTTACCCGCTCGCAAAGATAAGTTTGTGGCACAAAATTTCTATTAACAATGAAAAAGGGTTAGAGAATGGCTGGGCAGTTTAAGATGGATTCCATCCCGGGATCGCTTGTGGTAGTTGGCGGTACTTATGAGCCTTGGTTATCGGTACTGGAGCAAGTGGGCTGGAAGTGTCACCAAGTAGGTGACTTACGCAAAGCTAATACGCTGTTAGAAGATATTGGTCCATGTATCGGTATTGTTGATCTCAGCCATGACGAGTTCAGCTTGAATGGTTTGGCGAACTTAGTCAGCTCTCACAAACACGTACGTTGGTTAGCGTTTATTCGTGAATCTCAGCTTGGCACTGACACCATATGCCAGTTCATTGTTAACTTTTGTATCGATTTTTTCACAGCGCCGATCCCAGATGCACAGTTATTAAGCACAATAGGTCACCAGCTTGGCATGCTTAAGTTGGAGAAAAAAGTTTGGCCTAGTTTTGGTAGCAGTTTAGATATGGGTTTGATTGGTGAATCTATCCCGATGAAACGTTTACGCGATCAAGTGAAGCGCATTGGTCCAACGGACGTCAGTATTCTGATTTCTGGGGAAAGTGGGACTGGTAAAGAGGCGGTTGCTAGGGCCATCCATAAAGTCTCTTCACGCTCTCATAAACCGTTTATGGCAATTAACTGTCGCGCACTCAATGAACAACGTTTCCAAGCTGAAGTATTTGGTATTAACGCCGATGAAGATATGGAAGCATGCCTGCTTGAACAAGCAGATGGCGGCACCGTGTTGTTTAACGACATTCTTACCATTTCAAAAGAGCAGCAAATGAATCTGCTGAGATTCTTGCAAGAAGGCACCATTGATACCAAAGATGGCGTAAAAGCGGTTAACGTGCGTATTCTTGCTGCTAACTCGTCAGATGTTGAAAAAGCTTTGATTGACGGTGACTTCAATGAAGAGCTTTACCATTACATCAACGTTTTGCGCATCAATGTCCCTAGCTTGAAAGAACGTGCGAGTGACATCGCATTGCTGGCTCGTTTCTACTTACAAGAGTTCTCAAAAGAGTACAACTCGCAAGCAAAAAGCTTTTCTGAGGATGCATTCAAGGCACTGACACGTTATTTCTGGCCTGGAAATGTGCGTGAGCTGATGAACCAAGTGAAGCGAGCGGTATTAATGTCCGACAGCGTAATGATTGAAGAGCATCACTTAGATTTACCTCAACGTAATGACTCAAAGCGCAGCTTGAAATCAATCCGAGAGAAGAGTGAACGTGATGCGTTGCTGGTTGTTTTGGAATCTCATTCTGGTCAAGTTTCAAATGCGGCGAAAGAGCTCGGAGTTTCGCGTGCAACCATGTATCGACTACTTAATAAACATAACTTGATTTCCGAACAAGCCATGTAGTTGGCCTTTCCCTGTGTTAAATAGGCGAATAAATACAATAAAAGAGAGTGGCCACAGAGCCGCTCTTTTTATTTTTTGTTTGGTTTGATTTATAAAATCCGCAAATTTATATATTCCTCAGGTGAATATGTTATACATAAAAGTATATGAAACTAAATTGCGGTGTATTGATTTGTTTTTAATCAAAAAGGCAAAAAATGTTTGATATATATTCATCAAAGCTTACAATTTAACCGTAACTCAGTGAGTTATACCTTTCATAAACGGATTAATTTTTAGCTAGGAGGCGCAAGATGAAACATTACGTTGTTAACACCACTGCTTGCGCTGATCGTATGCCTATCGCTCCGATAACCCTTAAATCGGATGATACCAATACCACTGGCTCACAAGATAAAAATTAATCCGTAACCTATCATATTTATTACTAGGCTGCGGAAAAGTAGCGGCTTAGTATCAACAGAATATTTCTGTTCATTTTACGCACTATTTTTCCCAGTCGAATACATCGATAATCGGAGAAAATATTATGCGTCACTCTATTTACCTACAATTGGCCACTTTGCTATTGAAAGCAGACCTTAAACGCGAAGAAAAGCAATGGCAGCGCACCATACGCCGAACTGCTCATGATATTCCATGGACGAATGTTCATCTATTGAGAGATATTGGTTTAGATCGCGATGGTCGTTCTACACGTGCCAATGTTCCGGATGCAGTAAAAGTTGAACGTCGAGTTCGTCACCTTCGTCGAGTCTTAACGTCGCGAATAATGACGTAATCGTTAGCGTGTTGGGCTGACTGAGTTGCTAACGAGTCATTCAACACGCTTAACTTTTTATATGAAGTATGACTTCATTGGATAAACAGCTGATCTTGAAGATCAGCTGTTTTCGTTTGAAGGTGGTACTGTTAAGGGCAAGGATTCGAGTAAGTTGTACCTATTGCTTGAATTTCAGTAAGTAGTTCGTCGCTAAGTTGCAAATCAATACTGTCGATATTGGCTTTTAATTGGTCTAGGTTTGTTGCTCCGATAATGTTAGAAGCAACAAATGGACGCTGATTGACAAACGCGAGCGCCATTTGTGCAGGGTTTAGACCATGCTCTTGAGCTAAATTGACGTAAGCTTCGGTCGCTTTAACACCTTGTGGAGTGAAGTAGCGCGCAAAACGCTCCCACTTAGTACATCGAGCGCCTTCAGGTTTTGCCCCGTTTAGGTATTTACCACTCAGGCAGCCAAATGCCAAAGGAGAGTAGGCAAGTAACTGAACGCCTTCGTAATGGCTGATTTCAGACAAGCCAACTTCGAAGCTGCGGTTCAATAAGTTATATGGGTTTTGAATGGAGACAATTCTTGGCAAATCGTGTTTTTCTGCCAAACGCAGTAGCGACATTACACCCCAAGGCGTCTCGTTGGATACGCCGATATAGCGCACTTTACCTGCATTCACTAATTCAGTAAGCGCTTCCAACGTTTCAATTAACGTGACTTCTTCTTGTTTGTCAGGGTATGGGTAGTTGAGTTGACCAAAGCAGTTGGTTTGACGCTGCGGCCAATGTAGTTGGTACAAATCGACATAATCGGTTTGTAGACGATTAAGGCTGTCATCAATTGCTGTATGGATGTGGCGACGATTAAGGCTCATGTTGTCTCTAATGTGAGGAACATTGCGAGGGCCTGCCACTTTTGTTGCCAGTACTACTTTTTCTCTTTTGCCGCTTTTTGCCAACCAATTACCGATGTATTGCTCGGTGAGCCCTTGTGTTTCCGAGTTTGGCGGTACAGGGTACATCTCTGCGGTATCGATGAAGTTCACCCCATGATCGAGGGCAAAGTCGAGCTGTTCAAAGGCGTCCTTTTCTGTGTTTTGCTCGCCAAACGTCATAGTGCCGAGGCAGATTTTACTGATCTCAAGTGATGAGTGCGGTAGTTTTGTGTATTGCATATCACGTCCTTGAAGAGTTACCGACTAAATAAGTGACTCCAATATAGGGGATTTTTAGCCGCAATCGCAAATGATTTACGTATAAAGGAAGAGCAAACTCGAAAGCTACAGTTAGCCTAACTACACTTAAATGATCGTGTGAAGGAGGTATGTTATGCAGAAGCATCAATTGGACATGTGGCTACATGGTCCACATAAAGATACTTATAAAACTCCCAAAGTATTTGTGATTGGGTGTTCTGATGTCTCTGACTATCTTTTAGCTGTGGAGTACAAGCATCAACTTGAGCCGATTAAAGACGGTGAAGACCCGATACATTTTGGCTCTCTAGACTTAGTAAAAGAAGAACTATTGAGGCTAGGGGTCGATAAAGCGTATTTAAGGCTGCGCAATGCGTATGACGAATGTGGCACTGAAGAGGCAGCCTCGTACTGCGATATTGAGTTATCGCTCGTGACGCACTAAATAGCTGATATGGTTTTATTCTGGTTGAGTGTTAATGTAGTGCTTGAGTAAGATCTGTTCAGTAAACTGTGTTCTAAGGTAAAAGCCTCGGGGCAGAGTTTTCATCGGCTTACCATTTGAGTTGTATGCTTCGGTGAGCGCTTTTGCATTTGCGGCTTTAGGGCGAAGATGCAGCGCTTCTCCGTGTCTGGCGGAAATTTGATCAAATCTTCCCAAGACGATCATCTCCATTAACTCTTCCCAGTCATTTCGCAAAATCCGCTCTTCTTCTTCATCTGGTGACCAAATGAGTGGACTGCCCACACGTCTTTCAGCGAGTGGGATTTCTCGTTCTCCTTCTACGGGTACCCAAAGCACACGAGATAGCTTGTTTCGAACATGACTTGTTTCCCATGTAAGACCATGAACACCAGTGAGGGGGGCCACAGAAACAAAGGTTGTTTCTAAAGGTTTGCCAGAATAACTGATCGGAATACTTTTCAACTCGATCCCTAGTTTTGCGAAATCTTGTTGAGGTTTACTGCCAGCTGGAGCGCCCAAGTGCCATTCGAGTAATTGACCCACCCAACCTTTATCACGTTTTAAGTTTTCAGGAACAATCATATTCGCCTCGGCGGCCAACTCAGCAAAACTGAGTCCTGCCATATCATGCGCTCGTTCCAATAGCTCTGCTTCTGTTTGTGGTTCTGGTTTCATAGTTACAAGGTGGTATTACAAAAAATATAGTTTATCAAACTCCGACCAAATCTACTGTTTAAGATTTCACCGAGGCGGTGTAAGAACGATCAATTCATAACTTATCCACAGGTGGAGGAGGTATTGATAAGATCCTGACGAGGTCTGTATGAATAAACAGGGGTTAAAATGCATTTTTGGGGTTGATTTTGTTGTAATCATCTAAACGAATAGCAGGTGAGTGTGGATAAATAGCCTGTTGGTGGATCTTTGACCGATCTGAGTTTGGTGAAAAGATCATCAAGAAACTGAAGATCGAATTATCGTTATTTTTAAAAATAAATGCTTTTTTATCAATATGTTATGTTTGTTTTTTTGTTTCTTCATTTGTTTTGCTTTTGATGGGATTGAACTGAATTACTCATTTGAATTGAATTCTTCACAAAGTTATTCACAGAAAAGGTGAATAAATGTGGGCAATGTCTCACTCTTGTGTTGATAAGGTATGGTTTGATTAAAAGATATCCAAAAATGGTGAAAAGGTAATAAATCTTGCTCATATCACATCAGTAAGTTTGCTAGTAATGGGGATATGTGGAAAAATCACGGTAATAAAAAATTTATTCATAGAGGTTAGCCAGTGATAGATGGCGATGGTTACCGACTTAATGTTGGTATTGTGATATGTAATAACCATGGTCAGGTCTTCTGGGCTAAACGATACGGGCAACACTCATGGCAATTTCCACAAGGTGGGATTGACGAAGGTGAAACCCCTGAACAAGCCATGTTCAGGGAGTTATACGAAGAAGTCGGTTTAACGAAAAAAGACGTTAAGATCATTGCAACAAGTCGTCATTGGTTAAGATATAAGCTACCAAAGCGATTGGTGCGTTGGGACTCCAAGCCTGTTTGTATCGGCCAAAAACAGAAATGGTTTCTGCTGAGATTAGAATGCGATGAGTCTCGCATTAATATGCAACGCGGAAAATCCCCTGAATTTGATGGTTGGCGCTGGGTAAGTTACTGGTATCCAGTTAGGCAAGTTGTTTCTTTCAAGCGAGATGTTTATCGACGAGCGATGAAAGAATTTGCATCCTTAGCCATGCCTTTTCGAGAGAGAAAAGCGAAAGGGAAAAGAAAAAAGCAACGTAGAGGATAATCATGCTCAGTCAGCTAAGGGAAATAGTTGAGAAAGTCTCCAGGGTCGATGATGTGCATCTGGCACTCGATATATTGGTGAAAGAGACTTGTGCTGCCCTTAGTACTGAGTGCTGTACTATCTATCTTGCTAATGAAGAAATGCAGCGCCTTGAGTTAATGGCAACTCAAGGCCTTATTTTTGAAGGTGATAGTATTCATATCAACTTCAATGAAGGCTTGGTTGGGTTGGTAAAACGAAGCGCTGAACCCCTTAACCTTGCCGAAGCCTCAAAACACCCCGAGTTCAAATTCTTTCCTCAACTCGGCGAACAGATTTACCACTCTTTTTTAGCTACTCCAATCATTCATCGTAAACAAGTTTTAGGTGTGTTGGTGATCCAACAAAAAACGCCGCGCTTGTTTAGTGAAATGGAAGAATCGTTTCTTGTTACTTTATCCGCTCAGTTAGCGGTGCTCATTGCACATGCGCAGAATCTTGGGCATTGGCAGTTAGCATCTAAACCCACGGTATTAAAAGGTTTGCCTGCGTCTACTGGTGTCGCGATTGGAGAGTTTTGGTTCGACAATACCCAGCCGAGTTTATCGGATATTTTCCCTTCGTCCACGTTAGATAAGGAACGCGAGCACGAGACACTACTGGTGGCCATAGAGCGAGCGTTAAATGACTTTCGCCGTATGCGGAAAAAACTGGACAGTGAAATCAACAAAGATGCTCTGGCGATCTTCGATCTGTTTACTCACTTACTGAATGATCCGATGCTTCGCGGTGATTTGAAGAAGCAGATTGAAAAAGGAGACAGGGCAGACTGGGCGTTACGCCAAGTTGTAGAGTCATACTCGAATCGATTTGCCAGAATGTCGGATGTATACATGCGTGAAAGAGCGCAAGATATCCGAGAGTTAGGGCAAAGGCTGCTCTATTTTCTGCACAACAGCGAGCAAGAAAATTCTGCAATTGATCGTCCCATTATTTTGGTGGCGAATGAACTCACTGCCACCTTGCTCGCTTCTGTACCTAAAGAGTTCTTGTTAGCCGTCGTATCATTAGAGGGAGGCGCTAACTCTCACGCTGCCATTTTATCTCGAGCTCTTGGGGTCCCTGCAGTCATGGGCGCCAACATTAATCCGGATGTGGTGAATGGCAAACTCGGGATAGTCGACGGCTATACGGGTGAGATCTTCTTAGAGCCAAACCGCCAGTTGTTGCGAGAGTATCGCAGCTTAGTAAGCGAAGAGTCTGAACTGTTTGCCATGGTAAACCAGGACCTCGCACTCCCTGCGGTTACGCAAGATAATCACCATATCGAAATTATGCTGAATGCGGGACTCAGTGCAGACAGTAATATTGCCATCAACACAGGTGTTGATGGTGTTGGGTTGTACCGAACTGAGATTGCATTTTTACTTCAGCATCACTTTCCTTCGGAAGATGAGCAGTATCATCAATACCAAGCAATACTTAACAGCTATCCGAATCAACGAGTAGTGATGCGTACTTTGGATATTGGTGGTGACAAACCTTTGCCGTATTTGCCCATTGAAGAAGATAATCCGTTTCTAGGCTGGCGTGGCATTCGTTTTACATTGGATCATCCAGACATTTTCTTGATCCAGCTGCGTGCAATGTTAAGAGCGAGTGCAGAAAGCGGAAACTTAAGTATCTTATTGCCAATGGTGTCAGGGGTAAAAGAGCTAGACGATGCCATTAGCTTGATTAATCAAGCTCACAGCGAAGCCGTTTTGCTTGATGATAGAATTCAATTCCCACAAATTGGGGTCATGATTGAAGTACCATCGATGGTGTATCTGTTGCCAACGATTGCTCACCGTGTTGATTTTGTTTCTGTCGGGACAAACGATTTAACTCAGTATTTATTAGCGGTAGATAGGAACAATTCGCGCGTAGCGGATGTCTATGAATCTATGCATCCTGCGGTACTGTTAGCGCTTAAGCAAATCCATGAGGTGTGTGATAAATATCAGGTGCCCGTGTGTATTTGTGGTGAGCTAGCGGGTGATCCATTTGGCGCTCTTCTCTTACTTGGGTTAGGGTATACCAGTTTGAGTATGAACACCTCCAATGTGGCTAAGGTGAAATATTTGATTCGTCATAGCCAACAAGAAGAATTAGAAAAATTAGCGGAGCAAGCAATGACAAAATCCTATGGGGAGGACATTCATCAAATGATGCATGACTTTTTCATTCAACAGGGCTTTGCGGGCTTTATCCGTGCAGGTAAAAAGTAGGAAATCGTGACCGTCTCTTTATTTTTGTTATTGTTGGCGCTAGGCGCTTTTGTGGGTGTGATGGCGGGGTTACTCGGTATCGGTGGTGGTTTGATTGTTGTTCCTGCCTTGTTGTATTTGCTTCCTCTTGCTGGGATCTCTCCAGAAATGAGTATGCACATGGCCTTAGCCACTTCGTTAGCGAGTATTATTGTCACGTCTGGCTCATCGGCGATGAATCACCTTAAGCTCGGCAATGTCGATATGTTTGTCGTAAAATGGTTGATGCCTGGTGTGGTCATTGGTGGCTTTGTTGGTGCCAATATTGCTGAGTGGATCCCTACACACTATTTGCCGAAAGTGTTTGGTGTCATTGTTCTTTGCCTGTCAGTACAAATGTTTCGTTCCATTAAAGTTACGAGCAGTAAACCTATGCCGAGCAGCCCTGTGACTGTAGTTTACGGCACGGGAATTGGTGTCGTATCAAGCCTTGCTGGTATTGGTGGTGGCTCACTGTCGGTACCATTTTTAAATAAACATGGGATAGAGATGCGTAAAGCGGTGGGCTCATCCTCCGTTTGTGGTTGCGTGATTGCTATTTCTGGTATGATCGGCTTCATCTTACATGGCTATAAAGTGGAAGGCTTACCTTCATACAGTATTGGCTATGTTTATCTTCCTGCTTTATTAGCTATTGCTATGGCCTCGATGCTCACAACAAAAGTGGGTGCGAAGCTCGCAACTAACCTTCCAACTGCGGTATTAAAAAAGATATTCGCGGTGTTCTTAATGTTTGTTGCAGCGACCATGCTGCTCTAAGTTTGTACCCAAGTCATTCTCGCTGAACCAAGCATCTAGAGGTTACTTGGGTATATTTATTTTGTTGTGATAAGAAGAGAATGATTTATGTCTCAGGGATATATTGAATTTCCCAATATTGATCCGGTTTTAATCTCTATTGGTCCTGTTTCGGTTCGTTGGTACGGTTTGATGTACCTTGTTGGCTTTATGTTTGCTCTATGGTTAGCGAACCGACGTGCGGATAAGCCTGGAAGTGGTTGGACACGAGAGCAGGTTTCTGATTTGTTGTTCGCAGGCTTCCTTGGCGTGGTGATTGGTGGCCGTGTAGGCTACGTGCTTTTCTACAATTTTGAGCTCTTCCTGGCTGACCCTTTGTATCTATTTAAAGTGTGGACCGGTGGTATGTCTTTCCACGGCGGCTTACTGGGTGTGATTACTGCGATGTTCTGGTATGCACACAAAAACGGGCGAACTTTCTTCGGTGTTGCTGACTTTATCGCGCCGCTTGTGCCATTTGGTTTGGGTATGGGGCGTTTAGGTAACTTCATGAACAGCGAGTTGTGGGGCCGAGTAACGGATGTGCCTTGGGCGATCGTTTTCCCAAATGGCGGTCCACTGCCACGTCATCCATCGCAGCTTTATGAAATGGCGCTTGAAGGTATCGTCCTTTTCTTCATCTTGAATTGGTTCATCAAGAAACCTCGTCCTCTAGGTTCTGTTTCAGGGCTATTTTTAGCTGGATATGGTACATTCCGCTTCTTAGTTGAGTACGTGCGCGAACCAGACGCTCATTTGGGTTTATTCGGTGGCTTTATTTCCATGGGACAGATTTTATCCCTGCCAATGGTGGTTATCGGTGTCCTCATGATGGTTTGGGCATACAAACGTGGTCATTACAAAGACGAATTACCACAAAAGACGAAGTAAGGTATTGGTGTGAAACAGTATTTAGATTTGTGTCAACGCATCGTTGACCAAGGTGTTTGGGTTGAAAATGAGCGTACAGGCAAGCGCTGCCTGACCGTAATCAACGCGGATTTAACCTACGATGTTGCGAACAATCAATTTCCGTTGGTCACCACACGTAAAAGTTTTTGGAAAGCAGCCGTTGCAGAGCTACTAGGGTACATTCGTGGTTACGATAATGCGGAAGATTTTCGTAAGCTGGGCACGAAAACCTGGGATGCCAATGCCAACCTAAATGATGCCTGGTTGAATAACCCATACCGTAAAGGCGAAGACGACATGGGCCGTGTCTATGGGGTTCAAGGGCGCGCCTGGGCGAAACCTGATGGTGGTCATGTTGACCAGCTACGTAAGATAGTGGATGACTTAACGCGTGGCGTTGATGACCGCGGTGAAATCTTGAACTTCTACAACCCGGGTGAGTTCCACATGGGGTGCTTGCGTCCTTGTATGTACAGTCACCATTTTTCATTGCTGGATGATACGCTTTACCTGAATAGTACTCAGCGTTCGTGTGATGTACCGCTTGGCTTAAACTTCAATATGGTTCAAGTTTACGTGTTCTTGGCGATTATTGCGCAAATTACGGGCAAGAAACCTGGTCAGGCATTTCATAAGATTGTGAATGCTCACATTTATGAAGACCAGCTTGAACTGATGCGCGATGTTCAGTTGAAACGTGAGCCATTAAAAGCGCCGACGTTCCATATCAACCCAGAGATTAAATCTCTAGAAGATTTGGAAACATGGGTCACACTGGATGACTTTTGGGTTGAAGGGTACGAGCATCACGATCCTATTCGTTACCCATTCTCAGTGTAACGAGTATCGTTCTTCAAGATATAGAAAAAGCTCCGAATGGAGCTTTTTTCTTTTTTGTACTTAGAAGGTATTATTTTAGTGCACTGACAATATAACGGTGAATTGGGTTGGTCTGCATCGGTTTGGACAGTGCCGGGCTAATAAACTTAGGTTGAGTGAATATTTCTTTACTCACTAATGAACGGATAAGCTCAAAGTACTTCAGCTCCGTTTTCCCGCACAACAATAGTGAAAAGTCATCGCCCAATTTATCATAGGCATTGAGCACCTCTCGGAATCCTCTAAGATACAAGTAATCCTTCGTTAAACCTCCACCTCGATACACTCGGGCAGTCGTTGTAAATGCTTGAAGATCAGAAGCTTTATACTGTTCTTTTAATAGCATGAACGTATGGCGGAAATCGCGATCCTTGATCATCGACTCTACTGCCAGAACTCGTAAGGCTAAGGTTCTTAGGCGCTTGATACTGAAATGTCCTGACAGATACTCACATAATATAGCCAGCCCTTCTTGAGTGTTGGTATTGGCAGGACAACCTAAGCTCAGGACTTTTAGCGGTTGTTGACGACCGTTAAGCGTAGTCAGGAGATGTACTCCCATTTCATGATGTGCAAGAGCCTCCAGCTCATCAGTGGTGATGTACGCCGCGTGGTTAATTTTGACTCGAGACCCTGAAACTAGTGCGTTTGCTAACATCCCGTCCAACACCTGTATTTCACATTCATACCCATTGCGTTGAGCAAAATTTTGCATGAAACGTGCTATTGCACGGCTATCGTGCTGAGGTTCTTTTTCTTCTTCTGTAGGAAGGTGCAATATGAAATGGGCGTTGGCAATATCTTTGGCGCTCGGTTCCCCATAATAGCGTAAGGAGTTATAAAGAAACTCTTGCGTGCCGATGGTATTCACTTGATCCAGTTTATCTGCATAAGACTGAATTACATCCGCGTATAGCCTCTGCAGTTGGGTGTCTTGAATGTTTTCTAGAGGTAGCTCATATAGGCGTCGCTTTGCGCTGTGGGTATCTACGTTAGTAATTGAATATTGAAAATTAGGCTCTTGAGAATATTTGTTTTTAATGAAACGTTCTCTTTCTTGAGCATAATTAAGAGGATTCACGCTACTGAGGATATCAATATCAGCAACCAGTTGGGTTAGGTTTTCGTCTATTGCGAGTAGCTGATCAGAAATAGCGTCATTAAGCTGCGTCATGTTGTCGACTCCAAATGAGATAGCTCAGCATAAGCATGCTGATGTGGCTCAAATTATCACCGGACAATCGATTTGAACAGTTTAATTATCATAAAAAAGGCTCCACGATGTGGAGCCTAAACAATAAGCGATGGTATGTCGTTGTTGTTACGTTGTTAGGGCTAGAATTGCACCTGGTAGAATAACGAATACTGACATTAGGTAACCACCAACAACAGCTTTATTCTTAATAGCCATTTCAGAAATCATCTCAGCGCCTTTAACCGGAATCTCACGTAGGAATGGAATTCCAAAGATAAACAGCGTCGCCATGATGTTAAACACTAAGTGGACTAGAGCGATTTGTAGTGCGAATACTGCGAACTCTCCAGATACCGCTGTCGCTGCTAGTAGTGCCGTAATACAAGTACCAATGTTAGCACCCAGAGTGAAAGGGTAGATATCTCGTACTTTCAACACGCCAGTACCAACCAACGGAACCATTAAACTTGTCGTGGTTGAGGAAGATTGTACTAGAACGGTCACGATTGAGCCTGATACGATGCCGTGAATAGGGCCACGACCGATGGCGTTTTTCAAAATTTCACGTGCGCGACCAACCATTAGGCTCTTCATCAATTTACCCATCACTGTGATTGCAACGAAGATAGTCGCAATACCCAAAGCAATAAGCATGACGCCGCCAACAGTATCACCGAAGGTAGAAAGTGGCTCTTTAATTGCGCCTACGACTGGCTTTGTAATTGGTTTAATAAAGTTGAAGCCTTTAATGCTCATATCACCAGTAGCAAGCAGTGGAGAAACAAGCCAGTGAGAAACTTTCTCTAAAATGCCGAACATCATTTCCAACGGAAGGAAAATAGCGACAGCAAGCAAGTTGAAGAAGTCGTGAATGGTTGCACTTGCAAATGCACGTTTGAACTCTTCTTTACAGCGCACGTGGCCAAGAGATACAAGCGTATTGGTCACTGTGGTACCAATGTTAGCACCCATCACCATAGGGATAGCGGTTTCTACAGGTAAGCCACCTGCAACCAAGCCTACAATAATAGACGTTACAGTACTTGAAGACTGAATTAAGGCTGTTGCCACCAAGCCGATCATTAGACCTGCAACTGGGTGTGCGGCAAATTCAAATAGCACCTTAGCTTGATCGCCAGTTGCCCATTTAAAGCCACTACCAACCATAGATACTGCTAGAAGAAGCAGATATAACATGAATGCCAAGTTAGCCCAGCGTAACCAACGAGCTGTGCTCGAAATTGGTGCCACTGTTGAAGTAGCTTGGTTCATCATAATTTTCTCCGTTGACCTTTCAGTTCATTTTTCGGTCTGTAGTTGAATCTGCGGGCGATGTTAGAGAATAAATATTTCAGTAATATTACAGATTTCTTGCTGTGAGAGATTTTTATTGTTCTTTTTGATAATGGCGTAAAAGAAGAAGAAAATTAATTTTTAACTTGTTGATTTTAGTGGTTAAATTTTGGTTTCGTTTTGTTTGGTTTTTGCGTTTTTTTTGTAGAGAAAATGCGCCTCAGTTCAACTTTTATGACAGTATTGACTTTATACTTTCGGTAAAACTTATGCTTTTGTAAGGTATTGTATGGTTTTGTCGAGTTTATTGTTTGTCTCTGTCACATTTGGTATAAAAAGTATCACTTTCTTTTCGGGACTCGATCATGTCACATCTAAACTACAACCATCTCTATTATTTCTGGATGGTGTGCAAACAGGGCTCTGTAACTAAGGCGGCTGACGCGCTCTTCCTGACACCGCAAACCGTGACAGGACAGATTAAAGCGCTTGAAGAGCGCATGAAAGGAAAGTTAACCAAGCGCAATGGTCGTACAGTTGAGCCCACTGAGTTAGGTCAGCTTGTGTTTAAGTACGCCGACCGGATGTTCGGTTTGAGCTATGAGATGTTAGATATCGTCAATTACAGCCAGCACTCGAACATTCTATTTGAAGTTGGTGTAGCCGATGCATTATCTAAACGCTTGGTCAGTAAAGTACTGATGACGACCGTCCCGGAAGATAACAGTATTCATTTACGCTGTTATGAATCGACCCACGAACTGCTACTTGAACGCCTTTCTCAGCACAAGCTAGATATGATCCTTTCGGATTGTCCCGTTGATTCTACTCAAAGTCCTGGCCTTTATAGCAAAAAGTTGGGTGAAAGTAGCATGAGCTTTTTTGCTTCTTCTGAAATTGAAAATGTGCGATTCCCTGAGATCTTGGAACAAAAAAAACTTCTGATTCCCGCGAGCCGAACGGCTATGGGGCGTAAAGTTATTCAATGGTTTGATCGTCAAGGCCTTCAACCCAATGTGCTAGGGGAGTTTGATGATGTTGCGTTGATGAAAGCTTTTGCTCGGTACCACGATGATGTGATTTTCTTGGCACCGACCGTATACATGTCGGAGATTGAAGACGACCGAAATTTACAGCTAATTGGCCATGTCGATGGGCTAAAAGAAGAGTACTACGTGATTTTTGCGGAACGAATGATCCAACACCCCGCGGTAAAAAATGTTTGTGATGCTGATTTCAGTCAAATGTTTGAGTAAACCCGTATCGTTGCGTAAATAAATAGATTACTATCAATAAAAATATAATTCTAAATAATATCTAAGTAAGCAAGATACTTGTTTTAGTGAGCAAAACTATTAATTATTGATGGCGCACCAATTAAAATCCTTGGTGGATAATATTGGTGTATCACTAACAACTAAATTAGAGGTTCTAATAATGAAGACTCTGGAAGTGTATCTTGATTTTCTTAGATATATAAATCAGTGCAACACAACAAGCTGGCCAGGGTTGGAATAAGTAAGTTGTAGCTAGAGGTCCAACACATGAATCTACAAGAAATGGAGCAGAACTCCGCAAAAGCCGTCGTGTTGCTCAAAGCGATGGCAAACGAGAGACGCCTACAAATCCTTTGTATGCTGCATAACCAAGAGCTGTCCGTGGGAGAGCTGTGTGCAAAGTTAGAGCTAAGCCAGTCGGCATTATCTCAGCATCTTGCTTGGCTTCGCCGTGATGAGTTAGTCACGACAAGGAAAGAAGCACAGACGGTGTACTACACATTAAAGAGTGATGAAGTGAAAGCGTTAATAAAAACACTGCATAGTCTTTATTGTGCTGAGAGTGCTCAACATTAATTAAATAGTCCTAATATACTGCTCATCTTAGAGTGTGAATCTAACTTGTTGGAATATTTGAGAGTGGCGTTAAACTTTTGATGATAGGGTACTACTCATCGACCAATTTGCTTTGTTCTCAAGTGTTTTATTAGTGCTTTCTAGTTTGAGCGTTATATGGGTAATGAATAAGCTGATGTCTTTAAATGGGACATTCAGAAAAAGAAAAGCTGGCATTGCCAGCTTTTTTTATTAAGAAAACTTTGTAGATATAAAAAAACCGACACAAGGTCGGTTTTTTCTTCACTGTAAAATCAGGACTCTATTAAAGAGCTTTGATTTGTGCAGCGAAACGAGACTTATGGCGAGCTGCTTTATTCTTGTGAATAAGGCCTTTAGTTGCCATGCGGTCTAGGATAGGTGTAACTACAGCGAATGCAGCAGTTGCAGCTTCTTTGTCGCCTGCTTCGATAGCAGCAACAGTTTTCTTCATGTAAGTACGCATCATTGAGCGACGGCTAGCATTGTGCTGACGACGTTTCTCAGCTTGGATAGCGCGCTTCTTAGCAGATTTACTATTTGCCAAGGGTCTAACTCCCAAAAACTTAGTTCTGTGACAATTTAAGGGCGAGGAATATCCCTCATTTGCGCTTAAATGTCAAATGATTTGTGCAAAAACCGATCTAAGCCAAAACAAATTTTGGTAAGAGAGGTTATCGCGGTTAAGATGGCGGGGATTCTAACAGCATTTTTATACCAATGCTAATAATTATCCGCGAAAGGCACACTTATTCCTTACAACCCGCGGATAGATTTTTGACGTCTATTTACAGCACCTGTCAGAGAAACAGTATAGGGTTAGCTGTCTTATGGTGATATTCCGAGGTTACAGTGAGTAAACGACTACTCAAGTCTGGCATGATCGTCAGTGCTATGACATTTATTTCCCGCGTTCTTGGCCTAGTTCGTGATGTTGTAGTGGCAAATTTAATGGGGGCAGGAGCAAGCGCAGACGTCTTTTTCTTCGCCAATAAAATTCCTAATTTTTTACGACGTTTGTTTGCTGAAGGTGCTTTTTCCCAAGCGTTTGTACCTGTTTTAACGGAAAGCCATGCTCAAGGCGACATGAATAAAACTCGGGAGCTCATTGCTCGTGCGGCGGGTACATTAGGGGTGATAGTCTCAATTGTTACCATCTTAGGTGTTCTAGGTTCCGGAGTGGTGACTGCACTGTTTGGTTTTGGTTGGTTCCTAGACTGGATGCATGGTGGTCCCGCGGCTGAGAAGTTCGAACTTGCTAGCGTGATGCTCAAGATTACCTTTCCTTATTTATGGTTCATCACTTTTGTTGCCCTATCGGGAGCCATTCTCAATACACTAGGTAAGTTTGCGGTTTCTTCGTTTACTCCTGTCTTCCTCAATGTGATGATCATTTTGGCAGCATGGTTTATCTCGCCGCAGATGCCACAGCCAGAGATTGGTCTTGCCATCGGTGTTTTCCTTGGTGGTTTGGTTCAGTTCTTATTTCAAATCCCTTTCCTTATTAAAGCGGGGGTTATGGTTAAGCCGAAATGGGGCTGGCGCGATCCGGGCGTGGTGAAGATCCGAACCTTAATGATTCCTGCTTTGTTCGGTGTGTCGGTAAGCCAAATCAACTTGTTGTTTGATACTTTTATTGCCAGCTTTCTGCAAACCGGTTCGATCAGTTGGTTGTACTATTCAGATCGCTTGTTGGAATTCCCGTTAGGTCTGTTTGGTATTGCTATTGCAACGGTGATTTTACCAGCATTATCACGCAAACATGTTGACGCACAAAATGAAGGATTCGCACAAACCATGGACTGGGGGGTGCGCATGGTGATCTTACTTGGCCTTCCTGCAATGCTTGGTTTGATGGTACTGGCAAAACCTATGTTGATGGTGTTATTCATGCGAGGTGAGTTTTCGCCACAAGACGTACATCAAGCATCATTGTCACTCTTTGCTTACGCTTCAGGCTTGTTGAACTTTATGCTGATTAAAGTGCTCGCTCCGGGTTATTACTCGCGTCAAGACACTAAAACGCCAGTGAAATACGGCATCATTGCGATGGTGACCAACATGGTATTTAATGCAATTTTTGCGTACTTCTATGGCTACGTTGGCTTGGCTATCGCGACGGCACTATCGGCATTTGTGAATATGGCACTGCTGTATCGTGGCCTGCACATCGCAGAGGTATACCAAATCACTAAGCGAACCGTCTTCTTTATTATACGTTTAGCTATTGCTGGCGCGGCGATGGTGGCGGCAATCTTATGGCAACTGGAAGATATGTCAGTATGGCTGGGCTGGAGCTTTGCTCACCGAAGCGCGGTGCTAGGGATGTTGATCGGTTTAGGAGCCGTAGTTTACCTAGTGGTTCTATTTTTAACTGGTGCGCGTTTAAAAGACCTAAAAGCTGGGACAGACTGAGGGTGATTAGTATATAATCCGTCAGTTTCACACAGTGTAAAGTAAAACAGAGGCAGAAAGCAGTATCCAATGGAACTGATTAGAGGCATTCACAATATCAACCCGCGACATCATGGTTGTGTGCTGACTATTGGCAATTTCGATGGTGTCCATAAAGGCCATCAACAAGTATTGCAGCAAGTGTCTGAGCAAGCGGACAGGCTATCCTTGCCTTCTGTTGTGATGACCTTTGAACCTCAGCCGATGGAGCTGTTTGCCAAAGACAAGGCACCTGCAAGGTTGACTCGATTACGCGATAAGTTCGTGCAATTGAGTAAGCTCGATATTGACCGCTTACTGTGTGTCAATTTCAATCGCCATTTTGCAAATTTAACCGCGGAAGAGTTTATCCGTGACTTGTTGGTCGAGCGTTTGGGTGTTAAGTTTCTTGTCGTTGGTGATGATTTCTGCTTTGGCAAAGGCCGTACAGGTAACTTTGCAATGCTGCAGGAAGCAGGGGAAAAATACGGCTTTGATGTAGTAAGTACCCAGAGCTTTTGTTTACAACAATTACGTGTCAGCAGTACGGCTATCCGTCAAGCGCTGGCGCGTGACGATTTGCATTCCGCGCAACAGATGCTGGGAAGAAACTACAGCATCAGCGGTCGTGTTTCTCATGGAAGAAAGCTAGGTCGAACCATTGGGTTCCCTACTGCAAATATTCCTTTGAAACGCTGTGTTTCTCCGGTTTCCGGAGTCTATGTTGTTCAAGCGCTTGGCTTAGGAAATAAGCCAGTTGGTGGTGTTGCTAATATTGGTCAAAGACCAACCGTCAATGGTGTTCGCCAACAGTTAGAAGTGCACTTATTCGACTTTCATGCCAATTTATATGGCAAGCAACTAGAAGTGGAACTTTTGCATAAACTTCGAGATGAGCAAAAGTTTGAGTCGTTTGAAGCACTTAAACAACAAATTGAATTGGATGCTGAAGCAGCAAGGGTGTGGCTGCGTCAGCTTAAGCGTTGAGCGGTTTATTCCACCGTTCAACATAATGTCTAATTTTCGCCCAATATAACGGAATTAAGAATCGATGAGTGAGTATAAAGATACCCTGAACTTACCTGAAACAGGGTTTCCAATGCGCGGCAACCTGGCCAATCGTGAGCCAGAAATGCTTAAGCGTTGGTACAAAGAAGATCTTTACGGTGAAATCCGTAAAGCTAAGAAAGGCAAAAAGTCATTCGTATTGCACGATGGCCCTCCTTACGCAAATGGTGACATTCATATTGGTCACGCACTAAACAAGATTCTTAAAGACATTATTATTAAATCCAAAACACTTTCAGGTTTTGACGCACCTTACATCCCAGGCTGGGACTGCCACGGTCTACCAATCGAATTAATGGTAGAGAAGAAAGTAGGTAAGCCAGGCCAAAAAGTGACAGCAGCGGAATTCCGCGAGAAATGTCGTGAATACGCAGCAGGTCAGGTTGAAGGTCAGAAAGAGAGCTTCAAACGTCTTGGCATCATGGGTGAGTGGGACAAGCCATACCGCACTATGGATTTCGCAACTGAAGCGAACATTATTCGTGCTCTTGGTAAGATTGCAAGCAATGGTCACCTTCTAAAAGGTTTCAAACCTGTTCACTGGTGTACAGACTGTGGTTCTGCTCTTGCTGAAGCGGAAGTAGAATACAAAGATAAAGTATCGCCATCTATCGACGTTCGTTTTAAAGCGGCTGACGAAGCGGCACTGCTATCTAAATTTGAACTGACAGAAGGTCATGAAGGTCACGGTGACGTATCTATCGTTATCTGGACAACAACACCTTGGACACTGCCTGCAAACCGCGCAGTATGTCTACGTGATGATCTAGAGTACGTGCTTATCCAAACAGAAGGCGACAACGCTGAGCGTATCATCGTTGCTGCTGAGCTAGCGAAAGACGTAATGGATCGTGCGGGTATCGAGCACTTCCACAACCTTGGCTTTGCTAAAGGTGCGGACCTAGAGCTTTCTCAATTCCAACACCCATTCTACGATTTCACTGTACCGGCGATCCTTGGTGATCACGTTACGACTGATTCAGGTACTGGTGTTGTTCACACTGCTCCTGGTCACGGTCAAGAAGACTTCGCGGTTGGTAACAAGTACAACCTAGAAGTAGCAAACCCAGTTGGCTCAAACGGTGTTTACCTACCAGATACAGAGCTATTTGCTGGTCAGCACGTATTTAAAGCGAACGATGCAGTAGTAGAAGTACTAAAAGAAAAAGGTGCACTACTACACCACCACGCTTACGAGCACAGCTACCCACACTGTTGGCGTCATAAGACCCCAATCATCTTCCGTGCTACACCTCAATGGTTCGTTTCTATGGACCAAGCTGGCCTACGTGCTAAAGCATTAGAGTCAATCAAGAATGTAGAGTGGATGCCTGAGTGGGGTCAAAGCCGCATCGAAGGTATGATCGAAGGTCGCCCTGAGTGGTGTATCTCTCGTCAACGTACTTGGGGTGTGCCAATTGCTCTGTTTGTTCATAAAGAAACAGCAGAACTTCATCCAAACACGCTAGAGCTGATCGAGAAAGTCGCTAAGCTGGTTGAAGAGAAAGGCATCCAAGCATGGTGGGATGTAGATGCCGCTGAACTACTAGGTGCTGACGTTGACCAATACGAAAAAGTGCTAGATACGCTAGACGTATGGTTCGATTCAGGTGTCACTCACTTCTCTGTTGTTGATGCTCGTGAAGAGTACAACGGCAACAGTGCAGACCTATACCTAGAAGGTTCTGACCAACACCGCGGTTGGTTCCAATCTTCTTTAATTTCATCTATTGCGATGAAAGACGAAGCACCTTACAAACAAGTACTGACACACGGTTTCGTGGTTGACGGTCAGGGTCGTAAGATGTCTAAATCTATCGGTAACGTGGTTGCGCCAAAAGACGTAACCAACAAGCTAGGTGCTGACATTCTTCGTCTATGGGTTGCTTCTACAGACTACACTGGTGAAGTTGCGGTTTCTGATGAAATCCTAAAACGCAGCGCAGATGCGTACCGTCGTATCCGTAACACAGCGCGTTTCTTCCTTGCTAACCTAAGCGGCTTCAACCCTGAAACAGACATCGTTCCTGTTGAAGAGATGGTTGCGCTAGATCGCTGGGCGGTTGGTCGTGCACTAGCAGCACAAGAAGAGATTGTTAAAGCATACGAAGAGTACAACACACACGGTGTAACTCAGCGTCTAATGCAATTCTGTT
The DNA here is from genome assembly GCF_033338655.1 of Vibrio sp. Vb1729. Taxonomy (NCBI): domain Bacteria; kingdom Pseudomonadati; phylum Pseudomonadota; class Gammaproteobacteria; order Vibrionales; family Vibrionaceae; genus Vibrio; species Vibrio sp. Vb1729. The sequence goes on along the minus strand of NZ_JAWOTB010000005.1, from coordinate 30,400 downwards.
CAATCGAAATGGGCTCTTTCTACTTAGACGTAATTAAAGACCGTCAGTACACAGCAAAACGTGGCGGCAACGCTCAACGTAGCTGTCAGACTGCACTTTACTACATCGTAGAAGCGCTAGTTCGTTGGATGGCGCCAATCATGTCGTTCACTGCAGATGAAATCTGGAACGAAATGCCAGGTCAACGCGACAAGTTCGTATTCACTGGTGAGTGGTTCGACGGTCTATTCGGTCTTGCTGAAGGTGAAGAGCTGAACAACGAATTCTGGTCTGAGATCCAAGCGGTTCGTGGTGCGGTAAACAAACTTCTAGAAGATGCGCGTAAAGAGAAAACCATTGGTGGTGCACTACAAGCTGAAGTGACTCTATTTGCTGATGACGCACTAGCGGCGAAGATCAACAAACTTGAAGATGAACTGCGCTTTGTTCTACTAACCTCTGCGGCGAAAGTTAAGCCTCTAGGTGAGAAGACGGATGCAGCACAAGCCACAGATATCGAAGGCTTGTTTGTAGAAGTAGCAGCAGCTGAAGGCGAGAAGTGTGACCGTTGTTGGCACCACACGCCAGACGTAGGCACAATTGAAGGTCACGAGAAGATCTGTGGTCGTTGTGTGTCTAACGTAGACGGCGAAGGTGAAGTACGTAAATTCGCGTAATTGCCTAGAACGACTGAACTTTTTTTAAAATTAACAGCCCCAGTATTTACTGGGGCTGTTTGTAGGTAAAGTAATGAGTGAAAAAGCACTGACGTTAAAGCAATCTGGAGTTCGCTGGCTGTGGTTAGCAATTCTGGTATTTATTGCAGATATTGGCATCAAATTGGTGGTGATGGACAACATGGGCTACGGATGGGCAAACCGAATTGAGGTGTTGCCATTCTTCAACCTACTTTACGTTCATAACTACGGTGCCGCTTTCAGCTTCTTGAGCGATCAAGCTGGTTGGCAGCGCTGGTTATTTACAGGTATCGCGTTTGTTGTTACGGGTCTTTTGACCTACTGGATGAGTAAGCTTCCAGCAAAAGAAAAATGGAACAACATTGCTTATGCACTGATTATTGGTGGTGCAGTGGGCAACGTGTTTGACCGCGTCGTTCATGGCTTTGTTGTTGATTACCTAGACTTCTTCTGGGGTAACTACCACTGGCCAGCATTCAACCTTGCTGACATGGCGATCTGTATTGGTGCGGCAATGATTATTCTGGATGGCTTCCGTAAAAAAGACGCTGACAAGTAATCTTTTGCGGTATATCGAATAACCCTAAGCGTCGTCCGTTGATTCGAGCGATGCTTTTTATTATGTTGGAGCGCCAATCAGCATATCAATGTATAAAAAGACCAAGCTGACAGCGTAATAACCCAAGAACAAGGAAGCATTAACGTGACAACAATAACCAATGAATCTGTAGTAACCCTTCACTTTACGATTAAAATGAAAGACGGATCGGTTGCAGATAGTACTCATAACATGGGTAAACCAGCGAAATTTGTTATGGGTGATGGCAGCTTGAGTGAAAACTTTGAGCAGTGCTTGATAGGCCTCGAAACAGGCGCACAAAAAGCGATTGAGCTAAAGGCAGAAGACGCGTTTGGTATGCCAAACCCTGATCATATTCACTATATGGATCGCACTAAATTTGTAGGTGATGCAGAAGTGGAAGTTGGTACAATCATGGCCTTCAGTGGCCCTGATGGCATGGAAATCCCGGGCATTATTACAGAGATTGCAGGCGATTCAGTCACTGTGGACTTCAACCATCCTCTAGCGGGACAAGACGTGACTTTCGAAGTTGAAATTTTGTCAGTAGAATAGCGAACCAAATAAAAGATAACTTCCATGAGCAATGAAATGAAAATCCTGTTAGCTAACCCACGTGGTTTCTGTGCTGGTGTTGACCGCGCGATTAGCATCGTAGAGCGTGCGCTAGAGATGTATCAGCCACCGATTTATGTGCGTCATGAAGTGGTGCATAACCGTTTTGTGGTTGAAGGTCTAAAACAGCGTGGTGCTATCTTCGTTGAAGAACTGCACGAAGTGCCAGACAACAACATTGTGATTTTCTCCGCTCATGGTGTATCGCAGGCAGTTCGTCAGGAAGCCAAGCAGCGTGATTTGACCGTATTTGACGCAACGTGTCCTTTAGTAACCAAAGTGCATATGGAAGTGGCGCGTGCGAGCCGTCGTAATATGGAAGTGGTTCTGATTGGTCACGCAGGTCACCCTGAAGTCGAAGGTACGATGGGGCAATACGCCAGTGAAACCGGTGGTATGTACTTGGTTGAAACTCCAGCCGATGTTGAGAAACTGAAGGCGATTGTGAAAGATCCATCCGATCTTCATTACGTAAGCCAAACGACGCTTTCTGTCGATGAAACTGCCGATGTTATCGAAGAGCTACGCCGCGTGTTCCCAGATATCCAAGGTCCACGTAAAGACGATATCTGTTATGCGACACAAAACCGCCAAGATGCCGTACGTGAACTAGCTGGTGACGTAGATGTGATGGTTGTGGTGGGTTCTAAAAACTCATCAAACTCTACACGTCTTAAAGAGCTAGCTGAAAAGCTAGGGACACCTGGCTACTTAACCGACTGTCCGGAAGATATCAAACCTGAGTGGTTCGAAGGCAAAACAAAGGTCGGCGTGACTGCGGGAGCATCTGCTCCGGAAGAGCTCGTTAATCAGATTCTAGAGCGAATCAAAGAACTCGTTGGTGCCGAAGCGGTTGATGAAGTACTTGGCCGTGAAGAGAATATGTTCTTTGAAGTACCTAAAGAACTTCAAATCAAGCAAGTGGATTAGTCTCTATTTATCGAATATTCAAAAGGCGACCTGTGGGTCGCCTTTTTTACATCTCTCTTAACTCATTTAGGTAATCACGAATTTGGTCTTTTCCTAAACCATCGATAATCATATCAGACATCTTCGTGATTCTTCGCTCAAGCGATTGAGCAACCTTTTCGCAATGTGCGTACATGTCTTCATCAGAACCATAGGTCGGAAAAGCATCAACTTGCCAGTTTACTCGAACGCCCCCCGCAAGCCACTGAGGAGCGGTTTCTTGATGTAAAGAATCACAGAGAATAATAACGATGTCGGGAAGAAACTGAGTTCGCTCCTCCCATGAATGCGTGTGGATATGCGGAATGGGGAGTCGGTGGTCATCTAAATATTTTTGCACCACTGGGTGCACCTTGCCTGTGGGATGTGAGCCTCCACTGGTGACACTAAAATCTGCTGGCAGGATATTGGTTGCGATTGACTCCGCGAGGACGCTTCGTCCAGCGTTGTGCTTACATATGAATAAAACTTTATACATCATCGCCTCGTCTTTTCAGAGCGTCCTATTTATACGCTAGCGGAAACTCAGCGATGATGTGTGAAGTTTTTGTGTTAGTGGCTAATGCCGAGCATCTCTTTGAGCACCTTTAAGTAGCGGCGGCTTACTGGTATCTCAAAGCCTGTTTTGGTGATGATTTCCGCTAACCCATTTTCCAGTAACTTGATTTCGCTAATCGCTTTAATACTGACTAAGTATTGACGATGGCAGCGGACTAGAGGGGTTTTCTCTTCCAACGTTTTTAATGTCAGTTGGGTGCTCGCGGTCTGGCTGGTGGAGCGTACATGTACGCCGCTGATATCACTGTAAGCACATTCCACCGTGTCGGTGGCCATGATAACGATGCGGTTGTGTCCGATGCACGGTATCTGATCTAAAGTGTCAGGCGTAATAGCAGACAGTTGTTGCGTTAGGGCGGATTGGCTAATGACTTTGTTTAGTCGTTTGACCGTTTTAGTTAACCGGCATGGGTCGACAGGTTTGAGCAAGTAATCAAAGGCATTGTCTTCAAATGCTTGAATCGCATACTGATCATAAGCCGTGACAAAAACCACATAAGGCATGGTTTCTGGATCAAGCATCCCAAGTAGTTCAATCCCCGTGACTTGAGGCATTTGGATATCGAGAAACACCACATCAGGCTTAAGTTCATTGATTTTTTTTAGGCCAAGGATTGCGTTTGAGGCATCGCCCACGACCTCAACTTGGCCTGTTTCATCCAGTAACTCTGCTAGCTCTTCACGAGCAAACTGTTCATCATCAATGACGAGTGCGGTTAACATCCAACATTACCTTTATTGCTTCAGCGTGCTTTTATGATTTTGGGGGAATGATAAAGCTCATTTTAGTAAATTGATGTGGCTCGCACGTAATTTTTAGCGCTGCATCACGTCCAAATTGATTAGTGAGACGTTTGTCGACAATTTCTAAACCTAGCCCTGAGTGGTTTTCTTTTGGCGGTTCAAAACTGCCTGCGTTGTCTTCGACGGTAATCAAGTGACCTTGTGAGTGTGCTTCGCTGTATATATGAACTTTACCACCTTCAAGCATGTTTGAAATGCCATGCTTAATGGCGTTCTCAACCAAAGGCTGGAGTGTAAAGCTTGGTAATTTGATGTCCAGCAATTCAGGTTGAATATCGATTTCAACCTCTAAGCGGTCCGTAAAACGCGCTTTTTCGATGCTCAAGTACGAGTTCACATGTGCAAGCTCTTCCTTTAGCGTCACGGTATTAATGTTCTGCTTTAAATTGCTGCGGAAGAAGTGCGATAAATTTTGGATTAGCTCGCGCGCTTTGTCAGGGTCACGACGAGTAATCGCACTAATAGTATTGAGTGCATTAAACAAAAAGTGTGGATTCACCTGAGCGTGAAGCAATTTTATTTCTGCTTGGGCGAGTAAGGCTTGTTGTTGTTGGTAATCGCCATAAAGGATTTGGCTAGATAGAAGCTGGGCTATTCCTTCCGCCATCGACATGTTGGCCGTCGAGAACAATTTACGCTTCGGTTCATACAGCTTTATGGTACCAATGACCTCTTTCCCTGCACGCAGTGGGATGATCAGCGCAGATCCGAGCTTGCAATCTTTTGCAATGGAGCATTGGTATGGACGCTCCGCACCATCAAGATAAATGATGTCGTTTTTCTCCATGGAGTCTAATGTGCTTTGCGATGAAATCGGCGTGTTCGGTTTATGGTGATCATCGCCAATGCCCACAAACGCCAAGATCTTTTCTTGGTCAGTAATCGCGACAGCGCCCACTTTGGTTTCTTCGTAAATAATACGTGCGATTTTCTCTGCGTTTTCGGTGTTGAAGCCGTTGCTTAGAATTCCCACTGAGCGATCAGCAATGGTGAGCGCTCGACGCGAAAACGTCGCAGAAAACTTTTCAAAGATTGCTTTTCTGTCTTGCAGGATACTCATGAACAACGCTGCACCAAATGAGTTCGCGATGATCATAGGCGCTGCAATAGCGGACACCAGTTCATAGGCTTGATCAAAAGGTTTCGCGACGGCGAGCAGCAAAATCATTTGCACCACTTCTGCAACAAACGTGACGCTGAATACGACGCTTGGATTAAACAGCAATGCGCCTTTATTTCGCTTGATAAGGTAAACGTGGAGCAAGCCACCAATTACGCCCTCGGCGGTGGTTGAAATTGCGCAGGCTAGGTCAGTAAAGCCACCAAGAGAGTATCGATGGATGCCACCAGTAAATCCGACGGCGAAACCTACAACAGGTCCACCAAACAGCCCGCCCATAACTGCGCCGATCGCACGAGTATTGGCAATAGCATCGTTGATGTGCAGACCGAAATAGGTGCCGAGAATACAAAAGCCAGAGAAGAGTACGTAACAAATTAGGCGGTGGCTTAAGCGCGAAGAAATACTCAGCAAAGGTAAGATGATTGGCGTTTTACTTAGCATGTAAGCCAAAACTAAGTACACACACATCTGTTGTAAAAGGGAGATGACCAGTTCCATAGTGAACCTAACCTAGAATCAATGTTGTTATTGTATACCTAAGTAACCTCAAGATGCTTGGCTCAGATAGATAAGAACAGCTAAGTAAATGATGCTGCGCTGTGCTTTCTGAGTCTTAAAGTGACTTGGGTATAAAACAAAAAGAGCCTGCAATTGGCAGGCTCCTATCTTAGTCACTCAGATGTGACGAGTATTACGCTGTTTCTGATACGGCTTGTGGTTTCTCTTCGTCAGCCAGTTCAGTTTCACCTTTACCCTTAGAGGTTTTGATAACGTAACCTGTCACAGCTAGGGCAAACACAATACCTACGATAGTTGATAGTTGCATTGGCAGACCAAAACCTAGCGAGCTGTTGTTTAAGATGAACGTGACACATACCGTGGTCATGAAGATAGCTGGGATAGTGGTAATCCAGTGCAGCTTGTTGTGACGCAGTAGGTAAGCGGACGCAGTCCAAAGCATCATTACCGCTGTTGTTTGGTTTGCAAAACCGAAGTAGCGCCAGATAATGCCGAAGTCTACTTGAGTTAAGATACCGCCGATAACGAACAGTGGAAGTGCCATCAGTAGACGGTTACGTAGCGTTTTTTGTTCCATGTTGAAGTATTCAGCAAGGATCAAGCGGCTTGAACGGAACGCTGTATCGCCAGACGTAATTGGTAGGATAACCACACCCAGGAACGCAAGGATACCACCGAACACACCTAGCAGACCAAATGATGCGCTGTATACCACGTTACCAGGGCCACCGTTTTTCACAGCTTCTGATAGAGCGTCTAGAGAGCCGAAGAAAGACAGAGCGATAGCACACCAAATTAGCGCGATAACACCTTCACCAATCATTGCACCGTAGAATACGAAGCGACCGTTTTTCTCATTTTCCATACAACGCGCCATCAGTGGAGACTGAGTTGCGTGGAAGCCAGAGATAGCGCCACATGCGATAGTGATGAACAATGCAGGCCATAACGGCATGTCATTTGGGTTGAGGTTAGAGAACATGTCCGAAACTTGGAAGTCACCCATTACTGTGTGTTCGCTAGAGAAAGCAACGGCTGTCATTAGGCCAACAGACATAAAGATAAGTAGGGCGCCAAACAGTGGGTAGAAACGACCAATGATTTTATCGACAGGAACAATCGTCGCAATGATGTAGTAAGCAAAAATAGCAATAACCATTGTAGTCATGCTTACGCTCAAGCTTGTTTGATCATTGATGAGGTTAGTAATCATGCCAGCAGGGGCTGAAACGAACACTACGCCAACTAGAAGCAATAGGACAATGGCAAAAATATTCATAAAGTGTTTTGCGCCATTACCTAGGTAGCGACCTGTAATGGTAGGTACAGATGCACCGCCGTTACGCACTGAAAGCATGCCTGAGAAGTAATCGTGTACTGCACCAGCAAAAATACAACCGACTACAATCCAAAGCATCGCCGCAGGACCGTATAGTGCCCCCATGATCGGGCCAAAAATTGGACCAACACCTGCGATGTTAAGTAGTTGAACTAGGTAAACTTTCTTTGTTGACATTGGAACGAAGTCAACACCGTCCGATTTGGTGTGAGCTGGCGTTTGGCGTTTTTCATTGATGCCGAAAATCTTCTCGACGAAAGCGCCGTAGATGAAGTATCCGCCGATTAGGGCTGCGACACAGGTTAGAAACCACATCATAGCAATTGTCCTTGGTCTTAGTTGGGTAGGGTAATTTTTTAATCTCAGGATGCATGTTATGCGTCACTTGTGTTAAATGCATTCGGTTAGTAGATGAGTGGTCGAATAGAGCACTGAGTGGTCGATATGCTGCTTGAGCGGTTTTTAAAAATGGCGAAAGGTTGATGACAGTCTTGAGCGGCTGATTTGAGTCATCAGTGGTTAAATCTGCAAGCTCAGCGGCAAGCGCCAATAATTAGTGGTAAGCTTATTTTTGAAAACAATTACTTAAGGAAGAACCATGAAAAAGGTAACGGTAGGTCTGGCACTGGCTTTACTTGTAGGATGCACAGCAACGACAGCAGATCTTGCCAAGTCGGGAGATTGGCATCAGATCGGATATCAAGATGGCATAACCGGACACACATCGCGCACGATGAGCGAGCTTCGTGAGTTGGGTAGTGTTAAGCAAAGTGACTACGACCAAGGTTATTTAGAAGGTTTACGTGAGTACTGTAATCCTGCTTTTGCGTATCAAATGGGGTTATCTGGTCAGTATTACGAAGGGGTTTGTGAAGGTACTGAGCAAGCGCAAAAATTCCGCATGGAATGGCAACGTGGTTGGAATGAATACTCAAATTAATAGTCAATAAAGCCGTTGTTACACTGTCTGCATCACATAAATGTGGCAAAATTTTCCTTATTAAACTATGTTCATATTGCTTGATAGTGAGCACAGAAAAAAAGGAATCACATTATGTCAACGCAAATGGCTGGTGGCTGGAGTCCATTTCATGAACTCACAGCAGAGAATAAAGAAGTATTTGCTAAAGGTATCGAGGGGTTTGTCGGTGTCAAATACTCCCCTTTGGTTGTGGCTACTCAAGTCGTAGCCGGACAAAACTATGCGTTTTTCTGTAATGCAGAAGTTGTCTACCCTGGAGCACAACCATACCCAGCAATGGTTCATATGTTCAGTGACCTTGAAGGTAAAGTCGGTATTACTCACATTGAACGATTGAACTACTAAATTGAGCCATAAAAGGCGCCTGACTTTTAAATAAGTGAGGCGCTTTATTGATTAAGATTGATTAGTTTGCGCGATCACGACTTTTCTTAAATATCCTTGCTTGGCGTTCAGTTGCTCAGTCGCGCTTTCTCTATCCAGCCCGGTTAAAATCATCAAAATCGCTAACTTGGCGTCGTAGTCCGTTTCTTTGAGCGCCGTTTTAGCCTCTTGGTTAGTACAATCTGTTGCTTGCATAACAATACGAGTCGCTCTTGCAACTAGCTTTGCATTCGTCGCTTTCACATCTACCATTAAGTTCTGATAACTTTTGCCCAGGCGAATCATGCTTGCGGTAGTGAGCATGTTTAGTACGAGTTTTTGTGCCGTCCCTGATTTTAAGCGAGTGGATCCCGTTAACGCTTCAGGTCCAACAACGGGGCTAATCGCAATATCAGCAATATCTGCAATCGGAGAGTCAGGGTTACAAGATAGTGCTACAGTGGTGGCACCAAGCTCGTTCGCATACTCTAAGCCACCAATCACGTAAGGTGTTCGTCCACTTGCCGCAATACCAACGACGACATCGCGTTGTGTTAGCGTATTCTCTTTAAGATCTTGCTCACCCAATGCTGGATCGTCCTCCGCCCCTTCTTTTGCACGGAACATTGCCTCTTTTCCACCAGCAATAATACCAACGACCATCTCTGGATCTGTGCCAAAAGTTGGTGGGCATTCTGAAGCGTCCAAAACGCCAAGTCGACCACTGGTACCCGCACCGATGTAAAACAACCGACCTCCGACCTTAAATGCTTCCGTGATCTTATCAACGGCTTCAGCGATCTCAGGCAACACTTTTTCAACGGCAAGAGGAACGAGTTTGTCCTGTTGGTTGATGCGTTGAACAATATCGAGAGAAGGCAGCAAGTCGATGTCCATGGTGTCTGGGTTTCGCCCTTCAGATACCAGATGGGATAAAGCTGCGATAAGTGCATCGTTCGTCATAATGAATTAAGCCTTTTTGTTTAGGATCTATTGCCCTTAATTTTTTGAATAGAGTACACCCAGTGAAGCGAGACGACTTGCCCCCGTAACTTCCGGTAAGTTGCTAGGGAGGCCGTGAATATGGCGCTGCGCAAGCCAAGCAAACGCCATTGCTTCCATGTAGTCGCCATCAACGCCTTTTTCTGCCGTTGTCGCAACGCTCCATTGTGGCAATAACTTAGCTAGTCGCTGCATCAAAAGTGGGTTTCTTGCTCCACCGCCACAGACCAATAGTTGAGGTGTGATGCCATGAGAAAACTTGTCGACTTCGTTGGCAATGGTAATTGCAGAATACTCGCAAAGTGTACGTTGTACGTCTTCGATTGGTAAATTGTGATGGGCCAGTTGTTGATGCAGCCAGTCAATATTGAACAGTTCTCGTCCGGTACTTTTAGGGGCTGGCATGGCGAGGTAAGCTTCTTTGAGTAATTGAGTCAACAAAGTAGCGTTTACCGTTCCTTTAAGTGCAAACTGTGCATCTTCGTCGAAGCTTTGCCCAGTATGCAGCGCACACCATGCGTCCATCAACATATTGCCCGGGCCTGTGTCATAGCCAATGACTGGTTGTTCTGGATGCAGTACCGAGATATTGGCAATGCCTCCAATGTTAAGTACCACAGTTGTGGAATCCTGCATCGCAAAAATGCTTTTATGGAAAGCAGGGACGAGTGGGGCACCTTGTCCACCTAGCGCCATGTCTTTACGACGAAAATCCGCTACCGTATCAATGCCTGTTTTGACCGCGATAATGTTTGCATCGCCCAATTGAGTGGTAAACGGCAAGTTTCCGGTAGGCTGATGGAATACTGTTTGACCGTGATTACCAATCGCACGAATTTGCTCTACGACGTAACCAGACTTATTGAGCAGCTGTAACACAGCATCTGCAAATAGGTGGCCGAGCTGGTGGTCAAGTTCACCTATGGCTTTTAAATTTGTTGCTTGACCGGTACAAACAGATAACAGCATGTCTTTTAGTGCTGCGGGCATTGGGTAGTCGTCATGCGCAATCAGGCGAACATGCTCATCGCTTATTTCAACTAGAGCGGTATCAACACCATCCATACTCGTTCCAGACATCACACCAATGTACAGTTCGTTAAATTTCATAGCCGATCTCGTCAATTCTTCATTCACTTATTGTAAAGCAAATCTGAAGCGAATAACCTCATCGAATACGAGATATTCAGCCGATTTTGAGGAGAAAACATGGGACCGTTATGGGTTGACGTTGCGGGGTATGAACTGACCGCTGAAGACAAAGAAATCTTGGAGCATCCTACGGTTGGTGGCTTAATTCTATTTGCTCGCAACTATCATGATAGCAAACAGCTTCAAGCACTTACTCAATCCATCCGAAAGGCGGCTAAGCGCCCGTTTTTGATCGGTGTGGATCAAGAGGGCGGCCGAGTGCAGCGCTTTCGCGAAGGTTTCTCATTAATTCCTGCTGCTGATGAGTACGCTAAACATCAAAATGGTGAAGAGCTTGCTCGTATGGGCGGTTGGTTAATGGCAGCAGAGCTGATTGCCCATGATATTGATTTAAGCTTTGCCCCGGTACTTGACCAAGGCCATCAATGTAAAGCGATCGGTAACCGTGCATTCGGTGAAGATGCCGATACCATTCTTCGCTATAGCACTGCATATATGCAGGGAATGAAGAGTGTTGGCATGGCAACGACAGGCAAGCACTTCCCTGGACATGGTGGCGTGATTGCAGACTCACATCTAGAAACACCATACGACGAGCGCAGTGATATTTTTGAACAAGATATGGCGATCTTCAAAGCGCAAATTGATGCCGGTATTTTAGATGCCATGATGCCTGCTCACGTGATTTTCCCACACTATGATGCTCAACCAGCCAGCGGTTCTGAATACTGGTTAAAACAGGTCCTGCGTCAGCAATTGGGTTTTAAAGGTTTGGTTTTTTCGGATGACTTGACCATGGAAGGCGCTGCGATCATGGGCAGCCCTGCCGAGCGAGGTGCTCAAGCATTGAGAGCTGGCTGCGATATGTTGTTAATGTGTAATAAACGAGAAGCGCACGTTGAGGTATTAGACAACTTACCGGTTTCAACCGTGCCACTCGCGGATGGATTACTGAAAAAACAGTCATTTTCTCCAAGCGAACTTAAGCTATCTCAAGAGTGGAAAGCGGCGAGTGAAGCGATGAAACGCTTGACTAGCTAAACCTCTTGTAAAAGATTCAAAACAGCGATGAGAAGCCAAAGTTAATTATATTTTGGCTTTTTATTTAACTGTAAACCTAGGTTTACACTAAATGTTTTTTATTCTGTACGCTTGTTTTTCTTTTTTAGCCTGTTATCTTGTCGTTAAAGCTTAGTTGTCTCACCAAAGGTTTGGTTGGGTGTAAAAATAAATATACAGGTTAGAGTTATGCAGAAAAGTGAGTTGAGCAATATTAATATTATCGAAGAACAGGTTCTTATTACTCCGGAGGAACTAAAAACCAAGCTTCCTTTGAGTGAAAAAGCACGTCGCTTTATTCAAGAGTCTCGTCAAACTATCGCTAATATTATTCACAAGAAGGATCACCGCCTGCTTGTTGTATGCGGTCCATGTTCTATCCACGACGTAGAAGCGGCGAAGGATTACGCAAAGCGACTTAAAGCACTCTCTGAACAACTAAGTGACCAACTGTATATTGTTATGCGTGTTTACTTTGAGAAGCCGCGCACCACGGTCGGCTGGAAAGGCCTGATCAATGACCCACACCTAGACGGCAGTTTCGATATTGAACACGGTCTGCATGTTGGACGCGAACTTCTGGTGGAGTTGGCAGAGATGGAAATCCCGCTCGCGACTGAGGCTCTAGACCCAATTAGCCCACAATACTTGGCGGATACTTTTAGCTGGGCAGCCATCGGTGCTCGTACGACGGAGTCACAAACTCACCGTGAAATGGCAAGCGGCCTGTCTATGCCAATCGGTTTTAAGAATGGCACCGATGGCAGTTTGGCAACCGCAATTAACGCGATGCAAGCTGCGTCCTCTAGCCACCGTTTTATGGGAATTAACCGTGAGGGACAAGTCGCACTGTTGACCACCCAGGGTAATGCTAATGGACATGTGATCTTACGTGGCGGCAAGCAAACTAACTACGATTCGGTATCAGTCACTGAGTGTGAGCAAGAGATGGCGAAATCTGGTCTTGATGCTTCATTAATGGTGGATTGCAGTCACGCCAACTCACGTAAAGATTACCGTCGCCAGCCATTAGTCGCGGAGGATGTGATTCATCAAATCCGTGAAGGCAATAAATCTATTATCGGTCTTATGATTGAAAGCCATATCAATGAAGGAAATCAATCTTCTGACTTAGCTCTTGAAGAGATGAAATACGGTGTATCTATCACTGACGCATGTATCAATTGGGATTCAACTGAGGCACTATTACGTCATGCACATGAAGAGCTAGTGCCTTTCTTAGAAAATCGTCTAAAGGCTAATTAATACAGGATTTAAGGAACATCAATGGCAGTTGAACTTAACGCATTACGCGATCAGATTGATGCAGTCGACAAGCAAATGTTGGAGCTATTGGCTCAGCGTTTAGCGCTCGTAGAGAAAGTTGGGGAAGTAAAAAGCGAACATGGTTTGCCAATTTATGCTCCAGACCGTGAAGCGGCGATGTTAGCTTCTCGTCGCGCTGAAGCTGAAAAAATGGGAATTCCTCCACAGCTTATTGAAGATATTCTGCGTCGAACAATGCGTGAATCTTATGCCAGCGAGAAAGATTCCGGTTTTAAGTGTTTGAACCCTGATTTACGCTCAGTTGTTATTATTGGTGGTAATGGTCAATTGGGTGGCCTGTTTGGGCGTATGTTCAAATTGTCGGGCTACCGGGTCAAAGTTCTCGGCAGTAAAGACTGGGATCATGCGGATGAGATTCTAGACAACGCGGGTTTAGTCGTGGTCACGGTGCCGATTCATCTAACGGAAGGGGTGATCGAAAAACTGGGGAACTTGCCGCAAGACTGCATTCTGTGTGACCTGACTTCTATCAAGTCGAAGCCTCTGCAAGCAATGTTGAATGTGCACCAAGGTCCTGTGGTTGGTTTGCACCCAATGTTTGGCCCAGATGTTCCGAGCCTTGCCAAGCAGGTTATTGTGTACTGTGATGGCCGTGGTCACGAGCATTACCAATGGCTATTGCAACAGTTTGGGATTTGGGGCGCAAGCTTGTGCCAAATCGATGCACAAGAGCACGATCATGGCATGACGTTGATTCAGGCGTTGCGCCACTTCACGTCGTTTGCTTACGGTATGCACCTTAGCAAAGAGAATCCGAACATCGATCAGTTGTTGAAGTTAAGCTCGCCAATCTACCGCCTTGAATTGGCGATGGTGGGACGACTGTTTGGTCAGGATCCGAACTTGTACGGTGATATCATTTTCTCTTCTCAAGAGAATATCGATATGATCAAGCGATTCCATCAGCGTTTAGGTGATGCGGTAGCGATTCTGGATAGCGGAGACAAAGCGCGATTCATCGAAAGCTTTAAGCAGGTGAGTGATTGGTTTGGTACTTATTCTCAACAATTTATGAATGAGAGCCAAAACTTACTCAAACAGGCGAATGATAATATTCATCGCGGTTAATCACGGGTTATTTAGTCGTGCAGAGTCCGAAACAAAAAGAGCAGCGTAAGCTGCTCTTTTTCGTGTTGATGGACAAATCAGTTCGTCGCAGTATTACTCGTATCTTCACTTGATACTGTGTTGATACTGGTATCGCGATAGGGTGAATTGGTTAAATTGACTTGTAGGCGTACAACGTTATCAATCAATTGAACCAAAGGTCCCCATTTCACTTTTTTCTCTTTTTCAAAGACGTCGTTGAAGTTTTCTGGCGTCCACTCCATTAAGTATTGAGGGTTGAGTGCTCGTCCGAGGAAGCGTACTTCATAGTGCAAGTGTGGCCCTGTGGAGTTGCCAGAGTTACCGCATTGAGCAATGATGTCGCCTTTACTAACAAACTGACCGCTTTTCACTTTGAAGCGTTGTAGATGAGCAAAGGAGCTCATAAAGCCAAATGAGTGACGAATGGTGACATAGTTACCATAACCACGATTGCTCGGGCGAACGGTTTCCACCACACCGTCAGCCGGTGCCAGGATCTCTTCTCCTCTTTTACAAGTCAGATCGATACCAGTATGAACATGTCTCTTACCTGAAATCGGATTAATACGACTGCCGTAAGAAGAAGAAATACGTTGGTATGTGACTGGACTGTCATTTGGTATCAAACGGAACATCGTCGCTCGAACAGCAGAATCGATAGCGGCTGCGTCAATTCGCTCCTCTAACCCCATGCTGTTCTCATCGATCATCAACTCTTCGTCTGCGAGACCTAAAACCGATTCAACGTCGAATACCCGTTTGCCCAATAGCTGAATTTGATTGTTTTTGTCAGTCAAAGACTGGGAAAGTGAATGATTGGTATCAAGCTGCTCTTCGTAAAGAGCCGTCACTTCGGCCTTTTCACTTTCCAGTTTGGCGATGATTTGTGTTAGTTCGTCTTTATTGTGCATCTGCTGCTGATTAAGGTACCACGCGCCACAAACGACGGCGGGTAATGCCAATACTGAAGCAAATACTGCTAGGACCGAACTGCGGCCCAAATAGAACTGCTGATCGCCGTCTTTCGTCGGGATCTGCATGATGATTTTTTTAGACATAGTTATTGTTACTTAAATAGGCGTTCATTTATTTTTCTCCTAAAAACCAGAGAGGTGCTCTAACTCTCGATTCAGAAGGTCGTTATTGCCTACATTCAATTCTATAAATCGTTTTAGTTGGCTAATGCTTTCGATGTCTATCTTAGCGATCTTCAACCTCACCTCACACTTAGAGACATTCACAATTTGCGCTTTTAACGTAATCACTTGTTCGGATTGATCAAATGAAAAAGTCACATGGACTGGAAGGGTTGGATCCAAAGCCTCAGTCTCTTCCACTTTCATGAGTAAACCATGCAAGGAAAGATCTTGAATCCTAGCTTCAATTACCAAGTCACGTTGTTCTATCTTAGCTGGAGCTTGATGGAGAATACGTGAAAAGCGTCGTCTCTCTGTCATATGAATATTCTCGTCAGGTCGTCAAACAGAATTGAATAGTATATCAATACGAACAAAAAATGTTCGATTGTTGTTTGAAAAGTGTCGAGGTCGCTACAGAGTGACGTAAGTGCTATGTCATGTTCTTAACGAACGAGACGGGCTAATGAGCTCTTTTTATAACAAAGAAAACAAAGGCCGCTATGATAGCGGCCTTTGTACAAATTACAATCAAACTTTGTGGGTTGCGATTACTTCGCAATACGCTTGTATTTGATACGGTGTGGTTCTGCGGCTTCAGGACCCAATGTTTTCTTCAACCAATCCATGTACTCTGTGTAGTTACCTTCGTAGAAGTTAACTTGGCCTTCGTCACGGTAGTCAATGATGTGGGTTGCGATACGGTCAAGGAACCAGCGGTCGTGCGAGATAACCATTGCACAACCAGGGAACTCTAGTAATGCTTCTTCTAGAGCACGCAGTGTTTCAACGTCAAGGTCGTTGGTTGGTTCGTCGAGTAGCAACACGTTGCCGCCCGCTTTAAGAAGCTTCGCAAGGTGGACACGGTTACGCTCACCCCCCGATAGTTCACCAATAATCTTTTGTTGGTCACTGCCTTTAAAGTTAAAGCGTGAACAGTATGCACGAGCTGGGATTTCGAAGTTGTTGATCTTAATGATATCAGCACCTTCAGAGATCTCTTGGAATACGGTTTTAGAATCGTCCATGCTGTCACGGAACTGATCGACAGATGCTAGTTTTACTGTATCGCCCATCTCAATTGTGCCCGAGTCTGGTTGTTCAGTACCACTTAACATCTTGAATAGCGTCGATTTACCTGCGCCGTTAGCACCGATGATACCAACAATTGCACCTTTAGGGATGCTGAATGACAGGTCATCAATTAGAACTCGACCGTCAAATGACTTGGTCAGGTTCTTCACTTCAATAACCTTATCACCTAGACGCTCACCTGGTGGGATAAATAGTTCATTGGTTTCATTACGTTTTTGATGATCAGAGCTTTGCAGTTCTTCAAAGCGAGCCATACGTGCTTTTGACTTCGCTTGACGACCTTTAGGGTTTTTACGTACCCACTCAAGCTCTTTCTCGATAGTCTTTTGGCGAGCACTCTCTTGGGAGGCTTCTTGTTGTAGACGAGCGTCTTTTTGCTCCAGCCATGAGGTGTAGTTGCCTTCCCATGGGATACCTTCACCACGGTCCAGTTCTAAGATCCAGCCCGCAGCGTTATCTAGGAAGTAACGGTCGTGGGTGATGGCTACTACGGTACCAGTGTAATCCACTAAGAAGCGCTCTAGCCAAGCCACTGATTCTGCATCTAGGTGGTTGGTAGGTTCATCAAGCAGTAGCATGTCTGGCTTAGAAAGTAGCAAGCGACAAATAGCCACACGGCGGCGTTCACCACCTGATAGGTGCGCAATTTTTTGGTCCCATTCAGGTAAACGAAGTGCGTTTGCCGCACGCTCAAGCGCATTTTCTAGGTTGTGGCCATCTTTCGCTTGGATAAGGGCTTCTAGCTCGCCTTGCTCTTTTGCAAGTGCGTCGAAGTCTGCATCTGGTTCAGCGTATGCTGCGTAGACTGCGTCCAAACGTTTCAGAGCGTCAGCAACGTCAGCAACCGCTTCTTCAACAACTTCACGAACGGTTTTTGATTCGTCTAATACTGGTTCCTGAGGTAGGTAACCTACGTTTAGACCAGGTTGTGGACGCGCTTCACCGTCGATATCCGTGTCGATACCTGCCATGATACGTAGCAGTGTGGATTTACCTGCACCGTTCAGACCTAAAACACCGATTTTCGCACCAGGGAAGAAGCTCAGAGAGATGTCTTTAAGAATTTGACGCTTAGGTGGCACAATTTTGCTCACCCGCGACATGGTATATACGTATTCAGCCATTGCCGATCGTTCCTAAATTAACTGTCATTCAAACCCATCATTTTATACCAAGTGCTTTGTTTTTGTTACCGCATTGCAAGAATTTCCCTAACGAATGGATTTCTTATTTTGAGCTGACCGGAAACTTACACGGTTAGGGTATACACTTTTGTTATTCGTTAAGAATGACGAAGTGTTTTCTATGTGAGTTAGAAACGCTTTGTCTCCATCGTCTTAAAAGTTTGACGAGTACAATTTTTAATACACTAAGTTGCTTTACATGGACATCTGCATTCTGTGTAAATAGATGCATGTGTGAAAATTGCCTTAACATCACATGAACTCTAACAAAACTAGGCTTTAGGGCAGTATATGTCTGGGGAAAATGACACAAATGAGATTCAACGTATCTGAATTGGCTAAAAACGTATGCTGCGCCGCCGCGTTGTGTGCTATGAGTTTGAGTGCTAATGCCGCGCTGAGTTTGGAAAAGCAGCGCGAAGTATATGAGCAAGCTCAAGATTTATTAGATAAAAATGACATCGACGGATACCTTTCGATTCGTCCTAAAATTTCTGACTATCCACTAACGCCTTATGTGGATTACCGCACTTTTATTAGACAGTTACCGGAAAAGTCACCACAACAGGTGAACGAGTTTATTTCTGAGCACGAGTCTTTTCCATTTTCTCGTCGAGTTCGCGCTCCATACCTCAATCATCTTTATAAGCAAAAAGATTGGAAAACCATTACTGAGTTTCAAAAAGTCATTCCTAGTGGTGAGCGTTACCAATGTATTTTCTACGTCGCTCAATTAAAGCAAGGCAAGAAAGTCGCGGCGTTTAAAGGGGCTGAACATATGTGGTTACGTGGCATCAGCATTGCTGATGAGTGTGACCCATTATTTGAAGCATGGGACAAGGCGGGTGAGCGTACCGATGAACTGATTCTACAGCGTATGTTACTGGCGTTTGATGCTCGTAATGGCGGTTTGATGAGTTACTTGCTCAAACTGCCTAAATCAGCGCAGGCAAAGCAACAAGCCAAAGAAATGAAAGCGTTGTTTGATAATCCTTCAAGTGTTGCGGAATTCGCGAAGAAAAAACCTGCGAATGATTTTAATCGAGCGCAAAGTGAATATGCGTTAGAAAAGTTGGCTCGTATGAACACTAGCCAAGCTCAAGGTGCGTACGATGCTGTCATTAAAGGACAGAAGTTTTCTCCAGAAAAAGCGCAAGAACTTGCCGACTATATTGCATTTCGATTGACTCGTACGGAGTCTGAGTCATTAGCTAAATGGCGCGATGATAAAACGAAAACCAGTCAGTACTTACCGTTGATTGAAACACGTATCCGCTTAGCGATTCAAAATGCAGATTGGAAAGGCGTACAAGAGTGGATTGCTGTTCTAAATAAAGAAGAACAAGCCACGCTACGCTGGCAATATTGGCTTGGAAGAAGTGAAATAGCGTTAGGTGATGACATCGCGGGGAAACAGCGTTTAGCAACTCTGCTTGGGCAACGAAACTTCTACAGTGTGGCTGCCGCCAATGCAATCGGACAATCAATCAAATACCCAACGCATACGGTTAAGTTGGATAAGAAAGTTGTTCAACCCTATCAAGACTCGTTAGCTCGTATCGAAGAGTTGATCGCGACGGATAAAATCGCAGCAGCGAAGAGTGAATGGGCACACTTACTGCGCCGCGTAGGAAAAGATGAAAAGGCGATGTTGGCGGCTTATGCATCATTTAAACGTTGGCATCACCTAACGGTGACCGCGAGTATTCAAGCGCAGATGTGGGATAATATCGAACTTAGGTTCCCAATAGCACACCGCTGGTGGTTTAACTTTTATGCGAAAAAGCACAACATTGATCCCGTCACGATGATGTCTCTCGCTCGACAGGAAAGTGCGTTAGATGTTGAAGCCCGCTCTCCAGTTGGCGCTCGTGGTCTTATGCAGATCATGCCTGCGACGGCGAAGTACACGGCACGTAAATATAAGTTGAGTTATCAAGGTACGCAGGATCTCTACAATGTAGGAAAAAATATCGAAATTGGTAGCCATTATTTGCAAGGTTTATTAGAGGATTACGATAATAATCGTATTTTTGCTCTTGCTGCTTATAATGCAGGTCCTAACAGAGTAAAAACGTGGCGAGAGCGTACCCAAGGAAAAGTGGATGCTTATGCCTTTATTGAGGCAATTCCATTTAAAGAGACGCGCGGTTATGTACAAAACATCTTGATGTTTGAAACATACTATCGTGATCTTTTGGGTATCGATGGCGCGTTCTTGAATCAACATGAGATCAATACCAAGTATTGAGTGAGGTAACTTGATGTCGCACGAACCCGAGTACAAAGACTGGCAACAGATTATTGAGCTAATTCGAACAAGTATGGGCACCCAGCAAGATGACATGCTGTTAACTATGCTGATGTCACGTGATGAGAGAGAGTCATTAATATCACGCGTTAATATAATTAACGAACTTCTTAAAGGAGAATTATCTCAACGTCAGATCAGTCAGATGCTTGGTGTGGGCATTGCCACCATTACTCGTGGCTCTAACGAACTAAAGTCGAAATCTGATGAAGAAAAAGACAAGTTGAAAGTCTTGTTAGAACAAGTTGCGGTATCTAAGTAGACAGTATATCCAATTTGCTTTTAGGCCTTGGTGTTACAAGTGACTAAGATAACGTATTACAAAGGGCGGAAATATCCGCCCTTTTGCGTATCTAGAGAATAGGCTGAGTGTTATAAATTTGAAGGAAAGTGCTCAGGGTTTGTGAATGGAATTAAAGCCAGAATCAAGGCTTGGTGATAGACCGAGCTTCGAGTTAGCTGGTTTTGGGTTAGCAGGCTAATAGCGCCACCTTTCTGTTTGATGTTATCAGTACCAAACACTTCGTCCATTACATCTCCCAATTCATTCGCATCCTTGAGTTTTTCCAAGACTTTTGGCGGCAACATTAAGCTTGCAGAACGAGATTCACCGCGGTGAGTCTCTGATTCAACCACCATCCAAGCAAACGTCACGTTTGCTTCAATTCCCGCTTCGAGACCGACATAGTAATCCGCGTTTGGCATCTCTACTTTTGCGTTTTTAACGCGGTTTAGCGCACCACGATGAGTTTCTTCATTCGTCATGGGCTGATCTGCGACCTCACTCGGTACACTGATGCCAACGAAGTTGAATTCTTGATGCGGAAATGCATTACGAAATGCACTTTGAACTGCATTAATTTTGGCTGGGTTTAGCGATGCGATTACGACTTTTTGGGTTGCCATGATCTTTTTACTCACTGGTGTCTATTAACTCAATTTTACTTGCGTAGGCTTTACGTTCTCACTCGGGTAACAGCCTAATACTTTCAAGTGCTTAGTGATTTTTGTCAGCTCTTCAAGTGCCTGTTGCATTTCTGTCGAAGCAAGATGTGATGTCAAGTCTACGTAGAACATCTCTTCCCACGGGTTCCCCATAATTGGGCGTGATTCCAGCTTGGTCATATTGATGCCGTAACGTTGCAGCACTAATAGTGTTTCAACCAATGAACCTGCCTCTTGGGAGGTCGACATGATCAATGTGGTTTTTGCTGGAATCTGAGTAGAAACTTCAACCGGTTTACGAGCAACCACGATAAAGCGAGTATGGTTTTCGGTTTGGTTTGCGATGTTGCCTTGAATTGCTTGCAAGCCATATAGCTTACCGCTTGATGCACTACCAATTGCAGCCACATCATCACGATCCATCTCTTGGACTTTCTGCATTGCATCTGCTGTGCTCGCGCAGGACTCCAGCTTTACCCCTTTCATACGGCTTAAAAACTCACTGCACTGTTGGTGTGGCTGAGGGTGAGAATACAGCGTTTTAATATCTTCCAGACGAATGTCTTTTTTCGCAACCAAGCAGTGTTCGATTGGTTGAGTTAGCTCTCCAACGATGTAAAGCGTCGTGTGTTGTAGTAAGTCATACACTTCATTAATAGAGCCTGAGCTGGTGTTTTCGATTGGCAGAACGCCATAATCAGCATGGCCAGATTCAACCGTTTGAGTCACTTCTTTAAAGTGCTCGCAGTTGAGCTCGATAAGCTCCGTATTTTTACGACTGAAGTATTCGCGACTTGCCAAGTGCGAATAAGAGCCTTTGGCTCCTAAAAAAGCGACGCGAGCAAGTGGCTTACGGCTTTGCTGTGGGTTAACGAGATTTTGCAGATAACTTTGTTGAAGCAGAACTGAGTCTTCAATGATGGTATGGAAAAGCTTGGTGATGTACTGCGCGTCAAGTTCGTATTTATCTTGGCCATTAGAAATCAGCTTGACCAATAATTGCTGTTCACGGACGGCGTCGCGAACAGGCTTTGAGGTTTGTACTTTGCTTTTGGCTACTTCAATGCTGAGTTTACGGCGCTCAGACAATAAGCTGAGAAGTTGGTCATCCAACTCATTCAAGCGTAAACGAATTTCTTCGAGGGAAATAGGTTGGTCAGTCATCAATTCTTTCCTTATAAAAAAGCCTCCCGATTTGGGAGGCTTTCTGTTTGTTTTTGACTTTTCTTTCACAAACGAGTTCGCCCCTCCAACTATGGGAGGAAAAAGAAGTCAAAAATAAACAGTGAGGTTAAATGCATAAATAGTGCTTAATTTATGAGTGTTTAAACACAATAAGCAAGGCTGGGGAGAGCGTCAAGCAAAAAAATAGCGCCTTTCGGCGCTATTTCCTCAATCTGTTCAGTTTACTCTTCTTCTTCCACTAGCTCAGGCTTACTTGCACGTCGAGCTTCAGGTTTGTGGGTCAGCTTGTTCAATTGTCGTTCTAGTTTTTGCTCCACTTCGTTGATAGCTGCGTAAAGATCTTCGTGAGTTGCTGAGGCAATGAGCTGGCCTTTAGGAACTTTGATAACCGCTTCGAATTTCTTCTGTTTGTTTGGTTCCTCACTGAAAGTTGCTTGGCAACCAATTAGGTCTACTTGCCATTTCTCCAGTTTTTTAAATTTGCTCTCAATATGAGCTCGGATTGCAGAGGTGATTTCGATGTTTTTGCCAGTGATATTCATTGTCATAAGTGTTTTTCCTCTGTTGCATCCCTCATGGGTTGAGTTCAGATTACCGCTTTAAGCATAAAAAAATGTGATTCAGATCATTATTTTGCTCGGGTTTTTTATGATGAAAAATGAATGTGATCTCACTCAAGAACTTCTGAGATTTATCGTGAAATTGCTTGTTATCGGTTAGTAAATCCGTAGATTGGATAGAGTACTCAGCTGAAAACGGCCTCGTTTTTAGGGAAGTTTTACGGCCTAATATTTGAGGTGGTTAAAATTTAACTACACGTAAGGTGTGATGACGATCACTGAGTCTCTCCAATGAATCCATTTAAAAAGCCGCTTGCTGTACAAGCGGCTTTTTACTGTCTGGCATTTGGCTGACTTTTCGTAGCGGTATCATGAAAATGGGGTCTTTTGGGGCTAGTGAAACCCCTTCTAAACTTTTGACTTGGTCCAAACTTTCTAGTTGTTTGTATATTATGTAGTAGCGATTAATGCTTGTGACGTACCCAACCGTTGAGCTTAAACTTTTCCGCATAACGACTTCCACGTTATTAAACCAAACATTAGGATCGTAACCTTGTTGGGCTGCACGCTTACGAATACGCTCTACATTGCCGGGGCCCGCATTGTAAGCCGCCAATGTAAAGTAGAGTTTATTTTGTGCAGTAATATCAGGATCACTGAAGTACTGCTTACGCAAAAAAGCTAAGTATTTCACTCCAGCATGAATGTTGTTTTCTAATTGTCGAACATTTTTGATATTGATATTCGGATCTTGAGCGGTGCTGGGTAGGACTTGCATTATGCCAACGGCACCTCGGCTTCCAACTAGGTCGTTATTAAATCCTGATTCCTTGTAAGCGATTGCAGCGATCAGTAAATAGTCGATATCGTATTTCTCACCATAGCGTGAAAATAGCGCCGCGAGTTTTTCTAGTTGAGCAATTTTCTTAGGGTTAAGAGCTCTGTTCAACCATCCCGTGTTATCGATGTATTTACCGTAAATAACGTTACCGAGTAGTGTCCCAGAGCGAGACTTCTGGATGAACTTATTCACGACGGCTTTTAATTTGGGACTATTTTCTCGCATTGCCCAAGCAATTTTGCCATTTTTGCGGATAGGGATTTTTTTATGCACCCGAATATCATCCATCACTTTCAGCCAAAGCTTGGCTTTATGGCTATCGAGAACAATGGCTCTGACGTAACCATTGTTGAGCATTCCGACCAGCTCATAATCTTGAAGTGTTTCTTCAATAAAGTGCACGATAACAGGCGGTAAGCCTTTTTTGTTTAGTTTCTTATTTAGTGTCTGAATGCTTTCAAAGTAGCTAGAGCTGGCGCGCACCCAAATCTCTTTGCCGCTCAGTTGTTCGATTTTCGTCATCGTTGGTGTGCTTTTGTTTGTCACTACCCACTCATGAATGTCAGTGAGAATGGGTGAACTGAACTCCACTTTCTGTTTGCGCGTGTCGGTAATAGTCAGGTTGGCGACAACTAAGTCACCTGAACCGTTTTCTAAAGCTGGCAGTAGCTGGTCGCGGGCAACAGGAATAATTTGTACGTTAAGTTTTGGTTTGAGTTTACGAAGGTCTTTTTCGAAATGCGCCAGCAATTCCGCGCCTATGCCTTTTGGTGTGCCGCCCTCAATGTAGTAAAAGCCTAAATCAGCAGAAACTAAGACGCGCAGTACATTCTTCTCCTTGATGACATCGAGGTCTCCGGTATAAGGAGGCTGTTTGAGCGGCGAGATTTGCAGTGCGCAAACGGAAGTAGACAATAGGAGCAGCATAACTGCGCAAAGCTTAGATATCGTCACGTTCACATCCTTTTTATAAAGGGGGGAGGAGAACTTTAAGCATATGTGGAGCTAGGAAGATCATCAAGAAAGGGCTGAATACACTATTGAGAGTAATAAAAAACCGCCACGGTAAAAACGGTGGCGGTTCAGTTTAAAGCAAGTTCAATTACTTCACAGGGTTGAGCTCTATAAGCTTTTCAGTTCTTGCTACGGCGTCTTCCAAACCAAGTTGCTTGTAGGCCTCTAGCTGGATAGTCAGTGACTTACGTGCAGCTTCTGTGTCTGGATACGCTTTTTGTAGCTCTTGGCTGCGATTAATAGCAGCGACCCAAGCTTCACGGCGAAGGTAGAAGTCAGCAGTCGCTAAATCATAGTTCGCTAGACGGTTTTTCAGCGCAACCATACGTTTTTGTGAATCTTCTGCATATGGGCTATTCGGGTAGCGTTGAAGTAGTTTTTTGAAGTCATCAAACGCTTTTTTTACCGGTTCAGGATCGCGATCGCTTCGATCTACGCTGAATAAATCATGCATAAAGTTACGATCTTGCGCCATGTGGCTTAGACCTCGCATGTACAGCACCCAATCCATCTTTTCATGGGTTGGGTTTAAACGCATAAAGCGAGAAATGGTTGCCAAGCCCAAAGCAAGGTCGTCGTTTTTGTAGTACGCATAGATTAGGTCAAGCTGCACCTGTTCAGAGTAGGCACCGAATGGGTAACGTGAGTCTAATGCTTCCAGTTTCTCAATTGCAGAAAGCCAATTACCACTTTGAAGAGAAATCTGTGCGTCTGCATACAGTTCCGAAGGCGGCACATCAGGAACGATTTCTTCTTTGCTTGCACATCCAAACAGAAGGGATACCGCTAAAAGGCCTGTTAAAGTCTGACGTTTCATATCAGGAGTCTGTTCCTTGAATCTAAATATTTCTTAAGCTGCCGTTACTTTCTTTCCAGTAACAGATACAATGACGTAATAGTCTATTTTTTCACAGTCGTGAGCATTAGTCTCACAGTTTTTAAAAAAGTTCGATATGGCTCAGCAGATTGTATTAACAAATACCGTAAAAGATAGCCAGTTAGGTCAACGTTTAGACCAAGCTATCGCCGAATTATTCGCGGACTTCTCTCGCTCGCGCCTAAAAGAGTGGCTGCTTGATGGGAAAGTTCAAGTTGATGGTGAAGTTGTCACTAAACCTCGTACCAAAGTAATGGGTGGCGAGGAAATTACATTGCAAGCCGAGTTAGAAGATGAAGAACGCTGGGAAGCGCAAGATATCCCGCTAGATATCGTCTATGAAGATGAAGATATTATCGTTATCAACAAACCTCGTGACTTTGTGGTTCATCCGGGCGCTGGTACGCCTGATGGCACTGTACTTAATGCGTTGTTGCATCATTACCCTGATATTGCAGAAGTACCTCGTGCAGGTATCGTGCACCGTTTGGATAAAGACACAACGGGTTTGATGGTGGTGGCGAAAACTGTTCCTGCACAAACTCGTCTGGTTCGCGCACTGCAAAAACGTAATATTACTCGTGAGTACGAAGCGATCGCTATTGGTCGTATGACTGCGGGCGGTAAAGTGGATCAACCGATTGGTCGTCACTCTACTAAGCGCACGCTTATGGCGGTAGCACCAATGGGCAAACCAGCAGTAACGCACTACCGTGTTGCTGAACGCTTCCGCGAACACACGCGTATTCGCTTGCGTCTAGAAACGGGTCGTACGCACCAGATTCGTGTGCACATGTCTTACCTTCAGCATCCGTTGCTCGGTGATATTGCATATGGTGGACGTGCTCGCATCCCGACAGGTGCGTCTGAAGAGCTAACGGCAATGATCCGGGGTTTCGATCGCCAAGCATTGCACGCAGTAATGCTGCGCTTTGAGCACCCAATTACGGGCGAAGTTCTTGAGTTTCATGCTCCAGTGCCTGATGACATGGTTGTGATGACTGAAGCGCTTCGTCAAGATACAGAAGAGCACGGCTTACCGGAAGAGTTCTAATATGAAGAGAATCATTCCGAATTGGCCAGCGCCTAAAAATGTCAAAGCTTTCGCCTCAACACGCATAGGCGGATTTTCGACAGGCCCTTACCAAGGGCTAAATTTAGGTGCTCACGTTGGGGATGATTTGTCTTTAGTAGAGAAGAACCGAGCTTGGTTGGCGCAACAGGCAAGCATGCCAAATGCGCCAATCTGGTTAAACCAAACGCATTCAACCGTTGTGGCTCAAGCAAATGAACCAACAACACAGGTGCTTGATGCGGATGGTGTATTTACTTCTTCAAGCCATGTTATTTGTTCAGCGATGACCGCCGATTGTTTACCTGTATTATTGACTAATACACAAGGTACGCAAGTAGCCGCTGTTCACGCAGGTTGGCGCGGCTTAGCAAATGGCATTGTCGAAAATGCGTTAGCGTTGTTTTCTGGTGAAGTGATAGCGTGGCTTGGCCCCGCCATTGGCCCTCAAGCCTTCGAAGTGGGTGAAGATGTTCTGCAAGCTTTTGTTGATTTTGATTCACAGGCGAATCAAGCATTTGCTCCACGCGATATCGACGGTAAATGGTTTGCTGACATGTCGGTGCTGGCAACGCAACGTCTAAACCGGGCTGGTGTGACACAAGTGTTTGATTCTGGACTTTGTACTTACCAAGATAAAGCCTCTTTTTACTCTTATCGCCGTGATGGTAAGACTGGTCGACAAGCAACCTTTATTTGGATCGAAGACTAGCTATAAGCACCAAAGTGCTAAGATGCATACTACTATTTTTGCAAAGCTATCTTTATTCATTCACTCCCTTGAAATTCCCCACCCGAGTATCCATCTTTCTAACTGTCAAAAGAATTTCCTTTAGTTGAGGTTAGGAAGGTAGATATGCGTCTTGATCGATTCACAAGTAAGTTTCAAATCGCTATCTCTGATGCTCAATCACTAGCGTTAGGGCGCGATCATCAATATATCGAGCCAGTTCACCTCATGGTGGCTTTGCTTGATCAAAATGGCAGTCCAATTCGTCCATTGCTTACTATGCTGGATGTGGACGTAACGCATTTACGCTCTAAATTGAGTGAAATGTTAGATCGATTACCAAAAGTCAGTGGCATCGGTGGGGATGTTCAGCTCTCTAGCTCGATGGGCACATTGTTTAACCTGTGTGACAAAGTGGCGCAAAAGCGTCAAGACTCCTATATCTCGTCTGAAGTCTTCCTGCTTGCCGCTTTAGAAGATCGCGGACCATTGGGGCAATTGCTCAAAGAGATCGGCTTAACAGAGCAAAAAGTCAGCCAGGCAATCGAAAAGATCAGAGGTGGTCAAAAGGTCAATGATCCGAATGCAGAAGAGCTTCGTCAAGCATTGGAAAAGTTCACCATAGACCTTACCGAACGTGCAGAGCAAGGTAAATTGGATCCGGTTATCGGCCGTGATGATGAAATCCGTCGTACTATCCAGGTATTGCAGCGTCGTACTAAAAACAACCCTGTGATTATCGGTGAACCAGGCGTAGGTAAGACAGCAATTGTTGAAGGCTTAGCGCAGCGCATAGTTAACAATGAAGTACCTGAAGGTCTGCGTGGTCGCCGTGTGCTATCACTGGATATGGGCGCACTGGTTGCTGGCGCGAAATACCGTGGGGAATTTGAAGAGCGTTTAAAATCAGTATTGAATGAACTTGCTAAAGAAGAAGGCAACGTCATCCTCTTCATTGATGAACTACACACTATGGTCGGTGCTGGTAAAGGTGAAGGCTCAATGGATGCGGGCAACATGCTAAAACCGGCATTAGCTCGTGGTGAGCTGCACTGTGTTGGCGCAACAACATTGGATGAATATCGTCAGTACATCGAAAAAGATGCAGCATTAGAACGTCGTTTCCAAAAAGTGCTGGTGGATGAGCCGACCGTTGAGGATACCGTGGCGATTTTACGTGGCTTGAAGGAGCGTTATGAGCTTCATCATCACGTCGAAATTACTGACCCAGCGATTGTTGCTGCGGCGAGCTTGTCACATCGCTATGTCTCCGACCGTCAGTTGCCGGATAAAGCGATCGACTTAATCGACGAAGCGGCTTCAAGCATTCGTTTACAAATTGACTCTAAGCCGGAGTCCTTGGATAAGCTTGAGCGTAAAATCATCCAACTCAAAATTGAGCAGCAAGCACTAAGTAACGAGCACGATGAAGCGAGTGAAAAGCGTTTGAAAGCGCTTAATGAAGAACTCAATGAAAAAGAACGTGAGTACGCTGAACTAGAAGAGGTTTGGAATACAGAAAAAGCAGCTCTTTCTGGCACTCAACATATTAAGTCTGAGCTTGAACAAGCTCGTATGGACATGGAGTTTGCTCGCCGTGCTGGCGATCTAAACCGTATGTCGGAGCTTCAATATGGTCGTATTCCTGAACTTGAGAAGCAGTTAGATCTTGCAACCCAAGCTGAAATGCAGGAAATGACGCTATTGCGTAATAAAGTAACCGACAACGAGATTGCAGAAGTACTTTCTAAGCAAACCGGCATTCCGGTATCCAAGATGCTAGAAGCGGAAAAAGAGAAACTACTTCGTATGGAAGACGTGCTGCATAATCGTGTGGTAGGGCAAAGCGAAGCGGTCTCTGTTGTATCGAATGCCATTCGTCGTAGTCGAGCTGGGCTTTCTGATCCAAACCGACCAATTGGCTCCTTCTTATTTTTAGGTCCAACTGGTGTGGGCAAAACAGAGCTTTGTAAGACACTTGCGAGCTTTATGTTCGACAGTGAAGATGCGATGGTCCGTATCGATATGTCTGAGTTCATGGAGAAACACTCAGTGGCAAGGTTGGTTGGTGCACCTCCAGGCTATGTCGGATATGAAGAGGGTGGTTACTTAACTGAAGCGGTTCGTCGCAAGCCGTATTCGGTAATTTTGTTAGACGAAGTAGAGAAAGCGCATCCGGATGTATTTAACATTCTGCTGCAAGTTCTCGATGATGGGCGTTTAACGGATGGTCAAGGTCGTACTGTTGACTTCCGTAATACGGTTGTGATCATGACATCTAACTTGGGTTCATCTCGTATCCAAGAGAATTTCGCAACATTAGACTATCAAGGTATCAAGAGTGAAGTGATGGATGTGGTTAGCAAACACTTCCGCCCAGAGTTCTTGAACCGTGTTGACGAAATCGTGGTGTTCCATCCACTTGGTCAAGAACACATTAAGTCCATTGCTTCTATTCAATTGGAACGTTTGGCGAAACGACTAGAGGAGAAAGGCTATCAACTAGAAGTTTCCGACAAAGCGCTCGATTTGATCGCTCAAGTTGGTTTCGATCCTGTGTATGGTGCGCGTCCTTTAAAACGTGCAATTCAGCAGAATGTCGAGAACCCGTTAGCCAAATCAATTCTTTCTGGTGAAATCGTTCCAGACAAGACAGTGCAGCTAATTGTTACTAATGACCAAATTTGTGCTCATCAATAATTGTATGGATACAGTAAAATTGAGATAAAAATCACACTAAAGGGGCCGTTTGGCCCCTTTTCTATAGTTTTTTAGAGTCTTTTGTCTGTTTTCTATACGAATAAACTAAAAAGGTGAGTTTTTTTAAAAAATGCACTTGTGTTCTTTAATGAACTCCCTATAATGCGCCTCCGTTGTCACGGGAAAGCAAGTGAAGCGGAACCTAAACAACTACGGTTAGTGAGTTAAAATTAACTCGCAGATAAATAACTTAAAAAAGTGTTTGACACGATAAGTTATCTAGCTAAAATAGCCGTCCACTTTGAAGAGAACTTCGAAGTGTGCTCTTTAAAAATATAAACCTATCAATCTGTGTGGGCACTCGTTGATGATAATCCAATTAGAAGCTTAGGCTTCAAATTAGGTTTCAATGATACGAAGTGACCATTGAATCTTCGGATTCAGCACAGTCAATTCAAACATTACTTATGTAATGTTCAGTATTCATTGAGCCGAACAAAATCTTAAATTGAAGAGTTTGATCATGGCTCAGATTGAACGCTGGCGGCAGGCCTAACACATGCAAGTCGAGC
>NZ_JAWOTB010000004.1:0-111675 GCF_033338655.1 Vibrio sp. Vb1729 | reverse complement strand
AAAAACTTAAGCTTGGTTACGCGGGCTTTTCAATAACACTAGATACAAAATAGGCAAATGTATGAGTGATGTTAATAAAATTGAGAGTGGTGAAAAACGCTCCCTGGAGTGGAAGTCGTTCCTCTTCATTGCAGTTGTTCTCTTCCCAATTCTGAGTGTGGCCTTTGTTGGCGGCTACGGGTTCATCGTTTGGATGTTGCAAGTCTTCTTCTTTGGGCCTCCAGGCGCGCACGGCATGTAAGCCAGTGAGCTCATAACCACACTTTTGAAAAGATTTTAAGAGAGCAAATAATGAAATCATTAATCATTAAACTGTGGCGTACCATGACGCGCCCAGCTGTACATATCAGCCTAGGTGTGCTGACTATGGGCGGCTTTATTGCTGGTGTTATCTTTTGGGGTGGCTTTAACACCGCTCTAGAAGCAACCAACACAGAAGAATTCTGTATTAGCTGTCACACAATGCGTGACAACGTGTACGTTGAGCTGCAAGAAACGGTGCACTGGAAAAACCACTCTGGTGTTCGTGCTACCTGTCCTGATTGTCACGTTCCACATAACTGGACAGATAAGATCGCTCGTAAGATGCAAGCTTCTAAAGAAGTATTTGCACAAGTATTTGGCAACTACGACGAACCGGGTGTGTTCGAAGAGCGTCGTATCGAACTTGCTAAACACGAATGGGATCGTTTCTCGGCAAACAAATCTCTGGAGTGTAAAAACTGTCACAACTATGAATCGATGGATTTCGAGCAAATGTCTCCTACGGCTCGTATCCAAATGAAGCAAGCCGCTGAGAAAGATCAAAGCTGTGTTGACTGTCACAAGGGTATTGCGCACAACCTACCAGCAGGCATGGACAGCATTGGCGGTATCGTGGGTGATCTAGAGGGTATGACTTCTAACACGGATTACGGCGTTGGTCAGCAACTCGTGAGCGTTCGTCACCTACCAATTTACTTTGATGCGCAAGGCAGTAAAGAAGCTGGTCTTCTTAATCCTGCATCGACCGTTAAAGTTCTTGAAGACAAAGGCGAGTTTGTTGAGATCGAAATTGACGGTTGGCGCAAAGCAAAAGGTTTTGGTCGTGTAATTCAAGAAGACTTCGGTAAGAACATTGCGACTGCGTCTCTGATGAAAGAAGCAGCAACAGACAGCAACATTGTGACGACTGGTGAGAAAAAAGTGGATGAGCTAACAGGCCTTCCTTGGGAAAAAGTAGCGGCGAAAGTATGGATTAAGAAAGAGTCTATGCTGAACGACATCAATCCTGTTTGGGAAAAATCTCGTGAAGCCTACAAGACCAATTGTTCTGTATGTCACACTCAACCTGCGGAAGCGCACTTCGACGCGAACACCTGGCCAGGTATGTTCGACGGTATGTTGGCGTTCGTTAACCTAGATACAGACAGTGAAGCACTGATCTTGAAGTATCTACAGAAACACTCTTCAGATTATGCTGAAGGTCACCACTAATAAGCGTCGGATTGGAGTAATTTTAAATGGCTATTACACGAAGAAGTTTTCTTAAAGGTGTAGCAACCACAAGTGCAGCGTCAGTAATTGGTCCTAGCTTATTGGCGTCCGCCTCTGCAAATGCCGTTGAGACGACAGGTACTTGGAAAGTAACCGGTTCTCACTGGGGCGCGTTCCGCGCCCACATCTACGCGGGTAAAGTTCAAGAGATCAAGCCGCTAGAGCTAGACAAAAACCCAACAGAAATGTTGAACGGTATCAAGGGCATTATTTACAGCCCTTCACGTGTGCGTTACCCAATGGTTCGTCTAGATTGGTTGAAGAAACATAAATACAGCGCAGATACGCGCGGTAACAACCGTTTCATTCGAGTAACTTGGGATGAAGCGCTAGACTTGTTCTACCGCGAACTAGAACGTATTCAAAAAGACTACGGTCCATGGGCGCTACACGCAGGTCAAACGGGTTGGAACCAAACAGGTTCATTCAACAACTGTACCGCGCACATGCAACGTGCAGTAGGTATGCACGGCAACTTCATCACGAAAGTAGGTGACTACTCGACGGGTGCAGGTCAAACCATTATGCCTTACGTACTTGGTTCAACCGAAGTTTACGCACAAGGTACGTCTTGGTCTGAGATCCTAGAAAACTCTGACAACATCGTTCTTTGGGCTAACGACCCAGTGAAAAACCTTCAAGTAGGTTGGAACTGTGAAACGCATGAGTCGTTTAAGTACCTTGCACAACTAAAAGAAAAAGTGGCGAAAGGTGAGATCAACGTTCTATCTGTAGACCCAGTGAAGAACAAAACTCAGCGCTACTTAGAGAACGATCACTTGTACATCAACCCGCTGACAGACGTAGCGTTCATGCTCGCTGTGGCACACGTGTTGTACAACGAAAACCTGTACGATAAGAAGTTCATTGATACTTACTGTCTCGGCTTTGAAGAGTTCATTCAATACGTTCAAGGTAAGACAAAAGACAAAGTAGAGAAGACGCCTGAATGGGCAGCAGCGATTTGTGGCGTGAAAGCGGACAAGATCCGTGAATTCGCACGCATGCTAGTCAGCGGTCGTACACAGATCCTGATGGGTTGGTGTATCCAGCGTCAAGAGCACGGTGAGCAGCCATACTGGGCAGCGGCTGTGGTTGCTGCAATGGTTGGTCAAATCGGTCTACCTGGCGGTGGTATCTCTTACGGTCACCATTACTCAAGTATCGGTGTGCCTTCTACTGGTTTCGCGGGCCCTGGTGGTTTCCCTCGTAACCTTGACCAAGGTATGAAACCGAAGTGGGACAACAACGACTTTAACGGTTACAGTCGTACTATCCCTGTTGCACGTTGGATCGACTGTCTGCTAGAGCCTGGCAAAGAGATCAACTACAACGGCGGTAAAGTGAAACTGCCAGACTTCAAGATGATGGTTATCTCGGGTTGTAACCCATGGCACCACCATCAAGATCGTAACCGCATGAAGAAAGCGTTCCGCAAGCTTCAAACGGTTGTAACGATCGAGTTTGCTTGGACTGCGACATGTCGTTTCTCAGATATCGTTCTACCGGCGTGTACGCAATGGGAACGTAACGACATCGACGT
Organism: Vibrio sp. Vb1729; assembly: GCF_033338655.1. Taxonomy (NCBI): domain Bacteria; kingdom Pseudomonadati; phylum Pseudomonadota; class Gammaproteobacteria; order Vibrionales; family Vibrionaceae; genus Vibrio; species Vibrio sp. Vb1729. Next base: position 108,596 of record NZ_JAWOTB010000004.1, on the reverse strand, counting down.
ATACGGTTCATACTCGAACAAAGGTCTGATTGCGATGCATCGCCTAGTTGATCCATTGTTCCAATCTAAGCCTGACTTCCAAATCATGAGTGAACTAACTCAGCGTTTTGGTCGCCGCGAAGAATACACTCGTGGTATGAGCGAGATGGAATGGATCGAAAGCCTTTACAACGATTGTAAAAAAGCGAACGAAGGTAAGTTTGAAATGCCAGAATTCAACGAGTTCTGGGAGAAGAGCGTACTAGACTTCGGTGAAGGTAAACCTTGGGTTCGTCATGCGGACTTCCGTAAAGACCCTGAGCTGAATCCACTAGGTACGCCGTCTGGCTTCATCGAGATCACGTCTCGTAAGATCGGCCGTTACGGTTACGAACACTGTCAAGAGCACCCAATGTGGTTCGAAAAATCAGAGCGTTCACACGGTGGTCCTGGTTCAGATAAATACCCATTCTGGTTGCAGTCTTGCCACCCTGATAAGCGTCTGCACTCTCAGATGTGTGAGTCTGAAGAGTTCCGCGCGACTTACGCGGTACAAGGTCGTGAGCCGGTTTACATCAACCCAGCAGATGCCAAAGCAAAAGGTATCAAAGATGGTGATTTGGTACGTGTATTCAACGGTCGTGGTCAGCTGTTAGCTGGTGCTGTTTTGACTGACAGCTACCCACGTGGCGTTATTCGTATCGAAGAAGGTGCATGGTACGGTCCTCTAAACGAGAAAGAAGGCGCAATCTGTACCTACGGTGATCCTAACACCCTAACGCAAGACATCGGTTCTTCTGAGCTTGCACAGGCGACTTCTGCGAACACATGTATCGTAGACTTCGAGAAGTTCACAGGTAAAGTGCCGCCAGTCACTTCATTTGGTGGTCCGATCGAAGTTGCTTAATTAGTGCAGTTTGCATAAATCCAAATACCAGCCTCAGGGCTGGTATTTTTTTATCAAAATTTCAGTGAGCGTTGTCTCAATAGTAACTTCATAACGTTAAACGAGACTGGTATTCGTGATGATGGTAACGAATTGGGTGAGACAAGCAGGAGATAATGCGCCAAGCTAAACAATAATAATTAAGTGAGTAGACTCTTTATGGCTCAGAGCATTCAATTAGCAAATCACACTGAGATCACTGTGAATAACAATGACTTCCAAGTTGAAGTCGAGGGTAATCAATTACATTTTTCTTTTGCTGGTCTTCACAATAAAACCTTTACGGACCGTGAAGTGTTATTCGAAATGCCGTTTTTGTACGAGCACGAGGCCGACGTAATTGGGGATGGTTTTCAAATGTTGGCGCAAACGGCGGGAACGATCAATCACCCCGTTGATATTGGTCGCTGCCCAGACAGTAATCCTTCTTATCGAATCTACCCTAAAGATGCACCTAAGCGTTATTACAACTATTTAGTGGTGGAAGGTTCAGCGGGCTACACATTATTTGGCTTCACATCATGTCATCGCTTTGCAGGCTATTTTGATGTTGTGCTGCGTGATGGGCATTGGGTTTTATCAGCCGCAATTGATGGTGAGTTGACTCAAGTGGCGGATTGGGAAAGTAATCAACTTGAATCCGTGGCGGTACTCTGTGGTCAATCGCTGTCCGAGCTTTATCAAACCTATGGCGAGATGATTGCAAAGCATCATCCTGTTCGCCAAGGTGTGACACAAGATGCGCCTGTTGGTTGGTGTTCGTGGTACGCGTACTACGCAGACGTGACAGAGCAAAACATCATGCAGAACGTTGATTGCATGCAAGATAAGCTCGAAGACCTGGAGTGGGTACTTCTGGATGATGGCTATCAAGCCTTTATGGGCGATTGGTTAACCCCATCAGATAAGTTTTCTGGTGGCGTAAAAGAGCTCATTCATAGTATCCGTGCAAAAGGCAAAAAGCCGGCGATTTGGATGGCGCCCTTTATTGCTCAGCCTGAGTCGGAGATCTTCAAACAGCATCCAGATTGGTTTGTTCGCCACAAGGATGGTGGCTTACTTAAAGCAGAAGATGTCACATACGGTGGTTGGCGATGCACGCCTTGGTACATACTCGATACCTCAAACCCAGAAGTACAAGACCATCTGACGAATGTAGTCTCTGTCATGAGACAAGAGTGGGGCGTTGAGTTGTTCAAGCTAGACGCGAACTATTGGGGCACCTTAAAAGGTGTTCGTAAACAATCTGGTATTACAGGCGTTGAGGCGTATCGCTTAGGAATGGAAGCGATTGCCAAAGGCGCTGGTGATGCGTGGCTTTTAGGTTGCAACGCGCCAATGTGGCCATCTCTGGGGCTTGTGGATGCAATGCGTGTTTCTGACGATGTAGAGCGTCATAGTCGTCGATTCGAGCAGATAGCCAAAGAAACCTTTTACCGTAGTTGGCAGCATCGAAAATTGTGGCAAATTGACCCGGATTGCGCCACGTTCACTTCATTAGCTAATCAATCTGCATCCAGAGAAGAGTATGAATTTCATCGCACGGTGTTATTAGCGAGTGGTGGTTTGCTGCTGTCTGGTGACCCGCTCCCTGAGATTACGCCGTTTGCTAAGAAGACACTGTCTAAGCTCATGTTACGTCAACAACGTAACCAACAATCTGCAAAGTTTACCGCTTTGAGTTTAAATCACGCGTTTTTAAAACTAACGACGAAGAATGACCTCCATTGTTTGTTTAATTATGCGAGTTACGGAGCGATGGAATTTACGCTGACGTCTGATCAACCGGTGGACTGGTATGATTACTGGACAGGGGAAAAGCTAAACCAAGAACCTTGCCAGTTGTTAATGGTGAGCGTTGATAAAGGGCTCAATGCGAAAGCGATCGTTACAGCATAACGTGAAGTAAATCGCCCAATACCAAGATCAAGAAAGGAGCCTATTGCGGCTCCTTTCTCGTTTTGATGCTCTGGGCGTTAGAACTCGAATAAAAAGTAATACCCGTATCCAACAATAAACGCAGGAATGGACGAGTAAATAGTCGCGACCAAAGCAGCTTTCGGTGCCATTGCAATGGCGGGGAATAGGGCGTCACCATCGTTAGAAATCGCATTGGCCAGTTGCGCAGAAAGTGGCGCTGCACCAGAGATGTACAGGCTAGTGACTAAAATTTGCGGACCACAACCAGGTAGCATACCAATGGCTAAGCCAGCTAATGGCATCCATATCCCCCAATGAGAAAAGGTTTCTACAAGGTCGAGTCCAGAAAAATAGGTCGTCAGTTCAAACGCCAGAAACGCCACGATCACCCAAGCACTGACGAAGTTTGTGTCTTGAGCCGCTTTTTGAATTGGGTGCGAGTCCACAATTTTTTCATCTTCAGAGACTGTTGACTGATAATCGCCGAGCTCTTTTGTCATCGCCCACAACGACATTGTGATCACTGCAAAGATAGCGCCCAGCCATTCAATGGTGTTGGCTTTCAAAGATAGCAACTGATTAATATCGATTTGGAAAGACATTAACACAGCAACGACACTAGCAGGCACAATAAGCCATTTCCAAAATGCGCCTTGTAGATTGATTGCACGTTGTTCAAGGGGTGTATGTCGGTCTGTCTGGTGTTGGCAACAAGCATGTGTCTGAGGTGCTTCTTTTGGTTCTGGTCGCAGAAAGTTATCAGCATGAAAAGCATTAACGACTAACCCTGAAAGAGTACCCACGATAATGCCTAATCCAACCACGCCTAATCCAACACTTGGTTTGGCGGCCAGAAGTAAAAAGGCAGCGTCACCCATTGTTGAAGTAAGTACCGCGACAATCGCACCAAATCCCACTCGGCCACTAATAAATTGCGTTGTCACAACAATAGCGCCACCACAGCCAGGCAAAGCACCCAATAAAGAAGCAAAGAAAACCTGATGATTACGCGAGCGATGGTAGAGCTCGGTAATTCGATTGGTTTTCGACATAAAGTTTGAAAGATAATGATAAATAGCCAATGTGGCAGCAACATAGCATGACACTGCCCAGAATGAGTCGGATAGCGTCTGTACGGCAACGTCACGTGTATTTTCATTGCCTAGCAAAATGAGCATGACGATAGGGATCAGCAATCGCTTATAAGCTAAACGAAACTGAGTAGGCTGAAACAACTGTTGTGCAGAGTGTAAAAATTGGGTCGCGTTCATCGTTTACTCAAATGCAAATAGGAATAATTATCATTATATGTAAATGAGATTTATTCGCAATAGCATTGTGAACTTTTCTTCGTGTCAAACTCTCTGAAATCAGGTAAAGTATCGGCCTTTGTGAGCAAACACGCCCTAATTAACTGTATTAGGCGGCGTATAAAATTGACTTGAATAGGAAGAAACATGATTCTAGTTGTAGGTCATAAGAACCCAGACAGTGACAGTATTTGTAGTGCACTCGTTGCAACTGAACTTCTAAAAGCGCGTGGCGTTGAAGCTATGCCAATTCGCCAAGGCGAAATCAACCGTGAAACTCAGCACATCCTAGAAGTTGCTGGCGCTGAAGTTCCTGAGCTTCGCACATCAGTTGCGGGTGAGACCGTTTGGCTAGTAGATTACTCAGATCTAGCACAAGCACCAGACGATATCGCAGAAGCTGAAATTGCGGGTATTGTTGACCACCACCGCCTAGGTGACGTGATGACAGTAAACCCAATGGAAGCATGGATCTGGCCTGTTGGTTGTACCAACACTGTTCTATTCAACATGTTCAAGATTGAAGGTCACGCGATTACTCCACAAATCGCTAAGCTAATGATGTCAGCAATTCTATCTGACACAGTAGGCTTCGCTTCTCCAACTTGTACACAAAAAGACAAAGATGCCGTTGCTGAGCTAGCGGCAATCGCAGACGTACAAGATGTTGACGCATTCACTAAAGATCTTCTAATTGCTAAGACAAACATCGAAGGTCTATCTGCGGCTGAGCTTGTTGAGAAAGACCTTAAAGGTTACCCATTCAACGGTCGTGACGTAGTGGTTGGTCAGGTTGAACTTGCAACTCTTGAGCAAGTTGACGGTATGATCGAAGCACTAGAAGCAGACCTAGAATCTCGTTGTGAGAAAGATAACCTAGCGTTCGCTGCTGTAATGCTAACAGACATCACGACTGCTCAAACTCGTCTTCTATACAAAGGTGAGTGGGCTGAGAAGCTTGTTAAGCACGAAAAAGACGGCATGCTAATGATGGAAAACACGCTAAGCCGTAAGAAGCAAGGTTGGCCTTGGCTTCAAACTGAGCTAGCTTAATTTTCTAGCATATACTTTAAATGCCCGCCTAGCTGCGGGCATTTTTCTATGGGAAATAGGAGACGAATATGTCTGAGCAACTGACCCAAGAGCAGATGGATACCATTAATCGCTACAATGAAGAGCAACGTTTAAAGTACTGCGTAAAAGAGATTGTGGCGAATCGTAAGATTTGGATTCTGAAAGACGAACATGGCTGTGTCATGTTAAATACAGAAGATGATGATTGTGTACCAGTATGGCCAAACGAAGAGTTTGCTTTGCAATGGGCGAATGGTGATTGGGAAGATTGCGAGCCTGAGGCGATCTCTTTAAACAAGTGGCACAGCCGTTGGACCTCTGGTCTAGAGGATGACGAGCTATCGATTGTTGTATTCCCAAATCAAAATGAAGAAGGGGTCGTATTGTTTCCTGACGAGTTTGATTTTGAACTGCGCAAACAAGCGAGCCGCCGTTAGTTCTTTGATTAGTACCCATGCAATAAAGAAGCCTGCGTTAAAGCAGGCTTCTTTACATTTGCACGATTACATCTTTGATAAGCTATTTTGTTTGATGGCTTGGCGCTTTATAAAAGTGGCTTTCGACTAGTCGTTGAGTAATAGGATGCTCGGGATGAGTCAGTACTTGGTTGGTCTCGCCAAACTCGACCACTTCACCTTCATGCATCACCATCACTTTATCAGTAATATGCTTAACAATGCCAATATGCTGAGACACGTACACAAATGACAATCCCATCTCTTCTTGCAACTCGAGGAATAAGTTAATGATCTGCGAGCGCATTGCCATATCCAAACCGTTTAACGCCTCATCAGCGACAATGATGGAAGGTTGAAGAATAAGTGCACGAGCCAAACACACGCGCTGTTTTTGACCGGCAGCTAGCATTTGTGGATAAAAATAGGCGTGCTCAGGCAGCAATCCTACGCGGAGTAGGGTGTTCTTTACACGCTGCATGCGCGCATCTGGCGGCATGTTGGTATTTCGCTTTAGCGGACCTTCTAAAATACGACCAATCTGGATTCGTGGGTTTAACGATGTGTTTGGATCTTGGAAAATCATGCGGATGAGCTTGCAGCGTGTCGCGTAATCTTTGTGCTCCAATCGTTCGCCATTCACACGGATCTCTCCGGAGCTTGGTTCAACAACGCCAGCAAGCATACGAGCTAGTGTGGATTTTCCTGACCCGTTTTGACCAATAAAACCAATAGTTTGTCCTGGCTCTAAAGTAAAGCTTACCGGTTTAACTGCCTCATTAACCTGACGTTTGAACAGACGGGAGCGCGTAACAAATTGCTTCGATAAATTATCGACTTCAAGTAACGCACTCATGACTTTTTCTCCGTGTTCAATGGAAAGTGGCAGTTAAATTTATGATTCTTAATTCGTCTGGTGTGTGGAATTTCTACACATTGTTTCTGCGCATATGGGCAACGTGGTCCGAGGCGACAACCGATAGGCAGATGCTGCAATGGCGGAATCGAGCCCGGTAGGGATTGGAGTTTTTGCTTGTGTGGTACCCAATCATTAAAGTCAGGCATCGCTTTAAGCAAGGCATCGGTGTACGGGTGCTTGGGTGCCGCAATGATTTTACTGGTATCGGCAGACTCCACCGACTGACCACAATACATTACCGTAATACGCCCTGCCCACTGTGTTATGGTCGCTAAGTCGTGGCCGATAAGCAGAATGGTTGTGTTATTAAGTTGGTTCATGCGGCTCAACAGACGCAAAATTTGCGATTGGGTAATCGGGTCTAAGTCGTTGGTTGGTTCATCTGCGATCAGCAATTTAGGTTTGGTCGCAATCGCCATGGCAATCATGACCTTTTGACACTCACCATCAGTCAGTTCATAAGGGTAGCTACCCATTAAACGCTTGTGATCTTTAATACCCACTTTATGCAAAAGCGCGATGGCTTGTTTTTTACGCCATTTAAATCGCTCCCACCATTTCCCTTCAAATGCGCGAGATGGAATGGATTCAATCAATTGACGCCCGACTTCCTCTGAAGGGTCAAGACAAGTTGAAGGCTCTTGGAAAATCATCGCAATATCACGAGCAATGACGCGCCGACGCTCTTTTGGCGTAAGCTGAAGCAAGTCAATATTGCCAAGGCGCATACGGTCAGCGGTGATGCGCCAGTTATCTTTACTCACACCGACAATCGCTTTTGCAACTAAGCTTTTTCCAGAGCCAGACTCACCTACAAGACCACGAATTTCGCCTTCGTTCAAAGTTAGGCTCATTCGGTCAACGGCTTTGACCAACCCTTGAGGTGTTTCGATCTCAATGGTCAAATGTCGAATATCTAACAACGGCATTATTCGATCCCCGCATTAAGCGCTTGACGTACACCTTCACCTACTAAGTTTAGGGTAATAACAGTAAACATGATGGTCAGGCCGGGTAGGGTCACTGTCCAAGGTGCAATATAAATAAGCTCGACAGAGTCACCTAATATTGCTCCCCACTCGGTGCTTGGGGCCTGTGCACCTAGGCCAAGAAAACCCAGTGCCGTAATATCTAAAATCGCAGCAGAGAGCGCGAGTGTGATTTCAGCGGCAATGACCGTCAGAATGTTAGGAAGAATTGAACTCCACAGTAAGTAGAAATCATTAGCGCCATCAAGGCGTGCTGCCATTATGTAGTCTTTTTCAACTTCGGTGTGGACTGCGATATAAACAGAGCGAATAAAACGCGGAATCAAAGCCAAGCAGATTGCGAGTAAAATATTGAACCCACCAAAGCCTAGAAATGCCACAAAAATGATTGCTAATAAGAGCGACGGGATCGACATGACGGTATCGAGCAAGTGGTTGAGAGTACTCGACAGTAAGCCTTTCGTCATACCTGCCAATACGCCAATTAAACAGCCTACAACGGCAGCAATTGCGGTGATGGCGACAGCAGCGCCAAATGTCAGCTGAGAGCCCATAATCAGGCGCGAAAGAATATCTCTACCTAAGTCATCGGTCCCCAAAAAGTAATCAACCGTTCCTGCTGGAGCCCATGATGGCGGCACAAGCAACTCACCTGACTGTGCTTGGGCGTCAAATGGTGCAAGTAGGGGGGCAAAAATGGTAATAAGGACGATAAACACCAAGCACCACAAGCCAAACATGGCTAGTCCGTTGGCGCGGTAGCTTCGCCAAAAACGCTCAAACTGTGTTGGAATGCGCTCTTCCTGATAAACGTTATTTGTTAGCATACCATTCCTTTCGAACTAAAGGGTTAATCATCGCGCCAATCAAATCCGAGAGTATGTTAGCGGTAAGAACCAAAGTCGCAAGTACCATCACGCCAGCTTGGATAGATGCATAGTCTTGGCTTGCTAGCGCATCTAAAAGCCAACGACCAATACCTGGCCAGTTAAAAATAGACTCCGTGATGATAGCTAAGGTAATCATACTCGAGAGTTGAACACCAACTTTGGGAATGATAGGCGGTATCGCATTCCGCAATACATGTTGAGTTACGATTTCGCGGTTAGAAAGACCTTTGATTCTCGCTGCACGGATGTAGTTTTGGCTCATCACTTCCGCTACCGAGGAGCGCATTAGTCCGACAACCTGGGTGGTTGGAGCCAAAGCGAGCACCAAGCATGGAAGCACCATATGCTCAATAACGCTTTGCAGTGCGTGAGCGCGGTATTCGCCTTTCGCCATGAATGCGTCGATAATGGCAAACCCGGTTACATGATCAATTTCGTAAAGTAAATCATACCGTCCCGCAACGGGAAAGAGTTGGTATTCCAATGAAAAGACCATGATAAGTAGCAGAGCTACCCAAAAGATTGGGGCGGAATAACCAGACATTGACATGAATGAAATGCTGGTATCGAGCCATTTACCTTGCTTCATCCCAGCCACGGTTCCAAGAGGAATGCCGATCAAAAGGGACACCAAAAAGGCAAAAAAGCACAGTTCCAAAGTGGCTGGGAATACAACGGCGAGCTCGTCGTAAATCGCATTGCCGTTTTTACTTATGCCAAAATCGAGTTGAGAAAGGTTGATTAAGTAAGTTTGCCAGCCAGACCAAAAATCAACGTTTGCCCAGTGCGAGAGAGGGTCAAGGCGAAGCAGAGAAAAACCTACTAATGTAAGGATCATCAAAGTGATGATAAATAGGTTAAAGCGTCGAACGGTATACCAAAACATCAGTGAATTCTCTCAACTCTATCAAACGGTTGGGCATTGAAAGGGCTTGATTTGAAGCCTGTCAGCGATTTGTCGTGCACACGGAACTGCACGCCATGCGCCAGAGGAATAACCGGGAACTCTTGATTCAAAATGTTCTGTGCTTGGCGATATAGGTTCAAACGGTAACGCGGTTCTTGAGTTTCTAACGCCAAATCGAGCAAGAAATCGAAGTCATCGTTACACCACATGGACACGTTAAGGCCAACGCGGTCAGACTCGCAAGATAATAAAGGGCGGAAAAAGTTGTCAGGATCCCCGGTATCACCAATCCAACCTGTTAAAAGTAAATCGATATCGTTGATGTTCTCCAAATCCATACGTTCAAACCTATCATCGGTCAGTAGCGTTAATTTAACCCCAATATCGGCAAAATTCGCTTGGATTAACTCCGCAGTCTTACGAGGGCTTGGGTTAAAAGCACGTGGTTCAAGTGGTACCCACATGGTCAATTCTAGGCCGTTTTCGTAGCCTGCATCTCGAAGTAGTGCCAATGCATAATTCCGGTCATAACGAATTTTTACGCTATCTTTTTGATAAGCCCATGAATTAGGTGGTAGCAAGGTATAAGCTTGGGAGCCAGTTCCGTAGTAAACCGAATCTAAAATATTTTGACGGTTGATCGCTAAGTTAAGTGCTTGGCGAACTCGAGCATCACTCAGCGCGGTGGTTTCTGTGTTTATCGCAATAAAGGAAACGTTGTTAGCTGGTGTAGCCGTCAGCTCAAGGTTGTCATTTTCTTGAATGACAGGTATTTGGCTCGAAATAGGTGAAGAGAGTACGTCACACTCGTTTCTTAAAAGTTTAGCTAATGTACCCGTGCCTCTGTGAGAGATATCGAACACCACTTGTTCCATTTTTGCTGGTGACTTCCAGTAATTAGAATGACGCTCTAATCGAATCAAGTCGTTCACTTGGTATTCTTTTAATTGATAAGGGCCGGTACCGATAGGAAGTTGGTCGATTTCTTCTTTATGATCTTTTGCAGCCAATTGCTGTCCATACTCCGAAGACAAGATAACCGCATGGCTGGTGGCAATATTGGCCAAGAAAGAAAAGTTTGGCTGAGATAACGTAAACCTTACCGTATGCTCATCTATTGCAACCACGTCTTGGAGTAGGTTTTGAAAATCTAACCCTGCAAACCATGGATAAAAACCACCACCTACTTGGTGAAAAGGATGGTCTACATCGATGATTCGCTTGAAGCTAAATACCACATCTTTTGCATTCAATGGGCGAGTGGGTGTGAACCAAGGTGTGGTTTGGAATTTAACACCACGTTTAAGCTTAAACGTGTATTCCGTCCCTGATTCATTTACTGACCAACTCTCGGCGATGCTTGCCACGGGCTGATGTGATTTAGGATCGAGCGTGAGCAGCGTATCGTACAGCTGCGGGCTCAGAGCCTCTGCGGTAATACCGCTATCAATAAGCTGAGGGTTAAACGTGGTCGGCTTACCTTGTCCGCAAAACACAAAGCCAGCTTTGCGAATATCATTGTGGTCAATTTCATCGCCACAAGCGGTCAGTAGGCTAATCCCAATAAGGCTCAGCGATAATCTTATAAAAGCATTCATAATATGAAATGTTCATTGGATCTTGCTCGTTTCGTTTGATCTTACTCTTTCAAAGCTAACAAGCGAAAATGATCTCGCTAATTTATCACCTTTGTGAACTCGCTCCAAACATAAAATCCATACACTGTAAGGTGTTATGCCATAAATGCATGCGAATTAGAGCGCAGTCACGAGCTCGTGTATTGATTGAGTACTCTCGGTCAAGTTAGCTTTGTCCGACCAAACCATATTTTCTAACCATCCCTCGTAATTGGTGATAGCTCAAGCCAAGTAGCTCGGCTGCTTGTCGTTGATTAAACTTGGCTTCTTCCAATGCACGATTGAGTAAATGGATATCTTGTTCCTCTTGCCATTGTTTATAGTCTAGAGGGAATTGGATGGTGTTGCTTGATGCTTCCTCTTCTTGTTGATCTGCTTGTTTTGCACTATGGCCAAGCGCGCTGTGCCAAACCGTTTCAAAAGGATTGAAAACCAGTTCATCAATTGGGTGAGCATTCAGACCATGTTGGTAAATCGCACGTTCAATCACGTTTTTTAGTTCGCGGACGTTACCGGGCCATTCATATTCAATAAGCGACTGCTGCGCTTTTGGGGTAAAACCGACAAAGTATTCCAGTTGCAGTTCACGACACATTTTCATCGCGTAGTGCTCTGCTAAAGAGAGAATGTCTTCTTTGCGCTCGCGAAGAGGCGGTAACATAATGACATCGAAGGCTAGCCTGTCGAGCAGATCCGCACGAAAATCACCTTGCTCTGCCAATTTTGGTAGGTCGGCATTGGTTGCACAAACAAGTCGAACATCCGCATTGAGAGCGGTATGACCGCCAACTCGCTCATATTCACCATATTCAATGACACGTAATAGCTTTTCTTGAACCAAAAGTGGTGCGGTTGCCAGTTCGTCAAGAAACAAAGTACCGCCCTCGGCACGCTCGAAACGCCCTTTATGCTTACCTTTAGAGCCCGTGAAGGAGCCGGATTCATGTCCAAACAATTCGGAATCTATTAGCCCTTCGCTTAATGTCGCACAGTTGAGTGATAGTAGTGGTTTATCCCAACGTCTTGATAAATAATGCAAACGTTGAGCGATAAGTTCTTTACCCGTACCTCGTTCACCAATGATGAGGACAGGGCGCTCAATGGGTGCAAGTTGTGATACTTTATCTAGTACAGCGAGAAAAGCAGGTGATTCACCAATCAGGTTTTGCTTCATAAAGTCCTTCTTATTTAACAGCCGAGCCATGATGCAGGGATAGAGTTGGTAAATTTCACCAACAGTTGGTGAAAAACATCATAGCACAATAGTGTGTAACGACAACAAAATGAATAACACTCTGATTTAAAAGAAAATTATAAGTTGGCACGTTACTTGTTATGTATTCAGGGAGACACAAGGTTAATCACCACCTTGTCGAGTTTTAATAGGAAAAAAGAGGAGTTCCGTTATGGGTATTTTTTCTCGATTTGCAGATATCGTTAACTCAAACATCAGTGCATTACTGGACAAGGCGGAAGATCCTGAAAAAATGATCCGTCTTATCATTCAAGAAATGGAAGACACACTTGTTGAAGTGCGTACTAACTCGGCTAAAGCGATTGCAGACAAGAAAGAGTTGGCTCGTAAGGTAGAAACGTTAGAAGAGCAAATTGGCGAATGGGGCCAAAAAGCGAGCTTAGCATTAGTTAAAGAGCGTGAAGATCTAGCTCGTGCAGCGTTAATTGAAAAGCAAAAGCTAGAGCAAGTGATTAAAGGCCTCCACACTGAGCAAACCTTAGTGGAAGAAACGATCGATAAGCTTACTGGCGAGATTGGTAAGTTGGAAAGCAAAATTGCTGAAACGCGCGCAAAACAGCAAGCACTAGCAATTCGTAACCAAACTGCATCTAACCGTCGTGATGTGCAAAAACACCTGCACACTAGCCGTACTAATGAAGCGATGGCGAAATTTGAGCAGTACTCACGTAAAGTGGATGAAATGGAAGCGGAAGCAGACTTGTATGCTCAAACTGGTAATGCTAAATCGCTAGAACAAGAGTTTGCAGAGTTGCAGGCACAAGACGAAATTGAAAAAGAGTTGGCAAAACTGAAAGAACAGATGTCATCGAAAGATAAATAAGAAAGGAGCCATTTATGTCGGCATTTTTTATAGCAGGACCAGTGATTGTCTTTTTAATCTTTGTCGCTCCACTATGGCTCTTCTTACACTATCGCAGCAAACGCAAAACAGATAGTGCACTGTCGAGCCAAGATTTAGAGCGCCTTCAGGTACTATCTGAAAAAGCGGAAGCGATGCAGTCCCGAGTTGATACATTGGAGCGCATCTTGGATGCTGAGTCACCAACATGGAGACGAAAGTATGAATAATCGAGAACTGTATCGTGACCCAGTAAATGGCAAAATCTCCGGTGTTTGCGCCGGAATTGCCAACTACTTTGGTGCAGAAGTTTGGTTGATTCGTATTGTAGTGATTTCTGCAGCGCTGTTAGGTGGTACGTTTTTGGTATTGTTAGCGTACATCGCGATGGCGTTTATGTTAGAAAAGCAACCAGTAACGTATTCTGAAAATATCAGAGCGCAGCAAGAGCATACGCTCAAAAGTAAGCCTTGGCAGAAAGGGCAAAGCCCTGATCAACTGCTCAGTGTGTTGGAAAGGGATTTTGACCGTCTTGATGTCAAAATTCGTAACATGGAAGCTTATGTTACGTCTGATACATATAGGGTGAACAGAGAATTCAGTAAGCTCTAGGCATTTTGTATCCAAAGAAGATTTAACTGAAGCAGGCATAAAGCCTGCTTTTTTATCACAAATTACTAATTTTAAAGCACTATTAATCTTTTCTGCTCTGGAAGTTCGTTCAAAATTCATCTACTTTAAAAATAATCCCCCAATTTTTATGGATGAATGTAATGAGAAGATTGCTCATTCCTATTGCCATCTCGGCTGTCTTGTCGGGGTGCGGTAAAGAACTTCCTCCTGTTCCTGAACCTGAATCGCGCCCTGCGAAGCTATTTACAGTATCTGTTGGCAATGCCCAGTTTGAGCGACATTTCCCTGCCACGACGGAAGCTGGCGATAGAGCAGTACTGACATTTCGAGTTCCTGGGCTTCTTCAAACGATAGAAGTGAATGAAGGTCAAGTCGTCAGTAAAGGTGATGTTTTGGCGTCATTAAACCCAGATGAATATTCTCTGCTCGAACAGCAAGCTCGGGCAAATTTTTTGCTCGCAGATGTGCAATACAAGCGATACCAAAAGCTACGTAAAGACCAAGTAGTATCTGAGCAAGATTTTGATGAGGCAAAAGCGAATCACAACTCGGCAAAAGCTCAATGGAATCAAGCAAAGGCAAACTTAAGGTATACCAAACTTGTCGCGCCATATGATGGCACCATTTCGTACATTCCAGCAGAAAACCATGAATATGTTGCCGCGAAAGAAGGGGTGATGAATATTCAGTCCAACCAACTCCTCAAAGTGATATTCCAAATCCCAGACTATCTTCTAAATCGTTACACGCAGGGGAGCGATGTCTCTGCCAGAATGATATTTGATGCGTTCCCCGAGCGAGCCTTTGACTTAACCTTTCAGGAAATCGATACAGAAGCCGATCCTAAAACGGGCAGTTACAAAGTCACGATGGTCATGGAGCGACCAGCAGAAATAGGCCTTTTGCCGGGAATGTCTGGCAATGCTTACCTCCTGTCCAAAAGTGCAGGAGCGACAAAGATTCCTAACTCCGCGTTGCTAGAAGAAAACGGCAAAACATACGTTTGGCGTGTCGATGAGCAAGGCATTGTATCCAAAGCCGCAATTGAGATGAATGACAAAAATCAAGTGTTAGCCGGGCTTAACGATGGCGACCAAATCATTATCTCGGGTGTCAGTGTAATTGACCCCGGAATTAAGGTAAGAGCGTGGATTAAGGAAAGAGGGTTGTAATATGAAAGGAATCATCTCTCTAGCGACTTTACTTTCAACGCTTTTTCTCGTCGGCTGTGGGGATAAGGCGCCAGAAAAAGAGCTCGAAACGCCACGAGTTAGGGTTACGTCATTAGCGGGAAACAAGGTGGACGACAACTTGTACTTCCCTGCGGTTGCGAATGCAGCGGATCGCTCTCATTTGAGCTTCAGAGTGGCAGGAGAAGTCAGCCGCATCATGGTAAAAGAGGGCGACAAAGTCACGAAGGGTGATGTTATTGCAACGCTAGATCCCACTGACTATGAGTTGGATGTAGATAATGCGAGTGCGCGTTTTTCTGTTGTCGACAGTCAGTATCGCCGCTCACGCCCTTTGGTTGATAAAGGCCTATTAGCTAAGTCTCAGTTTGATGAAATTGCAGCACAACGACAAATCGCCTTAGCTGAGCTTCAGTTAGCCAAACTTCGTCTATCATTTACTGCCTTAAAAGCGCCCGTGGATGGGATTATTTCGCGAGTTAATATCGACCAATTCGAAAATGTTCAAGTCGGACAGCATATCGTTAATATTCACAGCTTGGAGCGAGTCGAAGTGTTGATTCAGCTTCCAGACCGCCTCTATGTGAACCAACCGCCAACGGAAGAAAGACTCACCGCGATCAAAGCATTGGTGCGCGTGCCCAGCGGTAACGAATATAACGCGACGGTAAAAGAATTTACAACCGAACCCGACCCAACAACAGGTACGTTTACTGTCACACTGTCGCTTCCTATGCCGGAAGAAGAGTACATCCTAGATGGGATGGCTGTTGAAGTAACGTCTAAAGACGAGAATGTTGGGCTTGATCTCAACCTAGGAATTAATGTCCCTATCGAAGCCATTTTCAATGCGGACGGTGACGAGCTGGGGCGCGAAAACAAATTTGTTTGGGTACTGAATGATGACAATACGGTATCGCGCAAACAGGTGCGAGCAGGTAAGGCATCTAAAACGTCCATTCAAATCCTTGATGGTCTCATGCTCAAAGACAAAGTTGTGATTGCCGGTGTTTCTCGATTAAGGGATGGCATGAAAGTGGAAGTGATACAGGAAATGGCTACGCAGGAGGCCGGTCTATGAGCGATCTTAATAAATCAGCGCCTCAAAGTGATGATGATGTGACCGGTATTGCTGCGTACTTCATCCGAAATCGCGTCATCAGTTGGATGGTTGCACTGATATTTTTGATTGGTGGTATCGCCGCATTCTTTGGTTTAGGGCGTCTTGAGGACCCTGCTTTTACTATTAAAGATGCGATGGTAGTGACCTCTTACCCTGGTGCGACACCGCAACAAGTCGAAGAAGAAGTGACGTACCCAATCGAAAAAGCGATTCAGCAGCTTACTTATGTTGATGAAGTAAATTCGATTTCTAGCCGAGGCTTATCTCAAATCACGGTCACGATGAAGAACAATTATGGCCCTGATGATCTACCACAAATTTGGGATGAGTTGCGCCGTAAAGTGAACGACCTTAAAGGGACGTTGCCTCCAGGTGTGAATGAACCTCAAGTGATCGATGATTTTGGTGATGTTTACGGGATTTTGTTAGCGGTGACTGGCGACGGTTATAGCTATAAAGAGCTACTGGATTACGTCGATTACTTACGCCGAGAGCTCGAACTGGTTGATGGCGTGAGTAAAGTTTCGGTATCTGGGCAACAGCAAGAGCAAGTGTTCATCGAAGTATCGATGAAAAAATTGAGCAGTATAGGTCTTGCTCCGGATACCGTGTTTAATCTTCTTTCGACGCAAAACGTAGTTTCTGACGCAGGAGCGATCAGAATTGGTGATGAGTACATCAGAATTCAGCCGACTGGCGAGTTCCAGAGTGTGGATGAGCTAGGCGATTTGTTGATTACTGAGTCGGGTGCTCAGGGGCTCATCTTCTTGAAAGATGTGGCGGAAATAAAACGTGGTTACGTAGAAGTCCCGAATAATATTATTAATTTTAACGGCAGCCTCGCACTAAACGTGGGTGTTTCTTTTGCTGAAGGCGTCAACGTCGTTGAAGTCGGAAAAGCGTTTGATCATCGCCTTGCAGAGCTAAAGTACCAACAACCTGTTGGTATCGAAATCTCGGAAATTTACAGTCAGCCTAAAGAGGTGGATAAATCGGTTAGCGGTTTTGTTGTGAGCTTGGCTCAAGCTGTCGGTATCGTCATTATCGTACTTCTGTTCTTTATGGGGCTACGTTCTGGGCTACTTATCGGTTTAATCTTGCTGCTGACGGTGCTGGGTACGTTCATTTTCATGAAGTATCTCGCGATAGATTTACAGCGGATTTCATTAGGTGCCTTGGTTATCGCATTGGGTATGCTGGTGGACAATGCCATCGTTGTGGTTGAGGGGATTTTGATTGGTACTCAAAAAGGGCGAACTCGACTCCAAGCAGCGACCGACATTGTTACCCAAACAAAGTGGCCATTACTTGGGGCAACTGTGATTGCGGTAACTGCATTTGCGCCAATTGGACTGTCTGAAGACTCGACGGGCGAATACTGTGGCACTTTATTTACGGTTCTGCTGATCTCTTTAATGTTGAGCTGGTTTACCGCTATCTCGTTGACACCATTCTTTGCTGACATCTTCTTTAAAGGCCAGAAGGTTAAACAAGGTGAAGGGGAAGAAAATGATCCATATAACGGGGTTATTTTCGTTATTTATAAAAAGTTTCTTCAGTTTTGTATGCGTCGTGCTTGGTTTACCGTTGTGGTGCTGATTGCGGGATTAGCGGCAAGTGTTTACGGGTTCACCTTTGTGAAGCAAGCGTTTTTCCCATCTTCGACAACGCCGATTTTTCAGTTAGATGTATGGATGCCAGAAGGAACTGATATTCGAGCAACCAACACAACGCTTAAAGAGTTAGAAAGTTGGTTAGCTAAGCAAGAGCATGTTGACCATATCACGACGACCGCGGGTAAAGGCTTACAGCGCTTCATGTTAACGTACGCGCCAGAGAAAAGTTATGCGGCTTATGGTGAGATAACCACTCGTATGGAAAACTACGAAGCGTTAAAACCATTAATGGCGAAGTTTCGAGAGTATTTAAAAGCCAACTACCCAGAAATCAATTACAAGCTCAAACAGATTGAGTTAGGCCCTGGTGGTGGTGCAAAAATTGAAGCGCGCATTATTGGTTCAGATCCAACCGTCCTTCGTACGATAGCCGCTCAGGTCAAGGACATCATGTACGCCGACCCTCAGGCAACAAATATCAGGCATGATTGGCGTGAACGAACCCAAGTTCTTGAACCTCAGTTTAACGAGAGTCAGGCACGTCGCTATGGCATTACCAAATCGGACGTCGATGATTTCTTGTCCATGTCATTCTCTGGAATGACGATAGGCTTATACCGAGACGGCACGACGCTCATGCCTATCGTGGCTCGTTTACCAGAAGATGAGCGCATTGATATTCGTAACATCGAAGGCATGAAAATATGGAGTCCAGCACAGAGTGAGTTTATCCCACTTCAACAAGTCACAATGGGTTATGACATGCGTTGGGAGGACCCTATTATTGTGCGTAAGAACCGTAAGCGTATGCTCACTGTGATGGCAGACCCTGATATTCTAGGTGAAGAAACCGCATCGACGTTGCAAAAACGTTTACAGCCCCAAATCGAAGCGATTCAATTACCACCAGGTTATTCCTTAGAGTGGGGTGGTGAATACGAATCTTCAGGTGATGCTCAAGAGTCACTGTTTACTACTATGCCAATGGGGTACTTGTTCATGTTCTTGATCACTGTATTCCTATTTAACTCTATCAAAGAGCCACTCATTGTTTGGCTTACCGTGCCGCTGGCGTTAATTGGTGTCACTACCGGTTTGTTGGCACTCAACACGCCGTTTGGTTTTATGGCATTGCTCGGTTTCTTAAGCTTATCGGGAATGGTGCTCAAAAATGGCATCGTATTACTGGACCAAATTGAAATTGAAATGAAGTCCGGTAAAGAGGCTTATGACGCGGTCGTTGATGCTGCGGTAAGTCGCGTCCGTCCCGTTTGTATGGCTGCTATCACGACGATCCTTGGTATGATCCCACTGTTGCCAGATATTTTCTTCAAACCAATGGCGGTTACGATTATGTTTGGTTTGGGTTTTGCGACAGTCCTGACACTGATTGTCGTGCCAGTGTTGTATCGTTTGTTCCATAAAGTGGCAGTACCGAAACAGGCTTAGTGCTACTGATATAACGATGAAAAATATCGCGCCTCTAGCTCATCAGTTAGAGGCGCTTTTTAAGGAAGAATAATGACAGAACAAAAAACGTGTGCGTGGGCGATGAATCACCCATTAGAGCGCGAATATCATGATTCCGAATGGGGCGTGCCAGTATATGACGACCAAGTCCTGTTTGAATTTATTACGTTGGAAGGTGCGCAAGCTGGCCTTAGTTGGATCACCATTCTTAAAAAGCGCGAAGGGTATAGAGAAGCGTTCGAGAACTACGACCTAGATGCGTTGGAACAAAGAAATGAAGAACGCGCTGAATACATCGTGGAAAACTTCGATGTTGTGAGGCATCGCGGAAAGATTAACTCGGTTTTCAGTAATGCCAAAGCGGCCAAAGCGTTAATTGCTGAATACGGAAGTTTATCAGACGCGTTGTGGCAGTTCGTGGACGGCGAACCAATCATTAATCAATGGCAACATATGAGTGACGTGCCAGTTTCGACAGAGCAATCCAAAGCCATGAGTAAATTCTTAAAAAAGAAAGGCTTCAAGTTTGTCGGTGAAACCATCTGTTATGCTTTCATGCAAGCCGTCGGCATGGTGGATGACCATATCGTTGGATGTCCTAAAAAGCAGAATAAGTAACGTTTGGCGATTAAGCTAATGTTGTTAGTTCTGGCTATCATGAATACGTTCCAAAGCTTCGATTCGACGCCATTGAGTGGCATCGAAGCTTTGTTTTCTTAAAGCAATGATTTCTGCCTGTTTTTCGTCTTGCCCTAGAAAATCCCTATTCAGAATATTTTGACGCTGCTTTAAGTAAGTGGCGAGTTGAGTCTCAAATGATGCTCTTTGCTCATCAAGCTTTTGTAGCCTCTGCGCTCCGGCATCTCCTACCAGAGCAACACGGGCGATGTACTTGTCTTGTGAATCAAGCTGAGAAGCTTGCTCGAGCTGCTCTGCTAATGCGTTATTGCGTTCACTTTCTCGTATGTAATCCGGTTGTTCTGATAACGCTTGATTGAGAAGGTGTGCTTGACTCTCGATAGCCGATGCCTGTGTTTTAATCGTCAGCTTTTCTAAAGCAAGTTGGCGAAGTCGGTTTTCTTCGTCAAACAATTGGGTTATCTGCACCTCGTTAAAGTATTGAAGCTGTAAGTTCAGTATTGCTTCATTCAGCATGGTTAACTGTTCAAGCGTTAGGTGGTTGTACTCAAAAGGCTCTAATGCAGTGAGTGCTTGCTTGTAGGAAAGGTAGGTTTGAAAAAGTTTGGCATCAATATTCAGAGTTTGTTTTGCTAAAGTGTCATCATTGACTTCCGCTTTGATCGTATCGAGATCTTCTTCGCCCAGCCGGCTAAGAGAATATTCGAAGAAATCTTTTGGGGAAGAGACATCGGCGGCTATATCTTGCTGAGATTGCGAATGGTTAGAGGTTATCTCTTGTTGTTTGTCGCTTTGCAACAGAGAAAGCGCTCCCACGCCAAATATCGAGAGCAGGATAAAAGTGGTGAGAGCGACTTTCTTCATTGTGATGACCTCTTATAAACCTTGAAGTTTGAGACGATTTGCATGTTGGCGATAAAGCGTGACTGGATCGGTTTCAAAAAGATGATGAATACCGAGTAGGCCGTTAATTTCATCCAAATGGTTCATTTGATAATCATCACGTATGACTTTGCCCAAATGTGTGCTGCACGCACCAACTAAGCCATCATTTGGCCCATCAAAGGCTAAGCCAAGTACCATCATGGCAGCGTCGGTCGGATCGAAAACGTTTGTAAAAGTGGATGATCCGGTCCATGAGTAGTAATAAACGCCATTTGAAGCCAGCAAGTCACCATTACCACATTCACTGGTAGGGACCCCCTCCGGGTAGTGTTGGTTAAACGCTAATGATCCTTCCGTGGTTAATGCTGCTAGTGAGGCTAAAGGGTCTTGGTCGAGATCAGAACCACCTGATAGAAGATTAATAAGAGTAGTTAAGCCTTGCGCCAGTTTTACCGCGAGCTGCTCACTACCCGAACCCTCAGATACGGTGCCACGAACTAAATCTGCCACTTTAGACCCTTTATTAACGCCTCCTATACTCGTAACTGATGCGACTAGGTCAGGACGGACAGAGGCAACATAGCGCGTTGTTGGACCACCATGACTGTGACCAATGAGATTGACTTTCTCTGCGCCTGTTGCTGCAAGTAAGGTTTCTACTTGAGCAAGCAGTTGCTCCCCTCGAACTTCGCTGCTATTGGTCGCGGATACCTGTGCAACATAAACCGTAGCGCCATCTTTTGTTAAGGAATGTGGTATTCCGAAAAAGTAATCAACGCCTGCCAGGGTATCAAAACCAAACAAACCGTGAACCAGAACAATCGGATACTTGGTTTGGGTATAACCTGTTGCAGCGTATACGGAGGTTATTGGGACGGTAACTAAGGTAAAAAGCATTAGCGCTATAAATTTGAGTTTCAAAACTATCTCCTTGTGGTATGACCTCTTATGAATGATAAAAAGTAGGAGAGAAACTCTAAATTTGGAAAGCCTATTTGTGGCACATTATTTCATTCTGTGACTGCTCAATTGAAAAACAACACAAATGATTAACATTAATTAATGGGTTCGGGTGAATGTTAGTTAATTCTAATTAAGTCAGGGACTTATAAAAACGCCCCGCAATGCAGGGCGATTCAATCATTGTTATAGGGAGGCTTCTTTTTCAAGCATTAAGGCATTATAACGCGCAAAACCAGCCTCTAAATCAGCGATCAAGTCATTTACGTCTTCTAAGCCAATATGAATACGAACCAAAGTACCTTCAAAGTGTGGGTGAGCTATGGTTCTCAGGCTGTTAAAGCTCTTAGGTTCGTTAGCTAGAATGAGGCTTTCATAACCGCCCCAAGAGTAACCCATACTGAAGTGTTTCATACCATCAAGCAGAGCCGTCGTCGCTTTTGGATAAGACGTTTTGAGAACAAATGAAAACAAGCCGTTTCCACCTGTGAAATCTCGTTTGAAAAACTCATGGCCAGGATTTGTTTCTAAAGCTGGATGGCGGACATGATCAACTTCTGGGCGAGAAGCGAGCCACTGAGCGACTTTTAAACTGCTTTCTGCGTGCTGTCTTAGGCGAACATCCAACGTGCGAATACCTCGAAGACCTAGGTATGCGTCGTCAGGAGAAACGCACTGACCCATCAGGTAGCTTTGTTCACGAAGCTGATCCCAATACTTTTCAGAAGCCACAGCAGTACCTAGCATGACATCTGAATGTCCAACAATATACTTAGTTGCCGCTTGAATGGAAATGTCTACGCCATGCTCGAAAGGAGAGAAGTTCACGCCAGCTCCCCATGTGTTGTCTAGCATCACGATGATATCTTGCTCATGGGCAATGCGCGCTAATGTAGGTACATCTTGGACTTCCATGGTTATTGAACCAGGAGACTCTAAGAAAAGGACTTTGGTATTCGGCTGAATCAAGTCTCGGATACCTTCACCGATCATTGGGTCATAATAGGTGGTTTCGATGCCCATTTTCTTCATGATGGTGTTACAAAAGTCACGAGTTGGTTCGTAACAAGTGTCCACCATTAGAATGTGATCGCCAGTTTCAACGAAAGAGAGGATGGCGTTTGAAATTGCTGCCGTTCCACAAGGGTAAAGCGCGCAACCAGCTCCACCTTCAATCTCAACCATTGCGTCTTGGAAAGCAAAGTGCGTGTTGGTGCCTCGGCGACCATAAAACAACGTTTTGTTTGCACGATTAATGGTGGCTTGGTTCTTTTCTGCAACGGTATTGAATACCACAGTTGAAGCGCGTTGAACGGGTGGGTTTACAACACCATTTGTCCACTTTTTATCGCGGCCAGCGGTAATGAGTTTGGTTTTTTTTCCCTCTGACATAAAAGTTCCCTGTCTTAAATATTGCGGTTTTGAATATTTAAAACATGGACGACGTAGGTTATGCAAGGGAAAAGTCAACTATCAGCCAATAACAGCCAAGATGAACAGGTAATAATGATGTCGAGAGGTATCGTGTAGATAGGGAGCTAAAAGAACAAACCTCCAGCAGGATGCATGTAGCGCTGGAGGTTTTTTAGTCGGTGTATTTGAGGTATTAGAGGAGTGGGTTGAAGAGATAGAACACTCGCTCTAAGAACCGAGAAAATAGGCTCCTTTTCTCCCATTCTTCCAATACAACAGTGTGAGATTGCTTAATATAGCTATCTTGTAACCAAGACATTTGCTTGGTGAACTCTTCGTCATCAACGGCGAGGGTCACTTCGAAGTTCAGCCACAAGCTGCGCATATCCATGTTTACGGTGCCAACTAAACAGAATTGGTCGTCAATTACGACAGATTTTGTATGCAGCAAACCACCATAAAACTCATAAATCTTGACCCCTGCACTCAAGAGCTCACTATAAAAAGCGCGTGACGCCCATTGCACCATCATAGAGTCATTTTTATGTGGAATAATGAGTTCAACGTCAATGCCTCGTTGTGCTGTCATCTTTAACGTTTCGAGTAAATCAGCATTGGGCACGAAATATGGTGTTGTGATTCGTACCGAGCGATTGGCTTGGTTTATTGCCAATGTTAATACTTGATAGATCAGATATTCCGGCATACCTGGGCCAGAAGGCACAACCTGAATAGGGTGTTGGAATTCACTCTCATCGATCTTGCATTCAGGTAGTCTTGGTAAATGACGTTCGCCAGTTTCGACTTCCCAATCCCAACAGTGGATGGCACTCAATACGTTTACCGTTGGTCCCGTAATGCGAACCATGATGTCCACCCAATGCCCGACGCCACTGTTTTGCTTGAAGTAAGCCGGGTCAACCAGGTTCATTGAACCGGTATAAGCAATTTCATCATCAATTACGATGATCTTGCGATGTTGGCGAAGATCAAGACGACGTAAGAAAATACGCCACATCTTCACTTCTAGCGCTTGAATAACTTCAATTCCAGCATCCTGCATCATTCGATACCAAGGACTTCTGAAAAAACGTGGACTACCTGCTGAATCGAGCAATAGTTTGACATCTACGCCGCGTTTAGCCGCTTGAATAAGCGCAGAAGCGACAGAGTCAGCCAAACCACCCGGATGCCAAATGTAGAATACCATTCGAATACTGCTCTGCGCGTTTTCGATGTCTTCAATAATGGAATGCAAAATCTCATTAGGTGACTGTTGCAGCGACAATGTATTACCGCTCAATGCGGGAAGACCAAGGCGGTTGTTACAAAGTTCATCAATTCGGTAGATGTGCCTTCCCATCGTTTCTGGGTTGTGCGCGTTACAGTCGTTAAGCTGACTGAACCACTTCTCGAATGGTGTAAACATCTCTTTCGCACGTTCGGCTCGCTTTCTGCCTAAGTTCAGTTCACCGAAGAGGAAATAACATGCGACACCCAGAACGGGAAGGATATAAATGATCATTAGCCAAGCTAAAGACACGCTCACTGCACGGCGCTTTAAAACGACACGAATGGTCACACCTGCGACCAGTAACCAATATAGCCCGATGCCAGCTAAAGTAAGAAAGTGATAAAACTTGTCCATATACGCTCAGAGTAATATGCCCTTCTAGGATATTAAGCATAAAAGTGGGTTGGGGGAATAGATTTCCCATTTAGACGTGGGATTGACCTTATATGAGGAACGAATTTCATAACAGCTGATTCTGTTATTTTAATGTGAAAAATAAGGTCATTCTTTAACTTTTGAACAAAAAAGCAGCATTTAACCTGCGTAACTCGACACTTGTGCGATAAATGTACTTTTTTGGGGTTCCAATTTTAAAGGGGAGCTGCTTTACTTTCTAGACATAGTGCGTCGAACGCTTATTTTATAAGTGTACAATAATTTTTACATAAACTTTTTAGACGCCTATCTCTATGCATACACAACAAACTAATTTTGGAGAAAAAGCGTGGCTACAACTAATACAGCAGCACCACGTGATACGTGGGGGTCTAAACTAGGCTTCGTAATGGCAGCAGCGGGTTCCGCTGTCGGTTTAGGCAATATATGGAAATTCCCTTACACAGCAGGTGAGAGTGGCGGCGGTGCATTCGTTGCTATCTATCTTATCTTTGTAATTTTTATCGGCTTTAGCGTGATGCTGACAGAGTTCGCTATTGGTCGTAAGACAGGTCTTTCTGCCGTAGGTGCATTCAAAACAACTGACCGACGCTGGACGTTCACTGGTGTTATGGGAGTCTTCAGTGGTCTTTTGATCATGGGCTTCTACCCAGTGGTTGGTGGTTGGGCATTGGCCTACATCTTTAAAGTGGGCGGTGGTCTACTCAGCGCGCCAGAAGCAATTGGCGACAGCTTTGGCGGTTTCATCTCAGATCCGATTCAACCTTTAATGTGGATGGGTGTTTACCTGTTCCTTAACGTCATGATCGTGATGAAAGGGATTTCGGGTGGTATTGAGAAAGCCGGTAAGGTTCTGATGCCGCTTCTGTTCTTAATCCTAATCGTTGTTTCTGTTAAGGGCTTAATGCTGCCAGGTGCAATGGCTGGCCTTGAGTTCTTATTCATGCCGGACTTTTCTAAAGTCGACAGCAACGTGGTTCTTGCTGCACTAGGACAGGCGTTCTTCTCACTTAGCTTAGGTATGGGTTGTATGATGACGTACGGTTCTTACCTGAAGAAGAAAGAGAACCTAGTTCAAACAACCGGTATGGTTACAGCGATGGATACTGGTGTTGCGATTCTTGCTGGTGTTGCTATGTTCCCAGCTATGTTTGCCTTTGGCATGGAGCCTGCGGCAGGCCCTGGTCTTGTATTTGTTGTCGTTCCTCAGCTATTTGCTGAAATGGGCGGAGTGATTGGGTTGCTATTCGCGTTGCTATTTTTCATCGGTTTGACGGTGGCGGCATTAACTTCTTCAGTATCACTATTGGAAGTTGTCGTGTCTTACCTAATTGACGAGAAAGGCATGAAGCGCTCGAACGCAGTTCTGTCTGCAAGTGCAGTTATGGCGGCATTATGTATTTTTGCGTCACTATCGTTAGGTGGAATGGGACCAACGCTGTTTGGTACCGGTGCCTTTGATATCTTCGACTTGCTAACGGACAAAATCTTCTTAGCGGTTGGTGGTATGTTGGTTTGTATCTTTGCTGGATGGCGCCTAAGCCGTGCTGAGCTAGAAAAAGAGATCACTAATGACGGCGAAGTATCCTTCCCGCTATTTGGATTGTGGTACAACCTAGTTAAATACCTGATTCCTGTTGCGATTGCTATTGTTGCCTTCATGGGGATTAAGTCTGGCTTTGACAGTGGCAAAGGTGAAATCATGCTGCTGGGTATCGCAATCATTGGTCTTGCTGGCATTTTCTCTAAGAAGCTTTAGCAAAGACCTTAGGGCAAGCCTCGATAGCTTTGTCCGGTAACTTATGTATACTGCTGGCTCCAAACGTGGAGCCAGTTTTTTATGTTCGATATTCTACATACCCATCCCGATTTTCTGATCATCAATAAGCATCCCAACGTCTCTGTTCATAAAGACGATGGCGACACAATGCTGCTGCAAGAAGTGGCTAAGCAGAGTGGTGATGAGCAGCTTTATCTTATCCATCGCTTGGATAAAATGACATCGGGTATTCTGCTCCTCGGACGCAACGCCAAAGCGGCTAGTGCGTTATCGCAAGCTTTTGCTGACCGCCAAGTGGAAAAGTTCTATCTGGCGATTGGCTCTAAAAAGCCGAAAAAGAAACAAGGTTTGGTCGTTGGTGATATGGAGCGTTCGCGCCGTTCATCATGGAAGCTGGTCAACAGCAAAAACAACCCAGCCGTCACCCAGTTTTTCTCTCTTGCGGCAGAGCCCGGAGAGCGCCTATTTTTATGTAAGCCACACACTGGTAAAACGCATCAAATCCGCGTGGCATTAAAATCGGTTGGCTCAGGTATTGTTGGCGACCCGATTTACAATGCAGGCAATGAGGCTGATCGCGGTTACCTGCATGCATTTTCACTTTGCTTCCAATACCGAGATGAGCAATATCGCTTTGTTTGCGATCCACGAGAATACAAAGTGCTGGGTAGCAAATGGCACAGTGAAATCGTCTCTCAGGGCTTGGATACTTGGCTTTCCCCTTGGGAGCTGAACTGGCCTACGATCAAATAACCGTCACAAAGAAAACTAATAAGAGAACTCGATGCAAGCATCACAACTTCCGCTGTTCTTTCAGCATCTAGAAACCGAGCTCGCGCAAGCTCCTAACGAAATTCGTCGACTGTTTCATGGTCGTGGCCGTCGTTTTGAGGGCCTAGAGCAAATCACCTGTGATTGGTTACAAGGTCAGTTGATTATCAACTTGTTTAAAGAAGTCGACGACGCGTTTCTCGCTGAGCTGAAAAGCGGCCTGAATGCGTTGGCACAATCACAACTGTGGGCAGACAAGCAAGGTCGCACTATGGTTCTTCAGCACCGTTATGCCGATGGTGCGCCTTCAGAAGT
This sequence comes from Vibrio sp. Vb1729, assembly GCF_033338655.1. Lineage (NCBI taxonomy): Bacteria > Pseudomonadati > Pseudomonadota > Gammaproteobacteria > Vibrionales > Vibrionaceae > Vibrio > Vibrio sp. Vb1729. The sequence goes on along the minus strand of NZ_JAWOTB010000004.1, from coordinate 80,989 downwards.
ACTTGTCGGTGAATTAGACGCTCGCCCTGTCGTTGAAGAAAGCGGTTTGAAATACCAATTGGATATTGGCCGCAACCAAAACTTCGGTCTGTTTTTGGACATGCGCTACGGTCGTGATTGGGTTCGCGAAAATGCGAAGCACAAAAACGTGCTTAACTTGTTTGCTTACACCTGTGGCTTTTCTGTCGCTGCCATTGCGGGTGGCGCAGATAAAGTGGTTAACGTCGACATGGCGAAAGCGTCGCTGTCTAAAGGTCGTGAGAACCACAAGCTAAATGGTCATAACATCAACCAGGTAAGCTTTATGGGGCACGATATCTTTAAATCTTGGGGTAAGATTAAGAAATCTGGTCAGTATGATTTGATCATTATCGATCCGCCTTCATTCCAGAAAGGCAGCTTTGCGCTGACGAAAGATTACAAAAAGATTCTACGTCGATTACCGGATTTGTTGGCAGACGGCGGTCAAGTGATGGCATGTGTGAACTCGCCATCTGTGACAAGCGACTTCTTGATTGAAAGCATGAAAGACGAAGCGCCAGAGTTGACATACCGTGAGCGTCTGGATAACCCACCAGAGTTTATGGACGTAGACAGCGAAGCAGCATTGAAAGTGTTGCTGTTTAGCGAGAAGCAATGACGACGAAACGAAAGTTGTACCTATCTATAATACCAGCCGTTTGAGTACGGCTGGCATTTCCACGATACCCCGTTAATCTGAATAGCGAGACGCGAGTGTGATTCAGAGTCTATTATCAGAGTGAGTTATTCCTAACACGCTGATATTAGATTCCTGATCTCGCCTAGGCTCGTCGGAATGACGGGAAACAATAAAAGATCGATACCAGCAGCATTAACCGATCTGCACTTCAAGATCCGCTTCGATGGTTGATGAGCAGGCGAGCACATAGCCTTGTTCAATTTCTTCTGGCGTCAATGTTTCTAGGCTAGTGGAAGAGACGTTGCCTTTACGAACCTTGCATTTGCACGAGCCACAAATCCCGCTTCGACAAGCGACGATTAATGGTAAACCTGCGCCTTCGAGCACATCGGCCAGTACCTGACCTTTTTGAGCATCGATGCTTTGAGCAAAATCAGGAACAGAAACGTTAACCGTCTCATCGGAGACCGATGATTCTGCGCCAGTCGCTGGCGTAAAACTCTCTTGGTAGAAGTTCGTCATGTCAAAACCAAGGTCATTCAAATAGCCGTGAACATCTTGCATAAACTGGCTTGGACCACACAGGTAAACGGTGCGCTGTTTGAAATCAGGAACAAGCTCTTTAAGCCAGTCGGCATTCAAACGACCTTGTGGATGCGATGTTCCTTCGCGGTTTTTCAGCAACAACTTTAAATTGAAGTTGGGATACACAGCGTCTAACGTTTCTAGCTGATCGTAGTAAATCGTCTCTTCTGGGCTGCGTGCAATATGAAGAAATGCGATGTCCACATCGTTGTCGTTTTCATCTTGATTACTCAGCCAGTGCTTTGCCATCGAAAATACGGGCGTGACGCCGCAACCTGCACTGATAAGCAAGGCTTTTGTTTCGCCATCACGTAACACGGGTGGATGGTCGATGCAGTTAAATTCGCCTGCTGGTGGTAATGCTTGAACAGTATCACCGAGCAGCAGCGAGTCAACGATGTAGTTCGATACTTTACCGCCAGATACTCGTTTGATGGTGAGTTGAAGGTGATCGTCTTCATTGATCGAGCTGATTGAATAGGCACGAAACTCCATTTTTCCATCAATTTCGACGCCCAAGTTAATAAACTGGCCAGGCTTAAACTGAAACAGAAGTGATTCGGTTAGTTCGGCCAATTTTATGCTGACGGTGTCGTGTGTTTCGAAGTATTTGTCGATGCAACGGAGTGTGACGGGTTGGTTACCTTGCCATTCAAAAAACATAACAATCTCTTTGGTTGTGGCTATTTTTGGTTCGAAATAGATAGCGCCTCCGCGTAAGGAGGCGCGTAACAAGCAAGTTTATTAAGCTGCTAGGATGGCTTTTAGATCATCCTGAACATTGCCAATACTGCGCATATCGAACTTCTCTTGGATGATGGCGATTAGGTTTGGCGTTAGGAATGCCGGTGCAGTAGGGCCTGTGTAAATGCCTTTCACGCCCAATGCAAATAGCGTTAGCAAGATAACGATCGCTTTTTGCTCGAACCAAGAAAGCACAAGCGTGAGTGGCAGTTCATTGATGTCACAGTCAAACTCTTTCGCCAGTGCAAGTGCAAGCTGGATTGCAGAGTAAGCATCGTTACATTGGCCCACATCCAATAGGCGAGGAATGCCGTTGATATCGCCAAACGTATTCTTGTTGAAGCGGAACTTACCACACGCCAAGGTCAGGATTAGCGTGTCTTCTGGTGCTTCAGCCGTAAAATCGGTGTAGTAGCTACGTTCCGCTTTATCGCCGTCACAACCGCCGACTAGGAAGAAGTGCTTGATGTTGCCTTGCTTCACTTGGTCGATAACCGCAGGGGCGGCGTTCATCAGTGCATTTCGACCAAAACCAACCGTGATGTGGTGTTCGACTTCATCGTGTTGGAAACCATCTTGCGCTAGAGCACATTCAATCACTTGGCTAAAATCATCGCCTTCGATGTGAGCCACACCAGGCCAGCCAACAATACTACGAGTGAATAAACGGTCTGCGTATTGACCCACATTTGGATTCAACAAGCAGTTTGACGTCATTACGATTGCGCCAGGGAAGTTTGCGAATTCTTTCTGTTGGTTTTGCCATGCGCTGCCGTAGTTGCCGACAAGATGAGGATATTTCTTCAGCTCAGGGTAGCCGTGTGCAGGCAGCATTTCACCGTTGGTATAAACGTTAATGCCTTTGCCTTCAGTCTGTTGCAGGATTTTTTCTAGGTCATGCAAATCATGGCCAGAAACAAGAATACATTTGCCTTTTACTGGCTTGACGTTCACCGTGGTTGGTTCTGGATGGCCGAAGGTCATTGTTTCACCTTGGTCGAGCATTTCCATCACTTTGTAGTTCATCAGGCCGATGCGCATTGAGCAATCAAGTAGTTCGCCGAGATCTTCAGGGTCTGTGCCCAACCACGCCATGATTTCATGGTATTCGGCATAGATATCGTTGTTGGTTTGCTCAAGAACACGTGCGTGCTCCATGTACGCGGCTGCACCCTTAAGGCCGTATAGGCAAAGTAGGCGTAGGCCAATCACATCTTCATGTACTTGGTCCTTACCACGGTTAACCGCGACTTGAGGAGCAAAAGCTAAGATTGCTTCTGCGCTATTTGGTAGCTCAAAGTGAGCAACAACAGGGATGTCAGCAACTTCGGTATCGGCGAGTGTTGCAGCAGACATTACTTGCTCTTTTAGCAATGCTTTGTACGTTGCCGCTTGAGAAGTTAGCTCTAGGACACGTTCAGGGTCAAAGTTTACGTTCGTCAATGTAGAGAAAAATGCCTTTGGTGCCCATTGGTTGATTTCATCGTTAATGATGTTGAATTCAAGTGCTTTTGATGCCCAAAAAGAAACCCCTTGCAGTGTGTAAACCAACACGTCTTGAAGGTCAGATACTTCAGAAGTTTTACCACACATACCTTGTGCAAAAGAACAACCTTTAACAGCAGGGGTTTGAATTGTCTGTTCACATTGAATACAGAACATATTGGGTTCTCCAGTGATTGTTTTAATAGTCGTGATGTTGACCACTAGAGAGCAGAATGCGTGCCAATTATTATCTTGTTGATTTGTATTGAATTTTATCAGATTTAGGAGAGTGGTTGATGTGATTAAGACAACGCAGCTGATGTCTTAATCACATCGGCTTCTTGTGGTCGGTTATTTATTGATCCCGAGCTTTTTACCCATCCGATATAAGTTCCCTCGATCTATTTGTAAAAACTCCGCTGCTTTTGCCCAAACGCCACCAGTTTGGCTCAAAGCATGTTCAATTAAATCACGTTGATAGCTTTCTATTAGCTCTCGCATTGGTTGGCTTTCTTTAGGCAGATAATGCGATGTGTTTTTTACATCATCGAGAGCCAATGAGGTGTCGAAATGGTTAAGCATGATCGTGCTTGCGCCTTGTTGAATGGCGTGTAAAGCCGCGCGAGTTAAAGTGTGTTCGAGCTCGCGCACGTTTCCGTACCAAGGTAAAGATTCCAATTGAGTCAACACTTTAGGGTGAACGTGCAGATTGGGTGCATTGAATTGTTGGCGTACTTTTTCCAACAAATATCCTGCTAAAACGGGAATATCCCCGTCACGGGCACGCAGTGGGGGGACTTGGATTGGGAACACGTTCAAACGGTGGAAAAGGTCTGCTCGAAACGTGCCAGCTTCGACCTCTTTTTCTAGTTGTCGATTGGTCGCTGCGATGATGCGCACATTGACCATCAAATGCTGATCGCTACCTACACGTTGCAGCTCGCCTTGCTGAATTACGCGCAGCAATTTTGCTTGCAAAATCAAAGGCAGTTCGCCCACTTCATCAAGGAAAATCGTTCCACCGTCTGCCAGTTCAAACTTACCGGCACGGTGGCTATTAGCACCTGTAAATGCGCCTTTGACATGGCCAAACAGTTCACTTTCAGCCAGACCTTCTGGTAAAGCCGCACAGTTGACGTAAATCATCGGCTTATCGCTACGATGAGATTGCGCGTGTACCGAGTGCGCGACCAGTTCTTTACCAGTTCCGGTTTCTCCTAAGATAAGTACCGCGTAATCTGATTGAGCAACAGTCGCAATGTTGTTTCGTAACTGGTTGATCTGCGGACTCAAACCCACCATTTCGCCATGTTGAGAACGGGCTTGCTGGATAAGGGTTTGAGTGACGCTTTTTTGCTTCTGGTTTTGCGCTTTGAGTGCTTTTAACTGAGCAATGTTACGCAATGTCGCAGCGGTCAAAGCCGCAAAGGTTTCGATAGCGACAGGATCGATGCCATCAAACGCGCCCACCGTTAGTGCATCCATCGTTAGTGCGCCAACAAGTTGGCCTTCGACATACAAGCTAAAGCCCATGCAATCGTGAACATCAATGCATTGGTCTTCAGTTAATAGTGTGCCGTCGAAAGGATCCGGCAGTGAACAATCGGCATCGAAACGCACCGGTTCACCGCTATGAATAATGGCATCTAAGCGAGGGTGCGCCTTGGGGAAATAGCGACGACCTAAGACCGAGCTGGATAAGCCTTTTACCGCGACAGGAGTTAGAAAACCATCCTCATCGAAGATAAACAGGCAGCTCGCATCACATGGGAATACTTGCGCGACCCCATCAATGAGATTCTGATATTGCTGCTCGTGAGAGCGATTTGAGCTGAGGTTTAGCGCGATATTAAGGAGTACGTGGTCAACAGTCGGAGTCATAACAAGCCCAAAGTTATCTGGAATGGGCTCATGCTAGCAACTTGATGTCATTTGAACATCGAAAGGTGTGGGAGATTGATGTTCCATTGACGACGATCAAGTTTGATACGAAAAGAAACGCGCAAGTTAACAAGCCAGTGATGTAAGCTTGCGCGGGTTAGGTGTTTGAATTAAAGCAGGCCAAAGGTTTGGTTCGTCCGAATTAACGAGGAACGACTCTGGCGTCATTACCAGAAACATTGATTTGGACCGCTTGGCCTGGTTGGAAAATCATGTTTGGATTTGCTTCTTGAACAATAGAGATAATCTTTCCGTCCTCTAAACGAATGGTCAGATTCACGCCATTTCTTTTCGCGGTTGCTTCAGCCGCTTTGCTGCCTGCATAGCCACCCAATAGACCACCACCAATGGCAGCGATATCCGAGCCAGAACCGCCCCCAACTTTTGAGCCTAAGATCCCGCCCACGGCAGCACCAGCGATGGTGCCAATGGCATTGGATTGGGTAGAGGCATCAATGGTTACGGGTTCTACTTTTTCTACTGTGCCGTAGTAAACCTGCTGAACTTTGCGAGTGTCGGATGAGCCGTATGCATCTCCGTACGGGTTAGGTGAGCTACAGCCGCCAAGCACGAGCGCACAAGTAATGGTGAGCAACATGCCTAAATTGATCTGTTTTTTCATATAGCCTCCGAATGGTTTCTTCATTCAAAGAGTATATACCCCAATTTAACCTGCGTTTTGGTGCTTTATAAAACAGTGGCTTAGCGGCCTGTCCCTTAAGGAAACGCGATTGTCTAAGCAGTATTAATGATCGTTAAGCGTATGAAACCCTGAATAAATACGTGTAAAAGTGGTAAACCAGCATGCCGCGCCAAAGATATACGCGATGACGGCAAAGTGTTGCGGTAGCAAACAAAATAAAACCAAACAGCCAATGGTTTCTGTACCTTCGGTTAAGCCGCTCATGTAGTAAAGCGATTTGTTTTTATATACCGGATTATCGATGCCTTGTTTTCCTGCCATGATGGCAAAAGCTAAAAAGCTACTACCAGTGCCGATGAAGGAAAAAATCAAAAATGCGCCTGCAACGGCATTGTGCTCTGGGTTGGCAAGCACAAAGCCAAAAGGAATCAACGAATAGAACAAAAAATCTAAGCTGATATCAAGAAAACCACCCGCATCGGTAATGCCTTGAATCCTTGCCAGTGCACCGTCTAACCCATCACAGATTCTGTTCAGCAAAATAAACAGCAACGCCAACAAGTACTGTTCGGCGATCAAAGCAGGCAGGGCAAAACAGCCAAGCACAAAACCAAATACTGTCGTCTGATTTGCGGTGATGCCACATTTATCGATATATGTCGCACTGAGTGCCAGCGGTTTGCGGATGAGCTTTATACTCAGGCTATCAAGCATGATTTGTCTCCCACGGCCAGTTTAGGCAGCGGCTGCCATCAGGAATATCGTCTTCATCGTGCGTTACCATCAAAGTAGGGATGTTCGCTTGCTGCAATTGTTCGACCACCCAATTGCGAAATTGTACACGCAGGTCTTTATCCAGCTTGCTATAGGGCTCATCAAGTAGCGCAACTTTCGGCTTTGCTAGCAGCATACGAGTCAATGAAATACGGGCGCGTTGCCCTCCCGAAATTTGGTCAGGAAAGGACTCTGCTAGTTTGGTCAATGAAATGTTCTTCAGCGCTTGCATAGCGTGAGCTTTACGCTCTTCACCTTTGATTGAGTTTGGTAGCGCGAAGGCAAGGTTCTCCCACACCGTTAAATGAGGGAAGAGCAAATCTTCTTGGAATAGAATACCGACCTGACGCTTATGGGCAGGGAGGGCATCCAACTTTTCGTTATCAAGCGTAATGGATCCAGAGTAGTTGAACTCGGCGGATAGGTGCCCGGCAATGGCATCCAACAAAGTGGATTTACCACAACCGCTAGGCCCCATCAGGGTAACGATTTCACCTTTTTCTACGGTCATATTGAACGCCGAGAAAAGCGCGTCGCCATTGGTTTTACGGATGGCGAGGTTTTCGAGACAAAGACTCATTCAGTAGTAAACCTTTTATAGACAAGCGGCGATACTTCACGTGTAAGCGGCTAAGCAGTATCGCAAAAGAGAAGAACAAGAATGGCAGCAGAGCTTGCCAAATGGCGTAAATAGCGGTGACACGTCGGTCAAAACCACTGGATAGTGCAACGGCTTCGGTTGTGATGGTGCTAATGCGCCCAGCCCCTAGCACTAATGTAGGTAGGTATTGCGCTAGGCTGACACTAATACCGACAGCCCACGCGAATGCAATCGCAGGCAGGAGGATTGGCAGTTTCACTTTTAACCAAGCTTGCATCGGTGTTTTACCCAAGCTGAGTGCGACGCGAGTTAAGCTGTTATCGAAGCTGCGCCACGGCCCGTCTAGCGAGAGGTAAATAAATGGGAATGCGAAGAACACATGCGCCCAGCATACCCAAAAGAAATACGCGTTACTGTTTAAGTACAGCGTCACTACTTGCATACCGAATAGCACGGATAGCTGAGGAATCAGCATTGGGATGGCGATGATGTAACCGGGCACCTGCCAGCGATAACGAAGGCGATACTCATGTGCGATCAAGGCAAGGGCTAGAGCGACAGTCGCGCTGATAACGGCAATCAGCATGCTCTGTTCCAGCGTGCCAAGAATACTGTGCCATTCGTATTCCCAAAAACGCAGGCTGTAACGGCTTGGGAGCAAATCTGGAAAGCGCCAACGTTGAGCAAAGCTCCACACCACCATGAGTGGAATCATTAGAAGTGCGAGTAGGGTAATCAGTGAAAATAGGGTTTTACCGGGTAAACGAAAACCGTTTCGACCAGAGTACTGCCAGCGTTTGAAGCCTTTGGTAATACACCATTCCATTAAGCGTGCAAATCCAATCAAAAGGCTAGCGATCGCAAACAGTATTACTGCTCCAGCGGCCGCTCTTGGTAGGAGCGATAAATCTGGATCGTTAAACCATTGCCATACCAAAACCGCAAACGTCGGCGGGTTGGTAGGGCCAATAATCAGGGCGACATCGACAACGGACAAACTGTAAGCCAATACCGCCAGCATTGGAAAGCGCAGTTTTGCTATCCACTGTGGGAACACGCATTTCCACCACGCTTGCGCCGAACTGTAGCCCATCGAATGACTGACTTTTTCAATCTTATCGACTTTCAATTGCTGAAGAATTGGAATACTCATCAACAATAAAAACGGCACTTCTTTAATCGCAAGCATGATGATCAAACCGAGTGCGTGCGGATCTTTAATCAGCAATGCTAAGTCATTCACCGTTTGTGCATTCGGGTCGTAACCAAACAGTTGGTTGAGAACCCTAACGCCCATACCAGTTGGGGCAAACAAGAACGCAAAGCCAATCGCAAACGCTACGTGCGGCATGGCAAGAAGTGGCGAGAGGCTTACTTCAATTTTTCGCCAAAACTTGCTACCCCAAGAGGCTTGCAAAATCGCAAATGTGATCAAGCAAGCCAAGTAGCTACTGAAAATGGCAGAGTAGAAAGTAAGCCCGATGGATGTCCAAACACCCTCCCAATCAAAAACAGCGTTAAAGCCATCTAAAGAAAAGTGGTGCAAGCCGATAGGAGGCACATAACCGAGCGCAGAGACCACCACTCCAAGTAGTCCCGGAATGGTAGGCAAAATACAAACTGCGATAATGACTAAATACAGCGCTCTTAACATGGATTCTTACTAATTCCCGTAGCGTTTCAACCATTCTTTTTCCAACGCAGCTTGCCAACTTGGATGTGGCTCAGCGATAGATTTGAATTGTTGAGTGTTTTTGGCCGAACCAGTTAGGTATTGGTTGCTTAGTACCGAAGGGTCGCCCCAGATGTTTAGGTTACCTTTGCGAGACTGTGCTTCAGGGCTCAATAAAAAGTTTATCGCAACTTGTGCACCCGCACTGGCATTTGCGTTCCAAGGAATCGCTAAAAAGTGGATATTTGAGAGTGCTCCTGCGTCCATTGCGTACGCTTTGGTGCTCTCTGCAAGATTACCGCTTGACTGCGCAGAGAAAACCGCGTTCGGGTTAAAGGTAATCGCCAGGTCAGTCTGACCATCATCTAGTAGCTGAAGGGTTTCTGCTGTACCGCCTGGAAACTGCTTACCACCGCGCCAAGCGACTTTATGGAACTCATCTAGATAAGACCACAGCGGTTGAGTGACTTGTTCAAACGTGTCATCGGTAACTGGTTGTTGCAGCTCAGGGGCGTTGTTAGACAGTTCAATGAGTAATGCTTTGATAAAGCTTGTGCCATGAAACTCTGGTGGTCGAGGGTAAGTCAGGCGATTCGGGAACGCTTTTGCATAGCTCAGCATTTCTGCGAATGATTTTGGAGGGTTATGGAGGGTTTGCTCGTCATGGATAAACACTAATTGTCCTACTCCCCAAGGTGCTTCTAGACCTTCTGTTGGCTCGGAGAAGTCCACATCAATTGGTAGAGATTTATCCACATATTGCCAGCTTGGCAAACCTTCGACAAAAGGACCAAATAGCAATTGGTTATCCTTCATTGATTTGAAGTTTTCGCCATTGATCCAAACCATATCAACACTGCCACCGCTGTTTTTGCCTGCCGCTTTTTCTGCGATAAGTCGAGTAGTGGTCTCAGAAATATCAGTTACTTTAACGTGGTTTAGCGTCACGTTATAACGTGATTTTAGCTCTCTACTCGCCCACTGTATGTAGCGATTAATTTCTTGGCTTCCGCCCCAAGCATGAAAGTAGACGGATTGCCCGTCGGCTTGTTGTTCGATTTTTTGCCATTCGCTATTCACTGATGAATCGGCAAAAGAAGGTGTCGCAAAAGTCGTGGCTAAAATGCCAATGCTGCTGAGTAGCTTTTTCATATCTATTCCGTGTTATGTCTTTTGGTGCTTGCTTTCGTTTCTATTGACGTTTTCGCAAGTCGTTCCGCTCTGTTACAAGGATAGTAATTCATCTCTCTCTATTATCAATGCCAATCCCAAACGGAATCACTCATTGATTCAAAGAATTACTCTCAATGTGAAGCAAAACGAAGAAAGGACAAATTTGGTGTCATTTTAGGAGCGGACCGTTTGTTTGAGGATATTCTTTCAAGTAATTGAAAATTATTGTCCCCAGAGATATGAATAGGTTGTTTTACAGAGCAAAATTGATGTTTAAAGCATGGAATTGAGGGCGAAAAGAGAAAGAAAGTTGGCCATTTAAATGACTTTGGCATGCATGACTAACGATTCATCGATATAAAAAAAGCAGCCGTTTGGCTGCTTTAAGATACTATCTGGTTTACTTAGTTGGGATTAGTTTACCCAGTCACGTAGTGTAAACGTCAATTCGTGATCGGCACTTTTCAGAACAAGACCATCTGTAGTTAGCGTGATATCGCTCCAGTTAGATAGTGTTTGTGTCATTGCGTTTTCGATCTTCATTTGATCTTCCATACACATCTTCATGGTCATGCCCATTTTTTCGATGCGTAGTTGGTTGTTTTTCAGCTCGGCTTGACCGAAGAAGTTGTTACAACCTGCGTTGCCGTTTGCGGTTAGATTTTCACCGATTTCTAGGCGAGCCGCTTTTTGGTGTTCGTCTAGAACGATATTTTTGCCATCAACTTGAACAAGTTCCCAGTTGTGGTGCTGCAAATCTTGAGCCGTTATTTCTTTCACATTATCACCGTTGCTAGCACAAGCAGTCATAAGAACAGGGAGAGAGATTGCTGTAACTAACGTTTTTAGGCTAAGCTTCATTTTATAGACTCCGTTTTTATAAACGCGGTAAGTATAAGTAATAAAACACTGTTTTTGTCAGCATAAGGTTATGGTTTCGTATGTTTTTGACATAACGAAGTATATAGCAAGTTTTGTTGCTGACTAATCTTCTCATTATTTAAACTAGGCCAATACGCCCTAATATGGAAAGAGCGGTTTTAGTATGGAGCAACTGGAGTTTTTTACTGTCCCAAGCCCTTGTGTTGGAGTATGTACCTCTGATGAAAAAGGGTATTGCAAGGGGTGTATGAGAAAGAGAGAGGAAAGGTTTAATTGGCTTAACTTAACCCCCGCTCAGCAGTTGCACGTTATTAAGTTGTGTCGTCAAAGGTACAGAAGAAAGATGTTGGCAGGGAAGACGAAGCCAGAACAGCTTCAAGATGAGTCATCGCCTCAACAAGACTTATTCTAGAATTCTTGTTCAGTCTGTGGGGTTACGCCTTCGCTTTCGGTTCTGATTAGGCTTTTACATATTCCCGGTCCGGCAAGGTGTCCTTTAAGAACCGGGAATCTCCTATCCATTTTCCCTATAGAGCGGTAATTGGCGTTATTTCATCGACCAACGGTCGCTAACCCAGCCTCCCGCTTGTTCGTCGAAGTGATTTCCTGAAAATCGATGATTGAATTCAACATCTAATTTACTTGTTGGGCGTTCATCCATCAGTTGATGAATATATCTCGCCATAGGATCCGTACAAGCTTCACGCTCTCTACGGGTAACTACTTCTTTGATCATTTGGAGTCTGTAGCTATTGCTGGCTCGTTTCATTTTTGACCTCCAGAACTCGATGGCAGCAGTTTGAACACATTGACGTCCAGATCGCTGCTCATTAGTGTGCGCGTGGAGGCACATCACCATCGTTTGAAGTCCAAAGACAAATTGTTTGAGAGCAGTGTTTGTAACGCCATTCACATCTTTCTCAGAATCATTGACTATGCGATTAAAAATGTTTCGCGAAATTTAGCCGATGAACCTGCATATTTAAAAGACCTTATCAAACATAGAAGCCCAACACAGGGGCGTCAATAACACAAATGAACAATTTTTGAACATATTGTGAAGGTGGAGAGTTTTCAGTAATTTATCGAAAATAAAAAACCGAAGCACAAAGCTTCGGTTTTGAGGAAAGCCCTGACGAAATTGCTTGTAAAAGCTCTTAGTGCCAGGGGTAAGGTGTTGAGTATTAGCTACCAGATGCAGGACAGCCTTTTACTGGTTGGCCATTACTGAAGTACTTGATGTTCTCTAAGTTCTTGTTGTAGTTATCCGCAGAGATTTGTGGGTTGTTTACGAAGAACTCGCGCAAAACGTATGCATCGGTTAGCTGTGTAGATTGAACATCGATGATTGGATAGTTATCGCCACCAGCAGCACTGAAGCTGATTACAGAGAATGTGTACGTTGCGTCTAGATCGAAGCCTTTATTGTTAATATCGGTAATGGTTACTGAGCCAGCATCACAATTTACATCTAAAGTGATGTTATCTAGTTGAGCGTAAGCACCAGAGCCTGCAGATTTCGTCGCAACCACGTCTAGGTATTCTTTAACTTCTTTACCTGTCATAGTTGCTTTAGTCACGAAGTTACCAAATGGCTGAACCGTTAATACGTCACGGTAAGTGATATCACCATCTTGGATTGAATCACGCACGCCGCCAGAGTTCATCACACCAAAGTCAGCATTTACCGTTTTGTAAGTACGGTATGCCTCGCCGAGTAGGTGACCTAGGTTAGTTTGTTGAGAGCGAACTACGTTACGATCACCTTCTAACTTACCCGTCGTATTAGAAATCTTCTCATCTAATAACTCTTGACCTTGTTGTTGGTATGGCAGTAGTAACGCTTTTACTGTTGCATCTTGTTGAATTCGTTCACCGATAACTTCATCGTTTTCGTCTAGAAGGTTTACAGGAATCAGTGCGTAGTTTGCTAAGTGAAGCTTGCCGTCGTAGTATTCGAAGTCTGCACGACCCACATATTTACCCCACTCATGCGCTTGCATAATCCAAGTACCTTTTTGTTGGTCTGGGGCACAATCATCCCCAGGTTTGAAATCAGCATACTCATTGGTACCTGGTTCCATACATACAGGGTTTTGCGAGTGACCACCGATGATAGCGTTTAGCTGTCCTTCTTCAAGAGAGCGAGCGAGTTTAACGTCACCTGGTGCTTCACTACCGTTTTTGCCATCTTCGTAGTGACCCATGTGCGTCGTTGCAAATACTAGGTCTACCTTTTCGTTCTCTTCGATTTCCTTCAGTACCTTTTTGATTTCTACTTGAGGGTCTTCGAAGTGGATGTTTGATACGTTGTCTGGATTGACTAGCTTCGCAGTGTCTTGCGTTGTTAGACCAATAACAGCGATCTTAAGGCCGTTGATAGTAAATACTTTGTAAGGGTCGAAGTAACGCTCGTTTGTATCTTTTTTATAGATATTCGCAGCCAGCATAGGGAAGTCAGCTAGCTCGGCTTGCATATCGAGAATATCTAGTGAGTTATCAAATTCGTGGTTACCGACAGCCATTGCATCGTAACCAAGTAGGTTCATCCCTACGAAGTCTGGAACCGCATCTTGCATGTCTGATTCTGGTACGCCGGTATTAATATCACCGCCAGATAGCAGAATGGTTTCACCGCCTTTTGCTTCGACTTCTGCGCGGATAGATTCGATTAAAGTGTGACGCGCAGCCATGCCGTATTCGCCGTCGCTGTTATGCCAAAAGCGACCATGGTTATCGTTAGTGTGGAGAACGGTGAACTTAGTACAAGAATCTGCAGTCTCGCAGGTTACTGGAGAATTGTCGCTGTCTGAGCCGCATCCTGCTAGCGCAGCGCCCACTGCCACTACCAAAAGAGATTTGGAAAACTTCATAAGGGATCCTTTCTTTGTGATTTTGTTATTGTTACGGCGTGAAATATACGGAATTAATGTGAAACTTTAGTGATCTATCTCTTATTTATACTTCTATCGGAGAAATGAATTAATAAGCCTGCAAACTACGTCTATAAATAAACAGAATTGGTATTTAGTATTTATTTTATATAGCTAGCTCTATTTTTTGTGAGGTAGTTAATTGAATGTGTGTTGTTTGTGTGAATCAATGCGCATTTTTGCGAAGTATTACGCTGATTTTGGTGATAATTTTGCCAAGTTTATGTTTTCCCTAATAGGTATGACACAAATCGTTATAAATTTTCGCTCTAATGATGAGGGGCTCGGTTTGTATGCATAATGAACAGCACAGAATTGAAACTCATTTGATTATGGCTTTATTCTGCCTAACTCTATCAAAAATTGTATTTATCTCTTTACTATAATTGCGATCGTTTAGAAACCTTATGCTTTAGGCATCGTTTATTTATCCTCATCCGATACCTTATCGTGCTTATTCCGCATTTGACACTCGAGTGTTTAAACAAATAGATTCAACCTAATGAGTCAAAATGAAAAGTAAATAATGGATCGTTCTTGTTCGAATATTATGATGTGAACTATCATTTAATTAATGAAAATGAAATGGATTAATGTAAAGCGTTGCGACTGTAGCTGTTATCTTTGAGCTTTGGTTTAAAGGGTAGGGTTAAAAGAATTTGTAAGTGGTGAACGCTAATAAAGGATGCTTATGAGATACACAGTAAGGGACGCACTCAAAAAGGAAGCAGCCCAAATCGCCAAGATACACGTTGATTCTTGGCAGGTGGCGTATAAAGGATTAATGCCAAAGAGCTACATAGAGCAGTTTACGATTGAGCGTCGAGAAAGGATGTGGGCACGAGTGATGACGGAGCAACTGGCCCAATTGATCGTAGTTGAGAGGCAAGGAGAAATTGTTGGCTTTTTAAGTTACGAGTTACCTAACCACACCAGCGAAGATAAAACGGCATTAGTGACATGTTGCTACGTTACGCCGCTACATTATGGGCAAGGAGCAGGAAGTGCACTGTTAGATGAGTTAGAGACACGTTTGCTCTCTACGTCAGTTATGCAGATCAGTTTGAAAGCACTGGATACTAATCAACAGGGGCTTAACTTTTACAAGAAGTGTGGTTTTGTGCGTACTGGAGAGGAAGAGTCGGAAGTGATTGAGAGTATGACGCTGACCGATCTCACTTTAGTGAAGTATATTGCCCGCTCATAAATCAAATGCTATATGCCAAATATAGTAAAACCCCGGAGGTGGTAAGACTCCGGGGTTTTGAAATTTTTTAGATGTCTCGGTTGGTAAGTCCGATTATCTTTTATGCAAAAGGTTTGGATTTAATCCGATTAATTCCTTGGTAGGGAATTAGATGCGGATGAAGTCCATGTGTTCAACTTTTGGCTTGAACGCGTGACGTTGAACGTCTTGTGGCTTAACTTTAACTTCTTTGCCATCGATAACTAGAACGATGCCTTCGTAGAATTCAGGCTTGTCCATTTGGTTTACGATGTCGTCGTGGTTAAGAACGATAGCTACTGCTGCTTCTTCACCGCCGTATACAACTGCAGGGAATTTGCCAGCGTGACGTAGGCGGCGGCTCGCACCTTTACCTAGTTCAGTACGTACTACTGCTTCGAATTTCATAGTATTTACTCTCAAATTAGTAAAAATCAAATGTTCACAATCAACAATGCGACCTTGTTGTTCGTGGTAAAGCTTGAAACAGGAACTGTTCAAGCGAGCGCGGATACTATCATTCCACTTATAAATGGGCAACCCAAATCGTATCCAAATCAACAAAAAGGTATGATTTAGCGGGGTGGAAGGCTATCCCTTTTAACGCTTTGCTTGGATTTTGTTCACATCGACTTCATTTTCATCGGTTTACTGATCATGGTCCGAAAAACAAAGTTTATGTGTTATATGCTTTATGTTCGGCTGAGATGTAAGACTAAAGATGCTTTTAATCCACCTAAAGCGCTTGTATCCAATGTTAATTGACCTCGGTAACTGTGTGCCATTTCACTGACTATGTTTAGACCAAGACCTGAGCCAGGGGTTGTTTCATCCAATCTAACTCCTCTCTTGATTACTTGACTCAGTTTCTCTTTAGGGATGCCTGGCCCATCATCTTCAATAATGATGTGTATATTTTCCTTATCCTGAGAGGAGTGCACACGAATCATGCTGTTGGCCCACTTATAGCAATTTTCTAGCAAGTTACCTAGCATTTCATCGAGATCGGTCTGCTCTACTGCTACATTCAGCTCTGAATCAAGTTCATTAATTAAGGTAATGCTTCGGCTCGCATACACTTTATCAAACGCCATTGAGATAGCATCCACACGCTCTGCTGGGTTCGACTTCACTGATAATATGTTCATCGATCCGGCCATACGGGCACGACCCAAATGGTAATCGATATGGTCTTGTATTTGATTGATTGGAGCTCGGAGACGGGATTGTGCCTCAGGTTCTAACGTCTGAACTTCATTTTTTAGAACAGAAAGTGGCGTTTTAAGTGCATGAGATAGGTTACCTGCATGATTGCGAGCTCTCTCTAGTAATTCTTGGTAATGGAACAGCAGAGCGTTGAGGTCGAAGATTAGAGGAGAAATCTCTTTTGGGTAGGTTTCTTCTAGACTCTTTTTATTACCAGACTTCAGCTCGGCTAATTCTTTTTGTAGCTTTGTAAGCGGACTCAATGACCAAGCAATTTGCAGTAAAATGACGGTAAGTACGCCCGCGAATAATAAACCCAAAATAAGCCAAAGTTGGCCGATTAACGTCTGAAGGGTATTTTTAATGGGCTCTTCGTCAATACCAATAATAATGTGAATAGGACCATCGTAATCAGGAAGATACAGCGCTTTTTCTAGCGTAATTAGTTTTTCGCCTCTTGCTCCATACGCATCTTTATCCAAACCTTTGTATTCGATTTTTTTGTCCCACAACGAACGAGAACGTTCGAGGCTTGCCTCTGTAGAGGCGCTCCAATACAAACCACTGTAAGGTCGGTTAAATCGAGGGTCTGATAGCTGAGCTGCGAGTGAAAGATGCCCGGTGTTATCGACTTCTAACTGTGCGGCGACTTCATCCATAAAAATGCTGAGCTGTGAGCGAGTGTCATCAACCATATAGTTATAGACCTGCGTCGGTATCGTCACACCAGCGGCGAGGATCATTGCTGTTAACCAAACGATCGCCGCTAAAACGAGGCGACTTTTGATACTCAGTCGTTTTATTGCGTTCAACGGTAGCCTGTTTCTATTCGGCATTTAATTGGTATCCCAACCCTCGGACAGTTTTGATGATCTTTGGTGCGATTTTTTTGCGAATTCGGCCGATAAAAACTTCGATTGTGTTGGAGTCACGATCAAAGTCTTGTTTGTAAATGTGCTCAACGAGTTCGGTTCGAGAAATCACTTTTTCCGGGTTATGCATAAAGTAAGCGACCACTTTATACTCTAGCGCAGTCAAGCTTACCGCTTGCCCTTGCCACATGACTTTAGAAGTGCGTGTATCCAAGCTCAAGTCGCCAATTTGCATTACAGGAGAGGCATTACCAGAGGCTCTTCGCAGCTGTGCACGAATACGAGCGATAAGCTCAACCATTTCAAATGGTTTAGTTAGGTAATCGTCTGCACCTGCGTTTAAGCCTTCAACTCGCTGCGTTAGGGTGTCGCGAGCGCTTAGAATCACGACAGGAGTATTAATGTTTTCATCTCGGATGCCTTTTAGGACGGTAAGACCATCCAGTTTTGGCAAGCCGAGGTCAAGAACAATGGCGTCCCATTCTTCCGAAGTCGCGCGATACAGAGCGTCTATGCCATCTTGGGACAATTCTGGTACCCAGCCGGTACTTTCTAATGTTTCGATGATTTGCTCGCCTAAACGAGGATCATCTTCAACAACAAGTATTTTCATATTGATGATTCTTATTATGTTTGGATTTTTATCGAAGTAAGCTACGCATCGCGTCTGGATTACGCATTAGACAAGTTTAGTTGTTTTGCGGTTTTAACGCTTTGTTAAAGCTGCGACCTTTGATCTCAAGCATTTCCAGCGTGGCGGCGTCGTACTCAACTTTCAGGACGCTATTGTTGTACAGAATTTTCAATTCATACACCCAAGCATCATCATCTTCTTCAAGCTCGACCTTGATGATGCGGCCGTATAGGTCGTTTTCTACTGCGGCGTAAAGTTCCGAAAATGGTCGTATATATCCTTGTTGAACCGCGCGATAGACCTCATCTTGATCTTCATCGAATTCGATGCGTGTTCCTGGCTTTTCGACATCTTGCACGATGGCGTGGCCATTTTGTGATGTGTACTCGTTGCCATGCTTGGCAAAACTTGGTGCACACATGAATGTCGTGATAAGGCCGAAAAGTAACGCAGAATGTAGAGAAGTCGTTGCTTTATACATAGTCAAACCTTTTCTGGAGCGTTAGCCGCAGTATATCGGAGATAGATGAACAGAGAGTGAATCAGCTAATTAAGTTTTGCCATGTGTTGTCGATGTTATTTCAACTCATCTTCAAAAATTTTATCTCGCAGCTTCCAAAAGCGACCAGATTTTCTAGCAATAACAAACTGAGGCAAACGGAAACGATGTTGATTAGCGACAACGCGTGTCGGTGAAGCCTCTTCAAAAGGGCGATGCTTGTCTGCTAAGTGGGGACGTACGAACTGATCTTTAAACGTTTGTTTTTGTTTTTTGGTACCCAATGACCAAAACTCATGAACTAACGCATTGCCTTCGCCTTGGTATGGTTCACCAGAATACGTCACTTTTAGCTGAGATTTACCATCACTGGACTTAAATACAGATAGGTCCATTTCTGTGCATTCAAAGATTAATGCATCTTTGAGACTAAGGGCTTCTTTTAGCTTTTTATCTGGGTCAACGAGCGTCGCGTCACACTCATGACAAATTCGTGCAGCGATATCGTTGTCCGCACCACATTCACCACAGTATTTGGCACGAAAACGGTAGCCACAGTGTTCACGTTCGCCTGTGTCTTCATCTTCAAAGTAACCTTGGCAACGTCTGCCAAAGTGTTCAACCAAGAAACCGTTACTATCCAACTTACCCCAGAAGTTGTTATTGAATCCGCAAGCCGGGCAAGGAATCGTGATAATTTCACTGTCAGAGTCTGGTTTTGGATCACCGACTTCAGGCTGGTATAAATCGTAGCTGTTGCCTGCGTAATCAAGCACTAAACATTCTGATTTTCCGTCTGATAAGCGTAATCCTCGTCCTACTATCTGCTGGTACAGACTGACTGACTCTGTTGGTCGCAAAATCGCGATTAAATCGACATGCGGCGCATCAAAACCGGTTGTCAGTACCGAAACATTGACCAAGTATTTTATTTGACGATTCTTGAACGCTTGGATGATCGCATCGCGCTCCGGCGTAGGTGTATCACCAATGACGATTTCAGTTTCGCCTTCTGGCAATAGACTGTGGATCTCCTGTGCGTGTCGAACAGTTGCAGCGAAGATCATGACCCCTTGGCGCTCTTTCGCATATTGCATGATTTGCTCAACAATTTGTGGAGTCGCACGTTTGGCTTTATCGATCACCATGTCCATTTCTGCTTCTTTGTAGCGTCCGGTGTTAGCGGGCTTCAGCTGAGAGAAGTCGTAAGACAAAACGGGCGCATCCATCATGCGGGCTGGAGTGAGGAAGTTTTCGTCGAGCAAGTAACGGATCGGCAGTTCGAAAATACAATCGCGGAAGAATCGAGGCTCTTCGGTTCGCACTTGACCTCGGGTATGATACTGATAAATCCAGCCCATTCCTAAACGATAGGGCGTTGCAGTTAATCCCAGCACCTTAATGCCAGGGTTCAGTTCTCGTAAGTGAGTAATAACTTTTTGGTAGCTGCTGTTTTTGTCATCTGGCACACGATGGCACTCATCAATAACGAGCAGAGAAAACTGGTTTTTGAACGAATCTAAGTTACGTACGACCGATTGAACCGAAGCAAACACGACTTGCTGGTCAGTTTCTTTTCGTCCCAATCCTGCTGAGAAGATAGAACCTTTTAAACCATAACCTTCATACTTCGCGTGGTTTTGCTCGACCAGTTCTTTGACGTGGGCGAGGACTAACACTCGTCCTTTCGCAAGGCGAGCAAGTTCTGCGATCACCAAGCTTTTTCCTGCACCGGTTGGCAGCACGATCACTGCTGGTGTCGAGTGTTTACGAAAGTAATGAATAACGGCTTTAACCGAGTCGGCTTGATAAGGACGAAGTGTGTACATGAAAATATGTGAAATTGCTCAACTATTCGAACGAGGAACGCTATAATACCTGACTTTTATACCCAAGTGACCTTTAAACCAAGATTTAGAGATCACTTGGGTATAATTAAATGAGGTATTCATGCGTTTAGATAAATATTTGTGTGACGCTCTGGGTGCAACACGCAAACAGGCAACAAAGATCATCAAAAGTGGAGACATCACCGTTGACGGTGAGGTTCAAAAAAGTGGTGCATTTAAAGTACCTAAAGGTGCGGAAGTGATGTGGGAAGACCGTGTTATTGGTGCTCCTGGCCCTCGTTACATTATGTTGTATAAGCCTGCTGACTTTGTTTGTTCACATGAAGATGGCTACAACCAAACTGCATTCGCATTGCTTGATGAGCCTAAAATTGAAAACCTTCACTTTGCGGGCCGATTAGATGTCGACACAACTGGTTTAGTGTTGATTACGGATGATGGTAAGTGGTCTCACCGTATTACCTCACCTAAGCATAAGTGTGAGAAAACGTACCGTGTTTGGCTCGTCGATGCTATTCAGCCAGATTACGCGGAAAAGCTCGAACAAGGCATCATTTTGCGCAATGAATCAGAAGCAACATTGCCCGCTCGTTTGGAAATCGTGAACGAGGCCGAGAATGAAGTATTGTTAACTATCGTGGAAGGTAAGTATCACCAAGTGAAACGTATGTTCGCGGCGTTAGGAAATAAAGTTGAGTACTTACATCGTGAGCGTATTGGTTCTATCGAACTTGATGAGGCACTAGAACCAGGTGATTATCGCTACCTCACGCAAGAAGAAATTGATTCTATTTGGAATTAATTGTCGGCATGGGAAATTCTTTAGTTCCTAATAGGAACTAGTCTTTTGGTAGGAATTGGCTCAAAATAAATTTTCCTACCAAAATTAGTGCCTAGACAATTCCGGTGTGCTTACTCATCTCAGTGATATGCCTTTGCATTTAGCTGATGCATGCATACTCTTATTGCAAAGCCTTCGGCTACGGTGAATGGAATGATGGTGTCAACGCCATCATTTTTACTGCATTGTGTTTGTTTCCCATAAACACATTTCGCTTTCACATGCTTTTCTATGTCGAGTTCGTCAAGGTCACACCTTGGTACATATTTGCCCTTATGATTCTCGAACGTTGGATAGAACAGTTTTTTGGCTTCTACATTCAGCGATATGAGAACTTCCGTTATTTTCACTTTGTTCTGCAAGTATTGACGGTAGGGCTCCAACAAGAGGTAAAAGAATGACAGAAAAAGCTCAAAGTGCTCCGCAATCCCAAATCAGTTTTCTATTGTTTCTGGTACTAGGAGCGATTGGTGCTTTGACGCCTTTGGCGATCGATATGTATTTGCCTGCGATGCCGACAATTGCGAAAGATTTGGGGGTCGCGCCTGGCGCGGTTCAGATTACGTTGACGGCTTATACCGCGGGTTTTGCGATCGGCCAGTTAATTCACGGGCCGCTTGCCGATAGCTTTGGTCGCAGACCTGTGTTGATTTTAGGCGTACTTTTCTTCGGCTTGGCTGCTGTTGTGAGTGCGACAACAAATGGCATTGATGCGCTGACCTATGTACGTACGGCACAAGGTTTTGCTGGCGCGGCAGCGGCGGTCATTATCCAAGCTGTCGTGCGTGACATGTTTGACCGTGAAGACTTTGCACGCGCAATGTCCTTCGTTACTCTGGTCATTACTATTGCGCCGTTGGTGGCACCGATGATCGGTGGCCATCTCGCGATTTGGTTTGGTTGGCGTTCCATTTTTTGGGTATTAGCTATTTTCGCTGTAGTCGTGATTTTTCTCGTACTTTGGAAAATCCCTGAAACGTTACAGCTTGAAAATCGTCAGCCTCTTCGTTTCCGCACGACGCTGAGAAACTACGCCAGATTATGCTCCAATCCTGAAGCGATCGGTTTGATGCTCTCAGGTGCGTTTTCATTTTCCGGAATGTTTGCATTTTTGACGGCGGGTTCGTTTGTTTATATTGATTTATATGGTGTTCGACCAGACCACTTTGGTTACCTATTTGGTTTGAACATTGTGGCGATGATCATCATGACCAGTATTAATGGTCGCTTGGTGAAGAAAGTTGGTTCCCATGCCATGCTTCGTTTTGGGTTGTTCGTGCAACTTTTGGCGGGGA
Organism: Vibrio sp. Vb1729; assembly: GCF_033338655.1. Lineage (NCBI taxonomy): Bacteria > Pseudomonadati > Pseudomonadota > Gammaproteobacteria > Vibrionales > Vibrionaceae > Vibrio > Vibrio sp. Vb1729. The sequence goes on along the minus strand of NZ_JAWOTB010000004.1, from coordinate 58,473 downwards.
TTGGTTTATTCGTAAGTTGGTTAATGGACTTCGGATTATGGGGCATTGTACCTTTTGTTGTGCTGTTTATCGGTACATTGTCGACGATAGGTAGTAACGCGATGGCGCTGCTTTTAAGTGGTTACCCATCAATGGCGGGTACGGCGTCGTCTCTAGCGGGGACATTAAGATTCGGTATCGGTTCATTGGTTGGTGCGCTGGTGGCATCACTGCCCGGGAATGTTGCTTGGCCGATGATCATCGTGATGTTTGCTTGTTCTGTGCTTTCAGCACTGTTTTATTGGACTTTAGGAAGAAAGGCGTAATGTCGAATTACACCAAAGAAATTCAAAACTTGGTTAACTCAGCACTTGAAGAGTTAGATCAAGAGCATCGCTCAGGTAAGTTAGCCAATGCCCCTGTTGCGAATAACCATTATTTAGTGCGTTGGGTAACAAAGGCGCTAAAATCACAACGTTTCGGACGTACAGTGGGCGATGACTTAACGCGTTGGCAAAAAGCAGGTCGCTCAAAGGGGAACGATGCTGGTTTGTTGTTTATCTTCAAGCGTATTTCTGCTTTTTATGCGCAATTCTTCCCTGAAGGTGAAGACTCCAAAGTGTTCAAAGATTCAGATATTGAGTCTTTTCTTGATTTGATGGAGCAAGCAGGCTGGGAAGTCTCAACATCTGAGCAACTGATTGGGTGCGGCAAAGTACAAATCTTCACTGAAGGTCAAAACTCTTTAGCGTTATGTGCAGACCAATGCGAAAGCTGTTTTGATGGCGAGTTGCTCGTAAAGCCAATGAGTTGGTTTGTACGCGGCAATCATGCTGAGTTTGTTGAGAAAGCAGCGCAAGCGGGCTTTATGGTTCATAAGGTAACAGACTACAAATCGATGGTGAAATACCATGGCGAGTACCTTATTTTTCCAGCAAACGAAGGCAACCAGTTAGCCGAAATTCCACTCTCGTTCAAAGCTGACTAAAGTGACATTGTGAGTGTTTAGAAGCCCCTGTTATTGGGGCTTTTTGTTTTCTAAACGGTTTGCTTCTTTCGCGATGGCTTTGACCATGCCTTTAAATATGAAAAGATGGGCTGGCATCATTGCAAACCAATAAAGCAGCCCAAGAAACCCTTGCGGGTGCCACCAGGCGGTAATATCCAGCTCTCGTTCGTCACCGAGATCTTTGATGGTAATTTCTAAACGCCCAAGGCCTGGGCCTTTCATACCAAAAAACAGTGAAAGAAACTGATTATTATCGCAGCGAATCACTTTCCAAGAGTCAATAAAATCACCGACTTTAAGCTCTGGTCCAGGAGGAGAAACGCGAATCGGTTTTCCGCCACCAAAAAAGATATCGAGCCATTCACGTGTACGCCACAAGATGTTGGCAAAGTAATAGCCTTTTTCGCGACTCCCGATCTTTTGCGCCACTTTCCATAATTCCGCAGCGGAGGCATGAGTTTTAATGCTCGATCCAGCTTGTTTTGGGTAATAACCATATCCTGGTTGCCATCGACGAAGCGCTGCGGGTTCAAACCCCCAGACATTACTGCGTACAAATGTGCCTTCATCTTGAATGGTATCAGTTACCGCTTGCTCGTAGCTGATCAGCGTTTGAGGAAATCGTTCTTCAATCGCTTTGGAGTCTGCAATGTAGTCGTGCTCTAAGCCCGCAAGTAATGCTTTACCGATACTAGTTGGCACTGAGGTAACTAAACCTAGCCAGTACGATGCCATTTTCGGAGTAAGTAGTGGGGTCGACCACAACCGATACGGCTTGTTCGTGATTCGGCAAATGACTTTGAACTGCTCGCGGTAGCTAAGTGTATCTGGCCCTCCAACTTCATAAATTTCACTTTCTTCTGGATAGGGGGCTTCTGCTAACTTCAACAAATAGTGGTTGAGATTGGGCAAGGCGATAGGGTTCGCTTTTGAGTCGACCCATTTAGGCGCGATCAAAATAGGTAAGTTGTAGACAAAGTCACGCATGATTTCGAAAGCGGCAGAGCCGGGGCCGATGATAACGCCAGCACGCAATTCAGTGACTGGAACACCAGACTGCCGAATTATTTTTCCCGTGGCTTTACGAGCGGCTAAATGGCGAGAGTTTCCGGTTTGAGGTTGAATGGCACTCAAATAGATAACATGCTCGACGGAGCTTTGTTCCAACGCATATTTGAAGTTCAAAGCAAGGTTTAGTTCGTACTCAACAAAGTCATCACCTTGAGCCATCCCGTGCACGAGAAAAAAGACTAAATCAAAATCGTTCACTACAGCCTTCGTGGTCTCTGCGTCAGCCAAGTCGAGATACCTTAACGTTAAATTAGGGTGAGGCTGAGTTCTTGACTCTAAATAATCAATATGTCGCGCCGCTGCTGTGACGGCGTAACCTTTATCTAAAAGTAACGGAAGAAGTTGAGAGCCAATGTAACCCGAGGCGCCTAGCACCAACACCTTTTTCATTATCTGTCCTTTTATCGTTGGTGGAATAAACACCACAGAGTATAATCATGAGACACTTTCCCCATTCTATCAATAAGTTGTCGTTGGAGCGCTTGTGACTTTTCTTTCTCAACTCTCAATACACGCAGATAAAGCATTCTTACGTCGTTTATTTGCAATCGCGTTACCAATTACACTGCAAAGCATGATGTTTTCTAGCAGAAGCCTCGTCGATGTTCTTATGCTTGGTCAACTTGGTGAAGCTGAAATTGCCGCTGTTGGAGTTGCTGCGCGCGCGACTTTCGTCACCACCATCATGTTAGTTGGGGTGACAACGGGCGGTGCGTTGTTAACCGCTCAATATTGGGGGGCTGGCGATAAAGTTGGGGTGCGTCGCAGTACCGCTTTAACATGGATGATCGCAATGATGTTTGCTGCGATTGCTGTTGCTTTGTTTGTTGTTTTTCCACAGCCCATCATGAGTTTGACTACCGATTCACAAGAAGTGATTGAGCTAGGGGCCAGCTATCTCATTATTTCGTCGGTTAGCATGTTTGCTGTTGCATGTGTGGCCAGTATGTCGGTGGGCCTAAGGGCGATGCACCAACCAGGCTTAAGCACTTTTTTTAGTGGTATAGGCATTTTATCTAATGTGTTTCTTAACTGGGTTTTAATTTTTGGTCAATTAGGCTTTCCTGCTCTGGGTATTACGGGAGCAGCGATCGCAACGGTAATCAGTGGCGCGATCGAAGTAGGTTGCTTGTTTGGTTATCTATGGTTGAAAAAACACATAATCGCATTTGGTTGGGATGATATACGCGCAGGATTGGTCTTAGATAAAATTACGCGTTTCTTGAGCCTCTCTTTGCCAACCACATTTAACTTCTTGGCGTGGGCTGGTGGGCTGTTTGCTTATCACGCCATCATGGGGCAAGCAGGTGTACAAGGTTTGGCGGCACTTTCCGTAATGACACCTGTTGAGTCGATCGCATTGGCGATGATGATTGGTTTATCGAATGCGGCTGCAGTTCTAGTCGGGAACCAGCTCGGCGCTCGTAATTTTGAACCCGTTTATTATCAAGCATGGGCTACGGTCATTTTGAATGTGCTTATCGCATTTGTGGTCGCCGTCTTGTTGATAGTGTCAAATCAATGGATCCTTAATGCGTTTAGTGCACTGACAACGGACACTCGCGAGCTAGCTGAACAGTTTATGGTGATTCTTGCGTTGGGTGTCGTGCTACGCTCGGTGCCGATGATGGCTATTGTTGGTGTATTACGTGCGGGCGGTGATGTTAAGTTTTGTTTGTATCAAGACATCTTGGCGCAGTGGGTGATCGGGATTCCACTCGCAGCATTTGCAGCGATTTATCTCAATTGGGACCCACAATGGGTTTACTTACTCTTTTTGACGGAAGAAGTTGTGAAGTGGGCGATTTGCTTGCCAAGAATGGTTAGCCGAAAATGGATGAAAAACCTGATTGGCCAGTAAGGAGGAACAGAGTTTATTTTGGCTGCAAAAATCTGCTCAAAACGTCAACAAAATTAGCAACAGAAAGTGAATCGAGTTGCATTTGTACTTCCATAGTGTGATCAAGCATTCAAAATACTTTCTACTAACAGGATTTTAGTGTAGATTCTGATCCCAATTTTTAAACACCATCCGAGCGGCATAATCAATGTTAAAACTGTCAGACCTATGTAAAGGCTATGTAGACGGGGGAGAGTTTCACCCTGTATTACAAGGGGCAGAATTAACATTGCAGCAAGGCGACCAAGTTGCTCTGATGGGAGAAAGTGGTTCGGGTAAAAGTACTCTGCTGAATTTAATCGCCGGATTAGATACTGCTGACTCTGGTGAAGTGCAGTTTCCAAATTTTGCTATGCATGAAGCACCGGAGCATTTAAGAACCCTTTATCGCCGCAACAATATTGGGAATATCTTCCAACAATTCAACCTGCTTCCTACACTTAATATTGCCGACAATATTCGTTTTTGTCGTCAGTTAAAAGGTCTGCCGGAAGATAAAGAGTTGTGGCGTCAAATTCTTTCTGCTTTGGACTTAATGCCATTGCTAGGACGTTATCCGGAAGAGGCGTCTGGTGGTCAGCAACAACGTGCGGCGATTGCTCGTGCACTCTATATGGAACCCAAAATCCTGCTTGCTGATGAGCCAACTGGTAGTCTAGATGAGCGAAACGCAGAAGCAGTAATGCGCTTATTAACGAGTCTCGCTCGCCAACTGGAGTGTACTTTGCTGTTAGTGACGCACAGTGAAAAAGTGGCCGCCCATATGGAAGGAAAGATTCGACTTCAAGGAGGGCAGCTACATGTTATGGCCCGTAGTTAAGGCACTACTCGGTCATTACCGTCGTTACCCTCTACAAATTATTCTTGTCTGGCTGGGATTAACTTTAGGCGTGTCCCTCCTTGTTGGTGTTACTTCTATCAACCAGCATGCAAAACAAAGTTATGCTACTGGGGAAAAGCTTTTCTCCAATCCTTTGCCATACCGAATCCGAACGAAGCACTCTGCCAATAAAATTCCTCAAGGTTTCTATATTCAGTTACGTCGAGCTGGGTTCAACCAATGTGCACCGTTTGACGTGCTGCATCTAGATGCCAAGACCGATATGAGCCTGATGTTGGTGGGGATAGATCCTGTCGCGATGATCCCACTACAACAAGGAAAATCGCTAGGTGAGATGCCTGTTTTATCACTAATGAAGCCTCCTTATCCTATTCTCGTTAGTCAAGATTTGGCCGCTTACATGAGTTGGCAGGATGGGGACTTCATTGAGATGAATGACGGAAGCCGTCTTGGGCCTATTCAAGTAGATAAGGACAAGATGCTTTCGGGTACTCGGCTGGTTACTGATATATCGTTGTTGCGTATGCTCAAGCGGAGCTCAGGTTTGTCTGCGATTTCTTGTGGCGAAATGCCAGAGGAAAAGCTGATAGCACTGAAAAACATGTTGCCAAACGGAATGACGCTCGTTAGGAATACGCGTACTGAGCTTGAGTCGCTAACTAACGCATTCCATATGAATCTCACCGCGATGGGAATGCTGTCGTTTTTGGTCGGGTTGTTTATTTTTTATCAAGCGATGTCTCTGTCTTTCATCCAGCGACAACGTTTGGTAGGTATTTTGAGACAGACTGGTGTTAACGGAACACAGTTAGCGCAAGCCTTATTGCTAGAGTTGTCTTTGCTCGTCTTTATTGCGTGGGCGTGTGGTAACTTTTTTGGCTTGATCTTAGCGAATGAACTTATCCCAGCAGTGTCTTCGAGCCTGAGTGATTTGTATGATGCCAACGTAGGTTTAACCATAGGATGGTCATGGCAATCTAGCTTATATAGCCTAATCATGGCAGCGATGGGTGCGTTGATATCGTGTCTGTGGCCATTAATCCGTTTGCTGAAGTCACAACCAATCCGCCTTTCTTCTCGACTGTCGCTAATGCGATTTGCTGGAAGAGAGTTCTCTTGGCAGGCGCTTGCGGCATGTGCGTTTTGTGTCGCTGCAATAGCGGTATATCAGGCGCCGAAAACACAAGAAACCGGCTTTGCAATTATTGCGCTGATGTTGGTTAGTGTGGCGTTGTTTATGCCATTTATTATGTGGCATATGTTCCAAAGTTTTTCTTATACCATGCGATGGGTTCGTGTCCGTTGGTTTTTTGCTGATGCAGCAGCCAGCATGAGCTATCGCGGTGTGGCTACGATGGCGTTTATGTTAGCGCTGGCGGCAAACATTGGTGTAGAAACAATGGTCGGAAGCTTTCGAGATACAACCGATAAGTGGCTAAATCAGCGATTAGCGGCTGATGTGTACATCTATCCGACCAACAATTCAGCCGCTAGGATGAGCGCATGGCTCCAGAATCAGCCAGAGGTGAACTCGGTTTGGTGGCGCTGGGAAAAAGATATGCCGACCGAGCACGGTGCTCTACAAGTTGTAAGTACGGGCTCTTCTGAAGGTGAGTTAGACTCACTTACCGTCAAGTTAGGTGTCCCAAATTACTGGTATCAACTGCACGCTACCAAGAGCTTAATGGTCAGTGAGTCGATGGCCTTGAAGCTGGATATCCGCCCTGGCGATTTCATTAACTTGCAAGAACCGCTTGGTGGTGATTGGCAAGTCGTAGGCGTTTACTACGATTATGGAAACCCATATAACCAGGTGATGATGTCGCACCGGAATTGGCTGTATGCATTTGCAGGTACGGGTAATGTTGGTCTTGGCGTAGTATTAAAAGATAACGTCAATGGAGAAGGGCTGAAAAATCGCTTAGAGAATGTATTCCGTCTCCCGCAAGATCGTGTGTTTGATAACGGTAATATTTATAGCCAAGCAATGAGAGTGTTTGATCATACCTTTGCGATAGCAGGAACCTTGGGCAATATCACGCTGATTATTGCCGTGTTTGGTTTATTCTTTGCGACGTTGGCAGGAGAACTTTCACGGCAGCGGCATTTTTCCTTATTAAGGTGCATGGGTGTGTCCGGAAAAGAACTTGTCGTATTAGGTGGTTTGCAGCTATTCGTCTTCGGAGCCATTTCTGCGATTATTGCAGTGCCGCTCGGCTTGGCGCTCGCACATTTGATCGTTGATATTATCATTAAGCAATCATTTGGCTGGTCTCTAGAGCTTCAAACGATTCCATGGGAGTATGCTCAAACCATTGCTTGGGCGATGCTTGCCATCATGGTTGCTGGCGCATTGCCAGTTATTAGAATGATCAAAAGTACACCGATGAAGTCATTAAGGGACGCGTTGTAATGAAAAAAATGGGCTCTAAAAAACGCTTGTTGGTTTCAACGCTCATTGTTGTTACGTTCGCTTTTCTGACTGGGGCTGCTTTTTACTCAACTTTTTGGTTAGAGGCGACAGCAACACGAGAAAGCGAACTTGATTCTATCTTAACGCGTGAAAATCAAACGATTTTCGAGCCTGTACTACCTAATGAGCATGTCTCTTTACCCTCAGACTTTCGCTTTCATCCCGAGTATCAGCATGAATGGTGGCACTACTTTGCGAAACTAAAAGATGAGCAAGGCAAGATCTACAATGTTCAATGGAGCTATTTTAGGGTTGCGACGGACGAGCGAGAAACCAGCGGTTGGCAGAACCCTCAATTGTACATTTCACATGTTGTCGTCAGTCATGGCTCGCATGTATGGAAAGAGCAACGGGTAGCTAGAGGTGGGATAGGCCAAGCTGGTATGATCAATCGCCCTTTCAGGTTATGGATTGATAATTGGACTTGGCGATCACTCGGTGCGACGCCTTTCCCGGGCAACTTGAATGTGAATACTGATACGTTTGGACTTGAGCTCAATACCATGACAAGCGGCCCCTTTGTCGTGAATGGAGACAAAGGTTTCCAAGTTAAACATGCGTTGCAATCTGTTGCTTCTTTTAGCTTCAGTGCTCCATTTTTAAGAGTAAAAGGTAGCTTAAGCTTAAATGGTAAGCGATTCTCAGTGACGGGTTCTGCTTGGGCGCAAAAAGAGTGGGGCAGCGGCTTAATTGGTGAGGGGCAACAAGGCTGGGATTGGTTTGTTTTCAATTTAGATGATGGTCGAGCATTAACTGTTAGCCGTTATCGTCACCATGGGCAAACACCGCACGTGTTTGGCACGTTGTCGACACGCTCAGGTAAAGTCATCAACCTCTCAGACGATGATATCAGTATTAAACCAATGCAAGTGACCAGTTTATCCAATGGAAGAAGGTTACCTTTGCAGTGGATTATCAATATTCCGAAGCATCAAATTAACTTGACTACCCGTATTATCAAGTCAGATATGTGGCTACCCTTTGTAATACCTTACTGGGAAGGGCCTACTTTAGCTTCCGGCTCCAATGAGGCTTGGGGCTTTATGCAGCTGACAGGCTATTGAGTTGTGAAGAAAACCACCCCCTACGGGTGGTTTTTTAGTGCGCGAAGCTTCCTAGCTTTTTCTCAAAAGTACGGGGTTATCATGATGGTACAAGCCGTGTTATGCTGATTTTCTCATCATCTTGATAAATATTTGGTGCGACAAAAACAAATACGATCTCCGATCAAAACTGAGTGTCATGTTGGAAAATACGATGTATAGTAAACTTAACATCGAAAAAACCGAAGTTTATACTCTGAAGAAGCGATTATTCTAAAGTTTTCGACAGCTATACACTCTTATCACTCTTTGTTAATCGTTTATTAAGATAATAAATATAAGGACGAAACCATGAACGATGTCATTCGTGACTTTTTCAAAATGGAATCAGCAGGTGGTATTCTTCTCGTAATTGCAGCGGCAATTGCGATGACCATTGCTAACTCACCGCTGGGCGAAACTTATCAATCTGTACTGCATACTTATGTATTCGGTATGTCAGTTTCTCACTGGATTAATGACGGCCTAATGGCTGTTTTCTTCTTACTTATTGGCCTTGAAGTGAAGCGAGAGCTACTTGAAGGAGCGCTAAAATCAAAAGAAACCGCAATTTTCCCTGCGATTGCAGCGGTTGGTGGTATGTTAGCCCCTGCTCTTATTTACGTTGCGTTTAATGCTAACGACCCAGAGGCGGTTTCTGGCTGGGCAATTCCAGCTGCGACGGATATTGCATTTGCTCTAGGTATCATGGCGCTACTAGGTAAGCGCGTACCAGTAAGCCTTAAAGTGTTTTTGTTAGCTCTCGCTATCATCGACGATTTAGGTGTGGTTGTTATTATTGCACTGTTTTACACAGGTGATCTTTCTAGCATGGCGCTGCTTGTTGGCTTCATCATGACTGGTGTCCTGTTCATGTTGAATGCTAAGGAAGTAACGAAACTGACGCCATACATGATAGTCGGCGCGATCTTATGGTTTGCGGTACTTAAATCTGGTGTTCACGCAACACTTGCAGGCGTAGTGATCGGCTTTGCTATTCCTCTTAAGGGTAAACAGGGCGAACATTCCCCACTTAAGCACATGGAGCACGCACTTCATCCATACGTGGCATTTGGTATCTTACCTCTATTCGCATTTGCAAATGCGGGGATTTCGCTAGAAGGCGTATCGATGTCAGGCCTAACTTCAATGCTGCCATTAGGTATTGCTTTGGGGCTACTGGTTGGTAAGCCTCTAGGTATCTTCACCTTTAGTTGGGCAGCTGTGAAAATGGGTGTAGCTAAGTTACCGGAAGGCATTAACTTCAAGCATATCTTTGCGGTCTCTGTGTTGTGTGGTATCGGTTTTACAATGTCTATATTCATTTCCTCTTTAGCGTTTGGAAATGTAAGCCCTGAGTTTGATACCTATGCTCGACTAGGTATCTTAATGGGCTCGACGACAGCCGCGTTACTTGGCTACGCGTTACTGCACTTTTCTTTGCCTAAGAAAGCGCAAGCGTAAGATACACACTGTTTAGTAAAGCCTCCCATTCGGGAGGCTTTTTTATGTCTGCAGATTGGCACATCAACCACTTCAGGGTGGTTACTTTTGTGACCAACTAAGGTCTAGCTTATGGAGTCGGGGCAAATCATCGAAAGGGGCGTTTGGTAAATCTATAGGCGAAAAAAAGCCCAGCCGAAAATTTGACTGGGCGGATACAAACATAGGAGTTAATAAGAAAAAAGCAGCAACGTAACAATTAGATGGAAACAAGTTTGACGGCCAGTGAAACTTCAAATGCCCTAACTGTTACGTATATTCAGACCGAGCCTTTTCCAAACAGTTCCATTTTTTTTCAAAAAATTTCTACTTAATGCTTTCTAGCTTCTTACACATCCGAAAGTAATAGAAAAATCGAGATGGATTACCAACTTGGCGAAGTTACTAACTTCTGTGTTTCTCATTTTATCTCCCCTAGAACCGAAGATGTATTTCATACTCTCTTCGCTCACTCCGAGCCGCCAACGCTATTGTTAGCGTTTCAATTGCGCTGGTCTGAGAAACTTGATCGTTTTCTTCTGACAAGCTTCATTGGAGTATTCGATTGAATTTCAAAAGATTAGATCACACCTTTTGCTGTCTGGTCAGACCAATTGGTTAAAGTGTGATGTTAATCATTTGTTAATCTTAGGTTTCGGGAGTATATTTTCAAACAGTTGTTTAATACGAGTGATTAAAATGGCCCCGAGAACATCAACAAAAGAAAAAATACTCGATGTCGCAGAAGGACTCTTTGCTGAACATGGCTTTAATGATACTTCGCTAAGAACGATAACAGGTAAAGCTAACGTTAACTTAGCATCGGTAAACTATCACTTTGGCGATAAAAAAACGCTGGTTAGAGCGGTTTTAGATAGGTATTTAGAAGCACTAATGCCGAGCATTAAGACTTCATTAATTGAGCTAAACACGCGCGATAGCTACAACATGGACGATGTCTTTGAGTCATTGCGATTACCTTTACGTACATTAAATGATGTACGCCCAAATGGTACTGCGCTATTTATGTTGTTAATTGGCCGCGGTTATACAGACGTTCAAGGTCATCTACGCTGGTTCATTACCACCAGATACGAAGAGGTACTGAACCTTTTCACTTTCTCGATAATGAAGGCGAACCCGGAACTATGTGAAGAACAGTTGTTTTGGCGACTGCACTTCACGTTAGGAACCTGTGTATTTACGATGGCTTCAAGCCAAGCTCTTTCGGAGCTGGCAGAAAGTAAGTTTGAAAAGGAAGTCGATGTGAAATCTGTCGTCGATTTACTGATTCCATATTTGTCAGCAGGAATGTCAGCAAAGCAGTTGGCATAAGACAAATAAGAAAGTTAAACCAATAATAAGATTATACCCCGAGCGGTTACGTGAACAAAAGGATCTGAACTATGAGCTCTCTACGAAGAAAATGGATTAGTGACCCGGCTTTTAAAGTGTTCAAAAAAGTATTGCCACCTCTGTCTAGCACCGAGAAAGAGGCGATGGAAGCGGGTAGTGTATGGTGGGATGCCGAACTATTCTCAGGCAAGCCAAACTTCACAACATTGCATCATTATCCAACGCCTACACTGACGGCAGAAGAGCAGTCATTTATGGATAATGAGCTTGAAACCCTGCTAGAAATGCTTGATGACCAGAAGATTGTCAAAGAAGACAGGGATTTACCGCCTGAAGTATGGGAGTACCTACGTAAAGAGCGATTTTTCTCTTTGATCATCTCGAAAGCATATGGTGGTCGTGAATTTTCCGCTTTGGCGAACTCAACCATTGTTTCTCGTATTGCGACTCGAAGTATCAGTACCGCGGTATCGGTAATGGTACCGAACTCTCTTGGCCCTGGTGAGCTGCTATCGCACTATGGTACGCAAGAGCAAAAAGATTACTGGTTGCCTCGTTTAGCTGATGGTACAGACATCCCTTGTTTCGCCCTAACTGGCCCTGAAGCGGGTTCTGATGCAGGTGGCATACCTGATCAAGGCGTGGTTTGTTACGGCACCCATGAAGGCAAAGAAGTGCTTGGCGTGCGAGTTAGTTGGAATAAACGCTACATCACGCTTGCGCCAGTTGCGACAGTGCTCGGGTTAGCATTTAAACTGCAGGATCCTGAAGGGCTACTTGGAGACAAGAAAGAGGTTGGCATTACATGTGCGTTGATTCCCGCTGACCATGAAGGTGTCGAGATAGGCGAGCGCCATGATCCTCTGGGGTCTGCGTTCATGAATGGCCCAACTCGTGGTGAAGATGTCTTCATCCCTATGGACTGGTTGATCGGTGGCGCTGATTACGCAGGTAAAGGTTGGCGTATGCTGGTTGAGTGTCTTTCTGCTGGTCGTGGTATCTCTCTTCCAGCGCTTGGCACAGCGATTGGTCACCTTACTACACGTACAACAGGTGCTTATGCTTACGTGCGTAAACAGTTTGGAATGTCGATCGGTAAGTTTGAAGGTGTTGCAGAAGCAATGGGGCGCATTGGTGGTCTTACTTACCTACTAGAAGCGACGCGTACGCTAACGACGACTTCTCTCGATATGAAAGAAAAACCTGGGATTGTAACCGCGATTGCCAAGTACCACATGACGGAAATCGCGCGTACCATTCTAAATGATTCGTTTGATATCCATGCGGGTCGTGCGATTCAAGATGGCCCAATGAACTATCTTGCTAAACATTACCTTGGTATCCCGGTTGCTATCACCGTTGAAGGCGCGAATATTCTGACTCGTAACCTGATGATTTTTGGTCAAGGTGCGACTCGATGTCACCCATATGTTCTAAAAGAAATGGAAGCAGCGGCGAATCCAGATTCTGAACAAGGTGCGAAAGAATTTGACAACTTACTCTTTAAACACATCAAGCACGCGCTCGGTAATACATTCGGTGCATTTGGTGCAGCACTAACTGGTTCTCGATTTGTTAACGCGCACATGAGTGGCCCAACGCAGCAATACTACAAAGACATTACTCGTCTCAGTCGTGCACTTGCAGTAAGTGCAGACTTTGCGATGTTAACCTTAGGTGGAGACTTGAAGCGTAAAGAAATGATCTCCGCACGTTTGGGTGATGGATTAAGCTATCTATACATGGCATCTGCTGCCTTGAAAAAGTATGAAGATGAAGGCCGTCAACAAGGCGATCTAGACTTCGTTCATTACGCTGTTCAACACTGTTTGTATAACGCTTCTAAGTCATTAAATGAGGCTTACACCAACTTCCCTGTGAAATACGTTGGCGGTGTGCTTAAGGGGCTATTGTTCCCGCTTGGTAATCATTTCAATAAGCCAAGTGATGAGCTGTGTGTGAATTTGGCTGAAGCGATGATGACGCCAGGCGCGCAACGTGATCGCCTCACGCATCTGTGCTACATCGGAAAATCAGAGGATGACAGCGTAGGCTTAATGGAGAATGCATTCCTTGCAATGTACGACATTAAACCTTTGGAGCGTAAACTTATGAAGGCTGCGAAGGATGGTAAAGTGGCTCGTAAAGGTCTGCTACATGATCGTTTGCAGCAAGCATTTGAAGCAGGCGTGTTAACTGAACAAGAAATTGATCAAATCATGGCTGCAGATAAATTGCGCTACAAGGCGATTCAAGTTGACCACTTTAGTCATGACTTTTCTGAAGTGCGAACTCATAGCCCAAAAAAGTCGCAGTTGAATCCGGCGGCATAATAGACAACTAATGTTAAGAAAAGCACCTCAATGAGGTGCTTTTTTGTATTCTTGGGGAGTGGATGGTGGGATAGTGCTCCAACCACTTGCCTTTTAAGAGCATTTTTACAGAAATTAGATGCGAAATCCCAACGAAACTTTTATCCTAACAAGGTTTTTTAAAGGAAGTTGAATATGATCATCAAACCTAGAATTCGTGGATTTATCTGTACTACAACGCACCCTGTTGGTTGTGAAGCTAACGTAAAAGAACAAATTGCGTACACCAAAGCGCAAGGTCCAATCAAAAACGCACCTAAGCGTGTTCTTGTTGTTGGTGCATCAAGTGGCTACGGTCTATCTTCTCGTATCGCTGCGGCATTTGGTGGCGGTGCATCAACTATCGGTGTTTTCTTCGAAAAAGAAGGTACTGAGAAGAAGCCAGGTACAGCAGGTTTTTACAATGCCGCTGCTTTTGAAAAGCTAGCGCGTGAAGAAGGTCTGTACGCAAAAAGCTTAAACGGCGACGCTTTCTCAAATGAAGCGAAACAGAAAACTATCGAGCTGATCAAAGAAGACTTAGGTCAAATCGATATGGTGGTTTACTCACTGGCATCTCCAGTACGTAAAATGCCAGAAACTGGTGAATTAGTTCGTTCATCTCTTAAACCTATCGGTGAAACTTACACATCAACGGCTGTTGATACCAACAAAGATGTGATCATCGAAGCTAGCGTTGAGCCTGCAACAGAAGAAGAAATCAAAGACACTGTCACTGTAATGGGCGGTGAAGATTGGGAACTTTGGATCAATGCGTTGTCTGATGCTGGTGTTCTTGCTGAAGGTTGTAAGACCGTCGCGTACAGCTACATTGGTACTGAGCTAACTTGGCCAATTTATTGGGATGGTGCACTAGGTAAAGCAAAAATGGACCTAGACCGTGCAGCGAAAGCGCTAAACGACAAGTTAGCAGCAACAGGTGGTAGTGCCAATGTTGCGGTACTTAAATCTGTTGTAACTCAGGCGAGTTCTGCAATTCCTGTTATGCCACTGTACATCGCAATGGTATTCAAGAAAATGCGCGAAGAAGGTGTACACGAAGGCTGTATGGAACAAATCTACCGTATGTTCAGCCAACGTCTATACAAAGAAGACGGTAGCGCGGCAGAAGTTGATGAGATGAACCGCCTACGTCTGGATGACTGGGAACTTCGTGACGACATTCAGCAGCACTGTCGTGAGCTATGGCCTCAAATTACGACTGAGAACCTAAAAGAGCTGACTGACTACGTTGAGTACAAAGAAGAGTTCTTGAAACTATTTGGTTTCGGCGTTGAAGGCGTAGATTACGAAGCGGATGTGAATCCAGCAGTTGAAGCAGACTTCATTCAAATCTAATCGAATCACAGACTAGATAACCAATAAACAAAAGGCGCTCATTGAGCGCCTTTTTGTATTTCATAGTCAAAGTGAGTATTAACTTAGTATTATCAGAATCGTACCAGCTAGCGTCATTAAAATATTCGCAATCGCATAGGTACCCGCATAACCAAGGGCAGGGATGGTGGACTTAGCGTAGTCGTTAACGACATCCATAGCTGGAGCGCAAGTACGGGCGCCAATAATGGCACCGAAGAGCAGAGCACGGTTCATCTTGAGTACGTGTGCGCCAACTAAGTAAGCCAGAACTACAGGCACAACACTGACAATAAATGCCAAACCAATGACTTTTGGTCCTACTTGCGTTAGGTGCTCGAACATCTTTCCACCTGCACTTAGACCAATTCCCACCATAAAGAACATTAACCCTAGATCTTTGACCATATTCAGCGCCCCTTGTGGGACATAACCGAAAGTAGGGTGATTTGCTCGTAAGAAACCAAGCGTAATACCGGACAACAGAAGACCCACCGCATTACCCAAACTGAAAGACACCTGACCGAACGTCATTGTGATGAGGCCAAACAGAATACCCAAAATAAAGAAGCTACAAAAAGCGAGCAAATCGGCCATTTGACTGTGGATCGAGATGAAACCGATTTTTTCCGCCAGTCCATGTACTCGGCTTTTCTCGCCGCTCACTTGAAGGACGTCCCCTTTAGCGAGCACAATGTCTAAGTCCATAGGCATTTCAATCTGAGCGCGAACTACGCGGTTTAAGAAACAGCCAAACTCAGACAAATTCAAATCCGATAAACGTTTACCAGCGATAGCGTCACTTTTTACGACGATTTCTTCTTCAACGATGCGTAAATCAAGCAAGTTACGGTCGAATACTTCTTTACCATTACGGAAGCTAGGGTCTAATCGAGCATGGCTGTCAGGGAAGCCAACCAGTGCAATTTCATCTCCCTCTTGCAAGATAGCATCACCATCTGGGTGGGCGAGAATACCATTGCGACGGATTCGTTCAATGTAACAGCCAGTTTGACGATAAATACCCAGTTCTCGCAAGTTTTTACCATCAGTCCAGTCAATTAGCTCTGGGCCCACTCGGTAAGCTCGAATAATGGGTAAATACACTTTTCTCTGGCTTGAATTTCCAAGGCCACGCTCTTGTGCGATTTGCTGCGCGGAGTCAGAAAGGTTTTGTTTTTGCAGTTTTGGCAACAATTTAGCAAACATGATCATGCTAATTAAGCCGACCAGATAAGCCATCGCGTAGCCTACGGATAGATTTTCTAATACCAGAGAAAATTCCATATTCCGCGGTATAGTCGCAAGGCCAGAGTTAAGAGCATCTTGTGCACCAACCAGTACTGGCGTTGCGGTCAATGCGCCTGCCATCATACCGGCGGATAAGCCAAAATCGAGGCCGAAATAGTGACTCAAACCATACGTTAAGCTGACCGCAGACACGAGAACAGTCATGCTTAAAATAAAATAATGCTTACCATCTCTGAAGAATATACCAAAAAAGTTTGGTCCAGCTTCAATGCCAACGCAGTAGATAAACAGCATAAAGCCAATGGTTAAAGCTTCTGCATTAAATGAGAAACCAAGGTGGCCCATTACCAAAGAGGTAATAAGAACGCCAATAGAGTTGCCTAATTGTAATTTGCCAAATCGAATTTTTCCGATGGCAAGGCCAATGGCTAATACGACGAAGATTAGAAGGATAGGGTTTTGCTCAAGAAGGTATACGACGTCTATGTTCACTGTGTGGCTCGGTAGAGTGTGTGCCAAAAAAGATTAAGAACTGTGAATTGTAACTAAATATAGCAAAAAGATAAGTGAATTTTTTTAGGTTTTACCATTAGTTGACTTAACGTAATAACCAGCTGAAAAATAATAAAAAAGCCGCATGAAGCGGCTTTTTTGAAAACAGTCTTTATTACTCGTCAAATAGACCTAGGTGCTCTTTCGCGTATGCTTCGAATTCGTCGCAGCCACCGATGTGCTCTTGGTCGATAAAGATCTGGGGAACGGTTTCAACTGGTTTACCAACTGTTTTCTCAAGATCTGCTTTAGAAATACCCTCAGCGTGAATATCAACGTAACGGTAGTTGAAGTCATCACGTTTTGCTTTTAGCGTTTCTGCGTGCTCTTTTGCACGAACACAGAAAGGACATGCAGGGCGACCAAAGATAACAACGAACATAATCTTATTTCTCCTAAATCTATTCTTTTTTGAAAGCGTACAAAACATAGCGGCTGAGTGCGCTTTCTTTTGTTGGAGTAACTATGCCCGATCCAGATACGGAAATAAAGCGGCAATTACCTCTTGGTTCTATAGGTGAAATCTATCGAATAAAAACTAAACGCGCGTGCTTATTTTACGGCTCTGAAGTATGTGAAGTGACGCATAAAAAACATACATTCTAAAGGGTTAATGATGGCAAGGTGGAATTGGTCAATTTTTTTTGTTTAAAAAAATAGCAATCTATTTTGGCTATACGCAAATAACTTCAACTCTTACATAAGTGTTAAATCAGAGGGCGAGAGGTTATTTGGGTATATTCTTTTGGGAGGGTGTGTATGTTTCAGTTTATGACTGCAACAAGGATTATATTTGGTGAAGGTGCACTTCAATCTTCATTGTCCGTTATTAACCAATTTGGCTACAGTGTTTTGCTGGTTACTGGGCAGGATACCCAACGAGCCGCCCCCATTATCCAATATCTTAAAGCTCAAAATATGCGTTACCAGCACGTAGCTATCGTTGGTGAACCATACATCACGATGGTAGAAGAGACCGCAGTGCTCGGTAGAAAATTCCAACCTGATATGGTGGTTGCGATAGGTGGTGGCAGCGTCATCGATATGGGCAAAGCCTTAGCTGCCATTATTCCCAATCAAGGCAATGTTTACGATTACGTAGAAGTGGTAGGAAGAAGCGTCCCTTTAAAAGCAAAGCCTCTTCATTTTATTGCAATTCCTACGACAGCAAGCACTGGTTCAGAAGTGACCAGAAATGCTGTGCTGAAATCTGGACAAGATAAAGTGAAAGTGAGTCTTCGAAGCCCTGATATGCTCGCAGACGTTGCCATTGTAGACCCGACACTTACTTACGGGACCGACCAATACACATCTGGACGTGGCGCAATGGATGCGTTCACTCATTTAATGGAAGCGTATGTGTGTGGTGAGCCAAACCCTCTTACTGATATGGTCTGCGAAGAGGGGCTACGCCGTTTAAGCCGTTCAGTGATTGCCGCTTGTAAGCAAGATAATCATAAGGCGCGCTCTGATTTATCGTTCGCTGCATTGCTTGGTGGTATGGCGATTACTAATGCCAAATTAGGTGCTGCTCATGGGTTAGCATCGGCGTTAGGAGGCAAGTTAGACGCCCCCCATAGCGTTATTACGGCTCGCCTAGCTCCGCACGTGATGCAGGAGAACATTAACGCTGCTAAACTCGCGGGTAGGAATGATGTGATAAGTCGTTATCGTAAGCTGGCCCAATTAGTCACTGAGCGAGTAAATGCTAACGAACACGATGGAATTCTTTGGGTAAATATGGTGCTAGATAAGTTAGCGTTACCGCTACTGGCTCAATTTGGAGTATGCCAAACCTCTTTTGAGCAAGTGGCGAATGATGCGCTTAAATCAATGGCAATCAAAGGGAATCCTTTACCTCTTAATCAGGAACGTTTGATACACATATTGCAGCAAGTCTGTGATTGTAGTGGAGAGTGTGTAGCAGAGAGTGCACAACATGTCAGTTCTGTTGAAGTACTGGAATCAAGAACGGACTTATCGAGTGTCAACGACTTAGGGTGATTGCTCCCTTAGCAGCATTAAAACAAAAGGGGAGCCTTGAGCTCCCCTAGATAAAGTATTGACTAAGCTTTAGTGCTTAGTACTGGCTTAGTTTGTCATAGCGACTGTCTTTCAACGCATCTTTTACGCGTTTTAGGTTCTCACGGAAACCTGTACCACGGCGAAGAGTGAAGCCAGTTGCTAGCACATCAATCACTGTCATTTGTACAACCCGGCTTGCCATTGGCATGTAAACGTCGGTATCTTCTGGAATATCGAGCGTGATGGCCAGCGAGCTTGCCTTTTCTAGAGGAGAATCCTTCGCTGTAATCGCAATAACCGTTGCGCCATTTTCACGAGCAAGGTTCGCTATTTCTACCTGACTCTTTGTTCGACCGGTATGAGAAATAAGAACCACAACATCATTATCACTGCAGTTGATACAACTCATGCGCTGCATAACAATATCTTCAAAACAAGTAATTGGAATATTAAAGCGAATAAACTTGTTTTGTGCGTCTCGGGCAACAGAAGATGATGCACCAAGGCCAAAGAATGAAATGCGCTTCGCTTGCGTTAGCAAATCGACCGCACGGTTCACTTGCATTGGATCTAGGCTATTTTTCGCGACATCTAAACAGGCCATCGTCGATTCGAAAATCTTATGGGTGTACGCGTCTGGGCCATCGTCTTCTTCCACATTACGGTTAACGTAAGGGGTGCCGTTTGCTAGGCTCTGTGCCAAGTGAAGCTTAAAATCTGGAAAGCCCTTGGTGTCCAGACGACGACAGAAGCGGTTTACAGTGGGCTCACTAACGTCAGCCATTTTAGCCAGCGTTGCAATGCTTGAATGAATTGCAGTTTGTGGAGACGCCATAATTACTTCCGCAACTTTGCGCTCTGACTTACTGAAATTCTCCAGGTTTTTTTGAATTTTTTCTAATGTATTCATAGTGTTCACGAGGGTATAGAGAACAACTCGCTGGCTCTGCTAACGAAAGGAAACACGAAGATTCCGGAGTAGAGTGGGGCGTTAACGAAAACAACCAGCGCCATAGAATCAGTATAAACCTGATCTTCAATCAGTCTAAACCAATAACGGGTACTATTTAGTGAGAATTTGACAGGCCTCAAACAAAATGTTGTAAAAACTACAGAATTGGATGTGTAAACGAAGTTTTGTTGCGCTAGTCGCACGATAATGATGTTTGAGTTACATCAAAACGAAAAAAAATTTCAAATTGATGTAACTCGATCTGGCTGTTAAGACGATTGAATATCGACAACCAGCTGTTGAATTCTTTTCATCAAATTTGGTGCTTGCTTGGCGATTTCGCGTTGTTCATCAAGCACTGAGCTCAAAATTTCTTTTGTGGTCAGTGGATTTGCCAAAACCACTCTAAACACTATCGTATTCATGCGTTGCCATTGGTCTGGGTTCAGTCTTGTACGTGAAACGAACGATTTGCCCGTTTCGCGCTGACGCTTTTGAATAAACTGTGTTAACTCATTGATCAGCTCATTCAGTTGTTCTTTTTGTGAGCCTTCTGCTTGTGCTAATGCTTCACGGATGAATGGCGGCAAATAACGGTATGTGAGCAGACAAAGCTCTGGTTCAGAAACTAACTCGAAATCATCTTGCTGTTTGATTAAATCCGCAAAGTATCGAGCTTTTTCAATGCTTTGGTCAATCAGAAGCTCGTAACCTGGGCGACTTATGATGTGCATTGCGGCGTAGACCAACATCGCCATGCCCGAACGTGAGCCTTCTAATGTATGGCTGCCTAGATCTTTTGAACCTTTGCGCAATATATATTGAGCGTGATGCTCTATGGATTTCATTGCGTCAGGGTCTTTGAACAGAACCATACCAGCGCCCATCGGGATATAGAGCTGCTTGTGTGCATCAATAGTTACTGAGTCTGCCATTTCCACACCTTTAAGAAGATGACGGTGATGGTTAGACATCAGTGTTGCGCCACCCCATGCGGCATCCACATGGAAGTGACAGCCGTGAGCTTGGCAGACTTCAGCGATTTCAGGCAATGGATCAACATTACCTGTCTCTGTTGTGCCAGCCACACCAATAACAGCAATAGGCTTGATATTTTGTTTTTCGAGCTCAACAATTTTCGCTTTAAGGTCGTCGATAATAATACGGTTGTTGGTATCGGTTTTAACCGCAACCAAGCCCTCTTGGCCTAGCCCTAATACATCGGCCGCTTTCTTAAGGGAGTAGTGACCACGCTCAGACACTAGCACCGCTAAGCCATCATAGCCATAGTGCTTCATGGCTTTAAAAAGGCCTTCCTTTTCCACGCCTTTAAATGAGCCATTGGCTCTTAACGCTTTGTTACGTGCTACCCAAAGCGCAGTGATATTGGCAATGGTGCCGCCGGAACAAAATGCGCCTAATGAGTGGTTTGCACTGTGCATCCACTGATTGTAAAAAGTATCATTCTGACCATATATCAAGCGATGCAGCATACCCAAAACTTGACGCTCAAGTGGCGTAAAGGCTTTGGAAGTCTCTATTTTTACCAGGTTTTGGTTTAAGGCGATCATGATCTTTGACAGTGGCATCAAGAAATAAGGCAGTGCCGATGTCATATGACCAATGAAGCTTGGTGAAGATGTGTGAACTGAGTGCGACACCAAAGTGTCGAGTAAGTGCTCTGTATGATCTGACACGAACTCTGGCTGCTCAGGAATCTGAGCAGAAGAAAAGTCTTTTTCGATTTCGCGTAAAGGCTTTTCTTCTGCCACGATGTGTTCACGAAGAAATTGATTTAGATTTCGCGAGAGGCTCTCGTCAATTTTAGTTAACGTTGAGTCCGGACCTTCTGGGACAGTGAAGATCTTTAGCAAGCTCTCAAAGCTAACATCAGCGGTTTTTTGTTCCTTAACCATAGCAAAGAATCTTTGTAGTTATTTTGGTAATGCGAGCGGCACAATCTAAACTAAAACGGGCGCAAAGTCCCGTTTTAATTGTTGAAACCCAAGTTGTAGAAATGAAAATTTTAGGTGAAGGTTACGATATTCACATTAAAAAATTCTAGATTGAGTACGTTAAAACACTCTGATGTTATCGAATGCTAATCAACGACTAATGTGAGCAATCTTAGTCACATTTCTGCTTTTCAATCTTTTCTATTGACTGATTGTACTTATTAAGTGCGGTATCAATTTGTTGGGGATGACTAAGCAGATCAGCGAATGCTGAACGAAGCTCGTAGTTTTTTGGATGGTTAGTTGATTGACGGTCGCTAAATGTCTGTTTTGCAACTTCACCTAACTTATCGCTTCGGGTCGCTAACTGCTTAACGTCATGTTGCTCTAGTTTTAACCATGCTTCGATTGGCTGTTCCGTCGCAACGCGGCTAGGGTCGTTCTCTAGAAAGTAGTGAACCGCTTCGCGGTTTAATTCAAAGTGATGTTTACGTCCATCCAAGAACCATTGGCTAACTTCTTTCAGATCTGGATATTGGGTAACCGTCAAATCAACAAGATCTTGATACCACTGTAGTGAGGCATCGACGTAGCCATCATATTTGCTAGCAAGACATTGTTGATCTGCGGCAAGCGTAAAAGTTGAGCTTGTAGCGAGGAGCGCTGCAACGACAAAGCGTTTCATTCTTCTTCCTTCTGGTTGTTATCCCTTTATTAACGCAATGCACATCAGTTGATGTTTCTCCCTTCTTTCTATTTGGTCGTGACAAATCGTTGGGCTGAATGACGAAAAGAAAGAGGGGTCTTGCCAAAAAATATTGACCACTTTGACGTTAACTGGGTATTTAAATTTTTGCCGTATTGTAATGGATGTTAAAGCGAAAACCTGAGATCTAGCTAGCAAGTGATACAAAGAAAAGCATCATAACTGGTACCAATAAACTCAAAATAAAGCCGCTAACGATAGCAACAGGAACACAACGCACACCACCGGTGGTTTGAATAACGGGTAGGGTGAAGTCCATTGCTGTTGCACCGGCATAACCAATTGCGGTGCACGGATAGCTACGAATAAAGAGAGGAATGGCAACCAGTGCGACTAGCTCTCTCATCAATTCAATCAAGAACGACGCGCCACCAAATACCGGACCAAAAGCGTCACCCATTAAAATACCTGCGAGTGAATACCAGCCAAAACCTGAAGCCATTGCGAGTGCTTGATAAAGAGGAAGATCCAAAAGCACCGCTGCAAGAACGCCACCAAGCATACATGTTGCGATGACAACAGCCGCAATGGCCATTCCTTGTTTATTTAATAGGATTTGACGCAGAGTAAGTCCACTATTGCGCAGCTGAATACCAATAAAAAATAGAAGTAGAAAGAGTATCCATTCGCTTGCTGTATCTACCCAACTCAAATCAATGGGTAACAGCAGGCCAACCACTAACCCGCCGCCAACGACCACGATAAGCTTAACAGACTCTAAAGCCATCGAAGATAACGGTAGCTTCTTTTGATTTTGATTGGTCTGGAGTGGGATAATTTTATCAATAATAGGCAGAGCCAACAGGTTGCAGGCACTTAGACACAAAAAAAACGTACTCGCATAGAGGAGAATACTTTGTAAGTTGCTGCTTAAATTATCGAGCGCCGCTAAG
Source organism: Vibrio sp. Vb1729 (assembly GCF_033338655.1). Lineage (NCBI taxonomy): Bacteria > Pseudomonadati > Pseudomonadota > Gammaproteobacteria > Vibrionales > Vibrionaceae > Vibrio > Vibrio sp. Vb1729. The sequence continues at coordinate 35,158 of NZ_JAWOTB010000004.1, read as the reverse complement.
CTAAGACCCATCAACGACAAAATGACGTAAATAAGGTAGGACGTTGACTGATTGATCTTCTCCAATAACGAAGATCGAGATATAGGAATTAGATACCCCACCACAAGCGGAGCGAAAATAAATAGCATCCCTGAAAACATAAAGCTCAATGATTCCTTTTTGAGATAACATCAACACGCATAAATCAAATTATCTATCGGTTGAAATTAAAGACATTTCACCACACACAGCTCAGCCTTGAGCGAATCGTTTTATCACGGATAAGGTATTATCAGAAAGCGATAAATTACAAACCGCTAGCATTGAGTACAGCACGGATTTGATCATTGAAGTCAGTATCACTCATGTTACTAAGTTCATACAAGACTTCTGCACCAGTTACGTTGAATTCAACTTCATGTTCGTCAATGCGTTCATCGTGATTGCGGAACATCAATAAATGATGCGCAATTCTAGCGATGTCGAGATAACTCACTTCTGGTCGCGTTAACTCGTATTTTTCATTTGAGGATACTTCTCTGAAGTCGTTGTCAAACCCCCAACGCTCAAGTACCAGTTTACTTGTGGCAGAACAACGTGTTTGGAAGATCTGCAATGCAATATCTGGGTCTAAGTAATTGCCCCTATCTAAGTACAAGTGGTACTCATTAATTAGGCAAAATAACCCTATATCGGCTAATAGACCGACCAATAACGCCTTTTCTTGCTCTAGATGACCATAAGTGCCTGGCTCGTGGCTACGAAACGATTGAACCAACATCACCATGACGGCACCGAGCTCACGAGATATCGCTGCACTCTTCACCAAGATGGCATTGCATTCTTTAGTGAGATTAACTGAGTGTTTAAGTTGCTCGATCGCTTGTGCGGTAACAATATCACGTACACGAAGTATTCCGAGACGAGATACCGCTGTAGTTAAGTCGTTGCAGGTGATATTTCTGCGATTGAAAATCACAGAGTTAGCGACTCGTAAAACGACCGCTGCTAATCCGGGATCTTCCAATAAACAGTTAGCAACATCGGCAATCGTGGTGTGTTCTTCGACACATAACTGCTGAATTTTAAGCACGACATCAGGAATAGGAGGTAACGAAATCTTACCCGTGGCGATGGACTGTTCTACCAGCTGAGCAAACTCGGATTCCAGTGCGTTTATAAGCTTATCTTTATTATTTGGCAGCCAAAAAAATGATAAATGTTCCATTGTGACGCTGTACTTGAGATCTTTCGTACAGTGTACCCTTACAGCGTATTCTTTATCAATTAAATGCGTATTATGTGCCCGTAATTGCCAGCGAGATCATAATGATGGCGTGTTTTAGGCATGCTATGCGTCAAAAAAATATCACCACACAAACAATAAGTGTGAAACTAATCACGTATGCAGAATTTATACTTTTTTATATGTGACCTATGTCCTAACTTATTTTTCAACGTTAAGTATGATTAAGCAAGTTGGTGAGCACAACTCACAAAAATATCGCCAACAAATCGACATTTATAATTCGCTATAAGCTGCTGTTTATCTGGTGACATCGCTAATCGGGGTAATTTATTCAGATTAAAGAGGTCAATGGACATGACAGACCAAGCTTTTTTTAAATATGTACGCACCTTCAGTGAGTACCAAAAACGTTCTATGTTCGGTGGTATTGGTTTATTCACCGATGATGCTATGTTTGCGCTTGTCAGCAATGATTGCTGCTACTTACGTGGTGGTAATGGGCTAGATGAAGTGTTTACTCAACTGAGCTGTGAGAAGTATAAGCACGTCAAAAAACAGACGACGGCAACCGTAAATTATTATGATGTAACCGATTTATTCGAATCCGGATATGTAGGGCTTGATGAACTGGTACAGAAATCAATTGAATACTCAATTAAGGAACGGAAATATCAAAAGTCCTCTGCCAGTAGACGCTTAAGAGACTTACCCAACATGCAACTAACCCTTGAACGTATGGTCAAGAAAGCCGGTGTTGATGACGTAGAAACCTTTTTAGAACTTGGACCTGTAAAAGTCTTCAACAAAGTTAAAACGGCTTACGGTAATGATGTTGATGTAAAGCTACTGTGGAAATTTGCTGGTGCAACTGATGGCGTACATTGGAAACTGATCCAAGAGCCGCGTAAAAAACAGTTATTGGCACTGTGTGACTAAGCGAAGCTGATCGCACAATGATTGACTCGTTTCGATGGAGTTAGCGGGTCGTAAAGGCAAGTGTGAAAAGCGGAAAAAGGACGTTGAAGTTTTTTACCACTTCATTGAGTTAGTCATTAAATTAGACAAAAAAACCGAGGCAGAGACCTCGGTTTTTGTTTTTTTAATTTGCTCTTTTCTTATAGCACAAATCTTAAAACTTAAAACGCGTAGTGAACATTACCTGATCACCGTAAAAATCGTTGATACGTGCTTCAGCACCCAAAGAGAAAAGCTCTGTTGAGTGGAATCGAGCGTAGGCAGAGCCAGTCCAATCGTCATCGTTATCGATAGAAACGTAGCCGACTTTGCCGCCTACTTCTAATTGAGGGCCCAACCATTGGCGAACACCTAAGTTAAGCTCCATACCAACATCTGTGCTGCTCTCATTCGAAGGTTGCACAACGCGCATTAGCATTTCACCAGTAAGATCTGCCCAGTTGTTTAGCGGAGAATGGAAGCCAAAGCCTGCAGCTGAGTCAAAATCACTTTCAAACTCAGAGTCAATACGAGCAATAACATGCGCGTTCGGGTGAATTGATTTGCTGAATCCAGCACCAAATGTCACAGGACTTGCGCCAATACGTGCTTCGAAATAGTCGTAGCTAAAGTTGCTCATAGTTGCTGGCGCATTGCGATCGTTTGCAGCTAGGGCATGGCTTGATGCCACTAGTAAGGCAGCGGCTAATAGTGTTTTACGCATAACTAACGATAAACCTTGTTCATTATTTCCATGGATTCAAGCAACCACTTGAACCGTAATCTGATTTGTCCGACATCATAATAAAAAGGAAGGTCCACGACCAACAAAAATGTGTCGATGTTTTGTCAATTAACTTAATAGTTCCTTGGTTTAAGCAAAAACTACGCCATATACGTAGTGTCCGAGAATTTCACTCGGACAAGTAACGATGTTTTTCTAACCTCATTCGACTATGCGAGGTTAGGTGGTGCAATGAGCATCGTTGAGTTCAAGTTAGAACCAAACACTTTATTACTCGCCAAAGCTTGCTCTTCTTTCTGCCATGGCGTTGAGGATTGCCTCAGAATCAAGGATTTGAGTCCAGGATAGCAGGTTATCATCATTCTCAATCACAAACGCGGTAAGCTGAGACACGATTGCTTTTCTCAATGCTTCACCTTTCCAAGGTTTGGCAATGTAATAATCAAGACTCGCGTTATTTACGGCTTCTACGGTGTCTTCCAAACCAGCTTGTCCTGTGAGTAAAACTTTGCGCGCTGCTTTTGTGTCACCATTTTGACTGAGTTCGATTAAGAAGCTGATCCCAGTTTGTTCCGGCATAATGTGGTCACATAAAATGAGCGCAAGCTGAACTTCTTCTTCCGCCATCTCCTCAATCACTTGCCGAGCTTCAGTCACCGATTCCGCTCCTTCGACGACAAAGTTCTCCTCAAAGGGAGCAAGATCTTGGAGCACGCTATCCAAGACTTCTCGTTCGTCATCGACACATAAAATTAGATACTTGGTCATGTTTCATCTCCTTTTTCGATGACTGGTAACCAGACTGTCATTCGTGTGAACTTGTCGAGCTCTGATTCGACGTCAATCCATCCCTTATGTGCTGTCACGATTTGCTGGCAGATGGACAGCCCAATGCCTAAGCCAAAATTACCTTCTTTTTTTGTGGTGAAGTTCAGCTCGAAAATGGCGTCTCTTTGCGACTCAGGAATACCATATCCATTATCTTCAAATGAGATAACGGCATAATGTGTATGCTCTTTTTCTACAAGGCGTGTTTGTATGTTTAACACACCTTTCTCAGGAAATGCGTCAATGGCGTTAGAGACCAAGTTCGTCCACACCTGTTGGAGTGCGATCGGTTGACAAAGGATGGAAGGCAAGTTTGCATAGTCGGTTGAAACTTGGTGCATTTTTAATTTGTTCTCGAAAATCACCAAGGTGTCTTCAATACCCTCATGAATATCGGCATAGTGCAGGGTTTCATCATTTGACCGAGCATATCCTTTCAGGCTTTTTACCATATCAGCAATTCGTGCTGCACAGACATTAATTGAGCGAAGTGTGGAACCTGCTTTGTGGTATTGCTCAAGTGTATTGAGGGCATGATAAGACGCTTGCTGCTTTCTCGTTAGTTGGGTAAGTAGCTCGCGATCGGATTCTAAACCAAGGCTCACCACTTTCTTAGCTAATGCTCTGTCTGGAAGTGTATGGCTAAGCGCTTTTACGCGTGATCTGAGCTCGGCGGTTGAAGCGGGTTTTGAGGTTTGCGCTTTGCTCAGTAATTCAATGCCTTTGCTTTGTATATCGGAACTGGGCGCATCGTTAAGTAATCGTTCTAGCGTATGCGTTAAATTCTCTACGCCCCTTAATATCGCGGCTACTGGATTGTTTAGTTCGTGTGCCACTCCCGCAACCAATTGACCAAGCATCGCCATTTTTTCTCTTTCAATGAGCTGCTGGTGGGCTGATTCTAAAGATTCGAGCGTTTTTTGAAGTTGCAGTTTGGTGTTGATGCTTCTTTGCAATCGGCGGTTGAAGTGGCGTAAGAGCAAGTTTGTAAAAAGAGGCAGTAAGTTTGAGTCGCTTTGCATCACTTTATTGAATACGTTGCGATCGAGTTTGATAACTTCTGTTTTGGTTAGTGTCAGAGCTGTCGAGAAAGAACATTCCCCAGTAACAAACGACATGCCTCCGACAATATTCCCTTTGTTATGGCGTACAACCTCTCGCTGCATGCCTTGCTCATCGCGCTTGTACAGAGCCACTTCACCTTCGGTGATAAACCACAAAAAGCAATTTGGCTCGCCTTCCACGGTTAATAAGTGTTCAGGTGAGTATGTACGGCACGCTCTTGTTTCGTCATTATCTTTAAAAAATTGCTGGAGAGCGGAGATCACTTGCTCGGCTAACTCGGCATCAGACATCGAGTGGTAGTCGTGTAAGAATCCGGCTTGATAATGGCTCATCTGGTTATTGATGTGCGCTCGCAACAAGCTGTGATGATCCAATATCTGACTGTAACTTAGCAGGTCTTCTTTGCCATTTCGCAAGATAAATTGGGTCAGCTCTTTTTGCACTGTGTTAAATAAGACGTGATCTGGCAAAGGTTTAGTGAGGCAGTGGTCGAGCCTGCCCTCATTAACGGCAGTGAGAATTGCCTCTATATCAGACGAGCAGCTAATAAGAATTTTTCTTGCTTGCTCGGTATGTGGCATCCGGTCTAAACCAATAAGAAAATCCACGCCGTTAAAATGAGCGTGATGGCTCGCTATAACTAAAGCAACGGTCTGTTCTCTTTCTTCTAGATACTCTAAAGCGCTTTGAGCCTCTTCTATCGATTCGACAGAAAAAATATCAAACTTACTTGAGAAGGCAGACAGCTCCAATCGAAACTGTTCAGCACTGATTGGGTTGTTGTCGAGACACAACACAGCATAACGATTCACAGATGTTTTAGCTCCGGTTAAAACTTAGCCACGCAAACTTTAACAATAAAAGGACATGATGAGTGGGAGCCAAGTATGATTCCTGATTAATGGACTAGAATAAGCATCAATAGTCTGATTTGTCTCAATGTTTTCTCCGCAGGTGGTTTGGGGTAGACTGACCGAAAATATCTAATAAGTGACGTTATGCAAAATCTTAAAAAAATCGGCGCCATTGGTGGTGCTATCTCATTAGCACTGTGTTGGCCATTGGCTGTCGGACAAATTGGTCAGTCCATCATTGAAGATGGTATTACCAATATGAATGATGAAATGATTAAAGGCGAAGTGGTCGAGTATCAGCGTGGCTATTTGTCTTCAGTCGTGCTGACTCGTTATTCAGTTGTTGATCCTGAGCTTAAAACGCAGTTAGAGCGTGATGGTATGCCAACGACGTTTGACGTAACCAGTGATGTTAGCCACGGTCTAACAAGCCTAACAGCAGATTCAAAATTGGTGGACAATGACTTTTTGCCTCTCACGATGCATAGCCAGACTCAACTAAATGGCAATACAGCATTTATCCTCGACCTAGACAGTTGGCATTATCGTAACGAAGCGCAAGGTGTTTCTGTTTCTACAAGCCCTGCAAAAGTAACAGGTGATGTTACGGTATTGGGTGATCTCAATTACCAAGTTTCCGTTCCTTCTGTTCAAGTGGATTTTGAAAACGGTGAAGAGCTTCATCTGAATGCATTGACAGGGCAAGGTAAAGGAAAGCAAGCAAAAGGCTACTGGTTAGGCGAGCAATCTTTCTCTCTAGAGAAGCTAGATGTGGTTGATGCGAACTTAACGCCTGTCTTTTTGATTGAAAATGCGAGCTACCGTGGTAACACTACGATGAGTGAGTCTGGTGATAAGCTGAACAGTCAATTAAACCTAGATGCTAAGAAACTACGTTTAACTGATGGGACGGATGTCGATAACTTTAAGTTGGATTTCTCAATTGCAGATGTGGATAGCCAGTCTTTTGATCAAATTATGTCTATCTATCAAAGCTCTCCTATGTTAGATGAGCAGGAAATTGCGAATTTATTGCCGCATGTCGATACGCTGTTTAGCAAAGGTTTTGATTTATCCGTGAACGAGCTTTCACTCGCGTTCGGTGACGGCAAGTTCCACAACGAGTGGCAACTATCCATCCCTGAAGGTACTAAGCATATTACTCAAGATCCAATGAAGTTGGTGACGGCCACTACTGGTGAACTTAGCACTTACTTCTCTGATGAATTAGTAACGCATTACCCATTTATTCAAGAAGGGATTGATGAGCTCCTTATTATGGAGTTGATCGAAAAAGTAGAGGGCGGTTATCAATTAAAAGCAGAAATTGGTGAAGGCAAATTGAAGTTCGAAAATGGGCATGAGTTCCCATTGGTGGCTCTACTTATGCCTGCTTTGATGCAGCAACAGTAATTCGTGTTGTTGCGAATTTGTTCCAATTCAACGCTTAGTCTTTAAAAAGAGGTCGTAAGACCTCTTTTCTTGTTTTTATCACTGCAAAAACGTGATATTAATTTCGTAATATTTACATAGCAGGAGCAATGAGCATCATGGAACAAAATACGGACAACGTATTTAACTTCAGTGCAGGACCAGCAGGTCTGCCTAAAGCAGTTATGCAGCAAGCACAACAGGAACTAATCGATTGGCAAGGCCTTGGTACTTCGGTCATGGAAATCAGCCACCGAAGCAAAGAGTTCATCAAAGTTGCAGAAGAAGCCGAGCAGGATTTACGTGATCTTCTGAATATTCCGGACAACTATAAAGTGCTGTTCTGCCAAGGTGGTGCTCGTGCTCAGTTTGCTGCTGTTCCTCTAAACTTACTTGGTGATGCCGATACGGCAACTTACATCGATGGTGGTTATTGGGCTGAAAGCGCGGTAGCTGAAGCGAAAAAATACTGCGAACCAGACGTGTTTGATGCAAAAACAGAAATCAACGGGAAAGTCGCGGTTCTACCTGCAAGTGAATGGAAAATTGCTCCAGAAGCGGCTTACGTTCACTTCTGTCCAAATGAGACCATTGATGGTATTGAGATTAACGATCTTCCTATCACCGACAAACCGATTGTTGCTGACATGTCTTCGACAATTCTTTCTCGTGAAATCGATGTGTCTAAATACGGTGTGATTTACGCGGGCGCTCAGAAAAATATTGGTCCTTCCGGCATTGCTATTGCTATCGTGCGCGATGATTTATTAGGTATGGCGAAGCAGGTACTACCAAGTATTTTGGATTACACTGTTTTGGCAGAAAAAGAATCAATGTTCAACACGCCACCAACATTTGCATGGTACTTGTCTGGTCTTGTTTTCAAATGGCTGAAGGCACAGGGTGGAGTAAAAGCGATTGAGCAAGTGAACCGCGCTAAAGCCGCGCTACTGTATGATTACATCGATCAGTCTGATTTCTACCGTAATGGCGTGCACTCAGCAAACCGTTCTTTGATGAACGTGCCATTTCAACTTGCTAAGCCTGAACTGGATGCAACCTTCCTTGAGCTAGCAGACTCTAAAGGGCTGAAAGCGCTAAAAGGTCACCGAGCAGTTGGTGGTATGCGAGCATCCATTTATAACGCAATGCCGCTTGAAGGCGTTCAAGCGTTAGTAGACTTCATGCAAGAGTTTGAGAAAAACTACGCGTAAGCTCAAACTGATAGTTGTTCTCCAAAGCGTCGCTATTGCGGCGCTTTTGTTTATCTCAACTCACATCATTCCAGGAAGGTAAAATGACCAAGGCAAATATTGAAGCGCTGACTAAGCAGTTCCCACTCTTGGCAGCACTTATTGATCTTGAAGAGGTTTGTTGGTTTAACCCCCATATCACTTCCTTGGAGGAAGGCTTACCTCATGTCGGGTTAGATGAAGAAGATATTCAAGCGGCGAGTGAACGGCTAGCACGATTTGCGCCTTATTTGATGAAAGCGTTTCCCGAAACGGAAACGTCGCGTGGCATTATTGAGTCCCCAGTGGTGGATATTCCCAATATGAAAGTGCGTTTGGAGCAGCAATACGACACGCCAATATTGGGCCGTTTAATGCTCAAAAAAGACAGTCATTTGCCAATTTCTGGTTCGATCAAAGCGAGAGGTGGTATTTATGAAGTGCTCACTCATGCAGAAAAGTTGGCGTTTGATGCTGGCTTGCTCTGTGAAAGCGATGATTACAGCAAATTGTTCAGCAATGAGTTTCGGCAGTTTTTTAAGCAGTACAGTATTGCAGTTGGCTCAACCGGCAATCTTGGTATGTCCATCGGTATCATGAGTGCGAAGCTGGGTTTTTCAGTTTCAGTCCACATGTCTGCGGATGCGCGGGAATGGAAGAAAAATAAGCTCCGGTCACATGGTGTTAATGTCGTAGAGCACCAAGAAGATTATGGTATTGCTGTCGCGCAAGGTCGTAAAGAGGCAGAAAAAGATCCCAACTGTTTCTTTATCGATGATGAAAACTCACGGACGCTGTTTCTAGGTTACTCTGTTGCGGGTGAGCGTCTTAAGCAGCAGTTTGATGACTTGGGAATCGTGGTTGATGAGCATCATCCATTGTTTGTTTATCTTCCTTGTGGTGTTGGCGGCGGGCCTGGTGGCGTGGCATTTGGCTTGAAGGTAGCGTTTGGCGAGCATGTCCATTGTATTTTCGCAGAGCCAACGCACTCCCCGTGCATGCTGTTGGGCGTACATACAGGCTTGCATGACGATATTTCGGTACAAGATTTGGGTATCGATAACATCACCGCCGCTGATGGTTTGGCAGTCGGGCGTGCCTCGGGATTTGTCGGAAGAGCGATGGAAAGGCTACTTGATGGTTTTTACACCATTGATGACGCTCGTATGTATCACCACTTGGGTGAGTTAAGTGAACTGGAAGGTATTAATCTAGAGCCTTCTGCATTAGCCGGTATGATTGGGGCAGTGCACGTCTCGAATAACCATGCTTATCAGTCTCGAATGAAATTTGACGAAGAAAAACTCAAAAACGCAACACATCTTGTTTGGGCAACAGGTGGGGGCATGGTTCCGGAAGATGAAATGGCGGCTTATCTCAAAAAATCTGGTCGGTAAATCAGCACTGTATACGTGCTTAATTAGGTAACTAATAATACAGGAATAACAAAAGGGCTCATCGTTTGATGAGCCCTTTTCGTCACTGAAAATCGAATCATAGAGATTGTAATAGCTGGTAGTAACGACCTTTTTGAGCGAGTAGCGTTGGATGGTCGCCTTGTTCGATGATCTCACCTTGTTCCATCAAACAGATGCTATCCATACTTTCTAGCTCTATCAGTCGGTGTGTAATGAATACTACTGTCTTATTAGCAAAGTGTTCATTGAAAAGCGCCATCACTTTTCGTTCCGTACGCTTATCGAGGCCTTCAGTCGGTTCATCTAAGAGTAGGATTGGGGCATCACGTAGCAATGCTCGAGCAATACCGATTCGACGTTTCTCACCACCAGATAACTGACGACCGCCGTCGCCTAACCAAGCGTCTAACCCCGGCTCTTCAAGAAGTCCGCCAAGCTCGACTTTTTGTAAAATAGTAGACAGTTGCTCATCACTTGCATCCGGAGCGGCCATGAGTAAGTTGTCACGTAGTGTCCCGTTTAGTACATCTACGCGTTGACTGACCACAGTCATTGCTGCTCGCAGGTCCGACTCGCTCCAATCTTGCAGTTTTGTACCACCGATTCGAACTTCACCTTGGTTAACATCCCAGTAGCGGCAAAGAAGCTGAATCAGTGTTGATTTACCAGAACCTGTTTGACCTACAATGGCTGTTTTAGTGCCCAACGGTAGTGAGAGTGACAAGTCTTTCAGCACCTTTTGCTGACCGTCAGGGTAAGTGAAATCAATGCTGTCGAATTCAATGTCTAACGTTGTGTCTTTATGTTTCGACTGCTCAGGGAAGGCGACGTCAGGTTCAGCCAAAATTACTTCATTTAAACGACGAGCAGAAGTCAACGTTTGACCGAGATACTGGAATGCGCTCGCGATAGGCATCAGAATCTCAAAGCTCGCCATGGTTGCAAACGCAAACAGCGCAATCCAAGGATCAGGAGCACAACCACCTACGCCGTCTGCAGCAAACCAAAGCATCACAACCAGTGTAATGCCGTTCACCAGCATAAGCAGGCCTGAAGCCATGCCCGTTAAATTCGCGTTCACAAATTGGTTAGACAGCAACTGCTTCTGCTTCTCTAGAATGAGATTACGATAACGTTCTTCTGCTCCAAAGATACTCAGTTCGCTGTAGCCTTGAAGCCAGTCCAGTGTCGCCACTCGCAATTGCGCTTTATGATGAGTGAGATTCTCGCCATTATTTTTACCCAGTTTATAGAACAGCACTGGCCATACAAACAACATGACGGTAAGAATCGAGCCAAGCAGTAGGGCGAGATGCCAATCAAAGAACGCCAGGACAGCCGTTAAACTCAATATGCCAAAAATACCAATCACGACAGGGCTGATAAGTCGAAGGTATACGTGATCCATCGCATCTACGTCCGCTACTAGACGGTTGAGCAGATCGGCATCACGCATCGTAGAAACACGACCCGGAATCAGTGGTGCAAGTTTCTTAAAGAAGAAGATACGTAGATCGGTAAGCAGCTTGAACGTTGCATTGTGGCTAACGACACGTTCTCCCCATCGACCTGCGGTTCGAGCCATTGCAGCGCCGCGTACCCCGGCACCTGGTAACATGTAGTTGAAGGTCTCACGAGCAACCGTCAAGCCTGCCACCGCTGCGGCTGAAATAAACCAACCTGATAGCGTTAATAAGCCAATAGACGCCGCTAAGGTCAGAAATGCCAGTAGCATACCTAGCGAAAGACCAAACCAGTGTTTCTTATAGAGTTTAAGATAAGGGAGTAAATCACGCATCTAAGTTCCCCTTGTCTGTTTCACGTTGTGCGAGGTTCGCTTCCAACATGTCTTTAAATAAGCCATCTTCTGTCGACAGTGTGGCGTAATCACCACGTTGAACAATCTGACCGTCCTGCATAACAAGAATTTGCGATACGTTTTGTAAAGGCGCAAGTTGGTGAGTAATCATCAGATTCGTTGTGGCATGCGCATACTTGTTAATGCCTTCCATCACGAGTTTTTCACTGCGAGCATCTAAGCTTGCGGTTGGTTCATCTAATAACCAAAAACGACCATTTTGTAGCATGGCGCGAGCCAGTGCTAAACGCTGCGCTTGGCCGACAGATAAACCACCAGAACGATCAGATATCGGATAATCCAACCCATGCATTTCAACAAATTCAGCAGCGTGAGAGTCATTCAACACAGAATGTACGTCTGCATCCTGAATATTGTGCTTACCTAGTGTGATGTTATCTCGAATGCTACCGTGTAATAGCATCGGGTTTTGACCAATCCAGCTTACTGCCTCTCGCCATGTGGCTAGATCCAGTTGCGACAATTCGCAGCCATTAATTTTTAAGCTACCTTGATAAGGCATGAAACCGAGGATTGTGTTTACCAAACTTGTTTTACCTGCGCCACTTGGTCCAACCAACGCTGTACTTTTGTTGGCTTCAAGAGAGAAGGATAGGGGACCTGCGAGCTGCTTACCTTCCGGACTAAAAATGGTTAACTGGTCCGCTTCAATATGGATAGGGCTGTTTTTATCTAACGCTTGGGTACCATCTTTGATTTGATCGACTTCCAAATCCAGAAACTCGACAATGCTTTCTGCTGCGCCAACCGCTTGCTGTTTCGCATGATAGAACGTGCCCAAATCACGTAATGGCTGATAAAACTCTGGAGCAAGAATCAGAATGAACAAACCAGCAAAGAGCGTAACACCTGTGCCGTAGTAGCCGAAGTCCAGCTCCCCGATATAACTAAAGCCAAAGTAGACAGCGGTAATTGCGATAGAAATAGAAGTGAAAAACTCTAACACCGCAGAAGACAGAAACGCGATTTTCAGAACGTCCATGGTACGAGTACGAAAGACTTCTGAAGCCCCCTTTAGCGTCTCAGTTTCAGATTTTGTTCTATCGAATAAGCGAATGGTCGTCATTGCTTGCAAGCGGTCATAAAAGTGACCCGACAAACGCTGCATCGCTTTAAAGTTTTTACGGTTTGCTTCTGCGGCTTTCATCCCAACCAGTGCCATGAAAATAGGCACTAGTGGTGCAGTGACCAGGAAGATCAAGCCTGCTGCCCAGTTTACTGGGAATACGACAACCAAAATGATGAAAGGCACTAGTACCGATAATGACATTTGAGGCAAGTAGCGTGAGAAGAAATCTTGCATATCTTCTACCTGCTCTAAGATGAGCGTTGCCCAACTGCCAGCAGGTTTGCCTTTGATGTAAGCTGGCCCAAGTTTATGAACTTTATCTAAAATGAGTTGGCGAATATAAACTCGAATTTGCTCCCCGCAACGGTAACCGGCAAGCTCTCGACCCCAGGTACAAGCAGCTCGACCGATAACCGTGCCACCGAGCCCAACAAAATGCCAAATGAGCTCGGCTTTATCGACTTGGTCAATGATTAACTGGTGCAGAATGGAGGCGAGCAGGGCTGCTTGAGCCAATAAAAACACGCTTGAAAGTACGCCTAGGCCTATCGCAATCATAAGCCAGCGCTTGGCTAACTTACTTTGTTGCTTCAGCCACTTATTCAAGCTGCTTTGCTTTTTCTTATCCATCGTGAAGGCTTAATGATAATTGTTTTAATGAGGCAGTAGTATACAAAAGAAAACCCAGCGGGAATACCGCTGGGCTTTAAGGATATGACACAAATGTGAAAAGTTATTTGTCACCAAGTGAGTCTAAGAAACGTTCAGCATCTAATGCAGCCATACAACCTGTACCTGCAGAGGTGATCGCTTGACGGTAGTTGTGGTCCATTACGTCGCCAGCTGCAAATACACCTTCGATACTAGTTTGTGTTGCGTTGCCTTCAAGACCTGATTGAACGATGATGTAGTCATCTTTCATGTCTACTTGGCCTTCAAAGATTTGTGTGTTTGGCTGGTGGCCAATTGCGATGAATGCACCCATTACATCGATATCTTCTGTCGCACCGCTGTTCACGTCTTTAATGCGGACGCCCGTTACGCCCATATCGTCTCCCAGTACTTCATCGAGAGTGCGATCGGTATGAAGAACGATATTACCGCTTTCAACTTTATCCATCAGACGTTTCACAAGGATCTTCTCTGCGCGGAATGAATCGCGGCGGTGGATCAGGTGAACTTCTGACGCAATGTTAGATAGGTATAGCGCTTCTTCAACAGCCGTGTTACCACCGCCCACAACTGCAACTTTCTGATTACGGTAGAAGAAACCGTCACAGGTTGCACAAGCAGAAACGCCGCGACCTTTAAATGCTTCTTCAGACTCAAGGCCAAGGTATTTTGCTGATGCGCCGGTAGATATGATTAAGGCATCACAAGTGTACTCACCTGAGTCGCCTTTTAAACGAAATGGGCGTTGTGATAGCTCTACTTCATTGATGTGATCAAATACGATTTCAGTTTCGAAACGCTCGGCGTGTTCTTTCATGCGATCCATCAATGCTGGACCTGTCAGTCCCTCAGCATCGCCTGGCCAGTTTTCAACTTCAGTTGTGGTGGTTAGCTGACCACCTTGTTGCATTCCCGTTACAAGCACAGGGTTTAAGTTTGCACGCGCTGCGTAGACGGCAGCTGTGTATCCTGCAGGACCAGAACCAAGAATTAATAATTTACAGTGTTTTACGTCGCTCATTATGGCTCCAAAAAGGGCGTAACATTTCCCTCGATTGTATGGAAATTCTTAGTGCTTTAAAAGCATAAACAACGATTGTGATCGAATAATTGGTTATAGATTAGAACCCACTAAATATTGATTGAGAACGTTGACTTCTAGCATAAAATTCTATTCGTAGTAGAGAAGTCTAGTTTCAAATATTGTCAAAGCGTAAAACTGAAACATGGCTCTGTTTTTGTGGTTTGGTTTGGTTTGTTATGTTGTTTTCGTCGTTTTGTTGAAGCTATCAACGTTAAAAGCTGGTAATTGCAGAATATTTGCGTAACCTAGTGTGTAAATTAAATGTTAATTAATGTGCCTCATTAAAGGAGCAAATGATGTTACATTCACGTGAGAATACTCTACATTTAACACAGCTCAGCATGGCAGCAATTGAGCAGCTTTCCCCATCGTTTGAAGAACTGCCTCGTACCGAACATGCAGATGGTCAGTATCGACTACGACGTTATTCTGTGGTTGGTTTTGATAACGGCAAAGTCATCGACTTAAATAAAAATAGCTTTGTTCAATCCTCTGATATCAACCGATTTCAAGGTGATGTTGTAAGACAATTCGAGCCAATTGAGAAGGATATTCTTACCAGCGATGGCTTTCGAGAAATGTGTGAATTGTTTGTCAATGCGAATCATCTGCCAAACGGTCAAGAAATAGAAATTCACCAAATCCGTATCAGGGCACTGGAAGAAGAAACCCAAGTAGCACCTGAAGGTGTGCACCAAGACGGTTTTGATCACATTGCAATGGTTGGTGTGGGACGCCATAACATCATCGGTGGCGACATCATGCTGTATAGCAGCCATAACCAAGCCCCATTTTTCCGTAAAGTGCTAGAAACCGGAGAGGTCGCAATCTTGGCTGATAGCAAGCTGTGGCATAACGCGTGCCCAATCCGCTCTGTTATTGATGACGAAGCGGGCCATATGGATGTATTTGTACTCACTGCTACGGATAAGCGTAATGAACTTCAATCTTAATCAGATCAGAGAGCAATTTCCGGCGTTGGCTCAATACCACAACGACAAGCCCGTGACGTTTTTTGATGGTCCAGGTGGTTCACAAGTGCCTCAATCAGTACTAGACAGCATGGTAGGGTATTTAGGTCGTTTCAACGCTAACTTAGGCGGGCATTATTTTTCTAGCCAAGTGACCGTTGACGTAATGCAAAATGCGCGTGAGTCGGCTCAGGTTCTACTTAATGCCCCTTCATCTGGCAATATTGTCTTCGGTGCCAATATGACCTCACTAACCTTTCAGCTTAGTCGCGCGATTAGTCGAGATTGGCAAGCAGGAGATGAGATCATTGTTTCCGCTTTGGATCACTATTCAAATGTATCCAGCTGGCAGCAAGCGGCAGAAGATAAAGGCGTTACGGTTCATCAAGTTCGTATCAACGAAGAAGATTGTACGCTGGATATGGAGCATTTAAGCCGCCTTCTTTCTGATAAAACGCGCCTTGTCGCTGTGACTTATGCATCGAACACGACGGGCTCTATTGTGGATGTACAGCAAGTAGTCAGCATGGCGCACAATGTTGGGGCACAAGTTTATGTGGATGCCGTCCATTATGCGCCTCATCATTTGGTTGATGTTCAAGCGTTAGGTTGTGACTTTTTAGCTTGCTCAGCTTACAAGTTTTTCGGACCGCACGTTGGTATTGCTTACATAGCCGATCAGTGGCTCCACAGTATTCGCCCTTACAAAGTCGAGCCTGCCACTAATATAGGCCCAGGTCGATTTGAAACAGGAACGCAAAGTTTTGAAGGTCTTGCTGGTGTCGTTTCTGCGGTTGAGTATCTGGCTCAATTTGGTGAAGTCGGTTTACCTCTTCGCCAACGATTGGAGCAAAGCTACCAACTGTATGAACAACATGAGCAGCGCTTGAGTGAGCGTTTCTTACAGCGTTTGAATGCATTAGATGGTGTCAATCTATTCGGTATCGCAAAGGAAGATAGCCAACTCCGCACGCCAACTTTTGCGCTAACGTTTGACCGATATTCTCCAGAGTTCATCGCGAAAACACTGGGTGAACATAACATTTGTGTATGGAATGGTCACTTTTATGCGTTGGGCTTAGTTCGTCAACTTGGTTTAGAAGAATCGGGTGGTGTAGTGCGAATTGGTTGTATGCATTACAACACAATAGAAGAAGTCGATATGTTATTCGATGTGCTTGAAAGCATCCTTGACGCATAACTAACGATTTCTTCCTGATAGAAAAACAAAAGCTCGGGTCAAACTCGAGCTTTTTTCGTTTTTATTTGAATCAACGCGTTCTGCAAGCGATTACGCACTAACTTCAACTTCATAGGAAGTGAATTTTCTTACATTAATAACGCCGGTATCAAAGATGAGGTATTGACCTTTGATGCCTTGCAAAGTGCCAGTAACAACCGGGTTTTTATCGAAGTTATGCGAAGTGATCTTCGTTGGGTGCTGTTGTACCGGGTAGCTAAGGTCGGTAATGCTTTCGTTTAATACTTCAATGGCATCTTCGCCGAATTGCTGTTTTATCTCGGCAATTTTCTCTTCGACTAAAGGCAATAGCTCAGCAAAACGGTCCTGCAATGCCATAGGTTCACCGTCACCTTTTAGCAGTGTGCGCCAATTGGTCTTGTCTGCGATATGTTTCGCCAGTTCAACTTCAATTAAACCGGAGATATGGCGAGTTTTTACTTTAAAAATTGGCAAGCCCTGAGTCGCGCCTTGGTCAATCCAACGAGTCGGGATTTGAGTATGACGAGTAATACCAACTTTTAAGCTGGATGTGTTGGACAGGTAGACAAAGTGATCCACCATGCAATTCTCTTCACCCCATTGTGGTTCGCGACAAGTCCCTTGATCGTAGTGGCAGGTCTCTGGCTTCATGATACACATGTCGCAGCTTGCTAGCTTTTTCATGCATACAAAACAGTGGCCTTGCGAATAACTCTTTTTCGTTTTCTTTCCACATGAGCAACAAAAAATATTGCCAGTGTGAGTCAGTGTGAGCGTTTTACCCAGAAAAGGAGTTAAGTCGATTTCTTCCTCACCGACAGGAAGACGGTAGTTGACGGCACCGTCCAGAGAAGCACGCATTTTGTTTAGCGTGCCAGTTGCAATTAATGACATGACATTACTCATTATTGTGTTTTTGCACAGTATATACTGAAGTGGAGAAGAGATGCAGGGTTGACAGGAGCTTTAAAGTAAATGTCTTGCACTAAATTATTATGCATCGTGTTTTATTTTCTAAAAATTATGGCTGTGAAATGCTTCGCAAATAGAAGTTGGGCTGCACTTTTTAGAAATTTTAAAACGTGATAACGGTTCAAAATCCGTTACCATGTATCGAAACTAAGAATTGAATGAAAAAGCGATTTTATTTCTTGATAAATCACCTTGATTTCATTTTTGAAATTATTGAACCCCACGTATTGTATAATCTCAGCAGGTCACTTGCCCATGAAGTGGATCCATAACTTTATCTTTGCTCTTTCTATTTGCACTATCAGTTTGGTTGCCCTTTATAGTGTGCTTGGCGATACGCGAAAGCTGACCATTACACCTGAGCATTTCAATATCTATGCAACTAAAGATGCCAGTGAAGGAGGTGTGAGTGAGGCAGATATCACATACGATCAGCAAAGCCTAGTCTTTAGCTGTGCACTAAAGCAGAGCTCGTATGCTTGGCCTTACTGCGGAATCTCGGTTTATACCGATTCAGCAACGCCAACACAGGGTATTGACCTTTCCAACTACCATACGATTCGATTGAAGGTGCGATATGAAGAGGCAGGAATAGGGGCTAACCCTAGCCACGATCTACGTTTGTATCTTCGCAATTATAATTCTGAGTATTCCAAGCCGGACGACGAGTACACCATTAAATATAATGGCATGCAGTTTTCTCCGTCGGGTTCGAGCGATATTGTCGAAATTCCGATTAAAAATCTTCAGGTGATGACCTGGTGGTTAGCAGATAACGGAGTCGCGATTGAGCACTCTGCACCTGAATTTTCAAACATCACACGTATTGATATTGCAACTGGGTCTGGTGCGGCACTTGGTAAACATAGAATTGTGATTGATAAAATTGAGTTTGAAGGCGCTTACCTTGCGCAAGAAACATTGTTGTATGCATTATTACTCTCTTGGATGGCGCTTGGACTGGCTTTTTCACTGCATGAGTTACGAAAAAATAGAGTGGCTTATGAAAAAGCGCAAAAGCGTCACCGTCATTTGGAAAAGGTGAATGATACTTTGCGAGCTCAAAACTATGAGTTTGCAGAGCTAGCGCATCGAGATGCTTTGACGGGCGCGATGAACCGATATGCTGTGCAACACTGGCTGGAACAACAATCTCGTCAGGTTCGCTGGGGGCATAACACCTTCAGTATTCTCTATTTGGACTTGGATAAGTTTAAAAAGGTGAACGACAAATTTGGGCACCAAATGGGGGATGACATATTGCGCGAATTTGTCATGGTGGTAGCGACTTCTATTTACTCAGACGATCGACTCGTTCGTTGGGGCGGCGAAGAGTTTGTCGTATTTTGCCCTGATACCAATATTGAACAAGCGTTAGAGAAGGCAGAAATGATTCGCAAAAATGTGGAGGATCATTTGTGGGTGCACGGTGAATCATTAACTTGCAGTATTGGCATTGCCCAAATGCAGAATGAACGCGTCTCAGAAACAATGGCGAGAGCTGACGAAGTGTTGTATCAGGCGAAGCGCAATGGTCGCAACCGAGTGGAAGCTCATTATGGTTTACTTGCTTGCGAAAAGAAGCAAGCCTGATAGCCGTTCACTAAAAGGAAAGAAAAAAGGTGGCCAACTGGCCACCAAGAGGGAAACTGCTGAACACCACTTAGGGGGGAAGTTTGGGTTATCGATACGATTACCGTGAGCAGCAGTGTAGTGCTAATCGAATTTGCTATTTTTACCAGAACAACCAAGCGAAAAGCGTTAGTGCAGCAATACAGGCAATGTTTAATACGAAACCAATTCGCATCATTTCTTTTTGCTTGATATGACCCGTACCGAACACAATCGCGTTTGGAGGTGTTGCAACAGGTAACATAAATGCACAAGATGCAGCGACGGCAATCAGTGCAGAGAGAATAACCGGAGACATGCCTAAGGCTTCTGCAATGGTCGCAAATACAGGGACAAGTAGCGCAGCACTGGCGGTGTTACTCGCAAACTCAGTCAAGAAGACAACAAAAGCAACCACTGCAAGAATCGTTAAGAGAATACCGGCTTGCTCAAGGAAGCCTGACAAGCTATGAGCCAAAAATACGCTTGTTCCGGTTGCTTTTAGGACGTTACTCAGACAGATACCACCACCAAATAGGATTAACACACCCCAGTCGGTTGTTTTCTCAATATCTTTCCACTCGACGGCGCGAGAAGCACCAAGTAGAAGGATGGCGCCAATGGCTACAAGAGTATCGAACTTCGCGAAGCCACCCAGCATAGCGTTAATAGGCTTACTGAATATCCACAACGTCACGGTCAGTAAGAAAATCGCCAACGTAATCATTTTGCCGTTTGTCCATTCGACTGGTTGATGGTCAAGGTCAAACTTGTGGCTAAGGTCAGGCTTAGTCATCGTGTACAATACGAGGATAGCGATTGGCATTAATACTAGGGAAATAGGTACACCAAACTTCATCCATTCAGTGAAGCTTAGGCCAACTTCAGCGGCTGCAATTGCGTTTGGTGGGCTACCAACCAGTGTTGCAATACCACCAATTGAAGCACTGTAAGCGATACCGAGTAGAACAAACAAAAAGGTGTTGTGGTTTTTCTTGGCGTCTAGCTTTGTCATCACACCCAGCACAAGCGGTAACATCATCGCGGCGGTGGCGGTGTTTGAAATCCACATTGACAGGCCAGCACTCACACCAAATAGCATGAATACAGCGACAGACATTTTTCCTCTTGCCAGCAATAGTACTTTATCTGCAATAGCTTGATCTAACTTTTGTTTATGTAGAGCCGCAGCTAGTGCAAAACCACCCAAAAATAGAAAAATGATGGAGTTGGAAAAGTTATTCAGTGCGGCTTGAGTGTTGAACACACCCAAAAATACCGCAAGTAGTGGTATGAGCAGCGCAGTAATGCTGACGTGAATCGCTTCGGTTAGCCACAAAATAGCAACAAAAACTAAGATGCTCAGGCCGGTTACTACTTGTGGTTCAAAGGGTAAGGTATTAAACAAGATAATGAACAATAGGATATTCGCGTTCAAAATCATGCTGTTGCGAGTGAAGAACCAATTCTTCAATGTCACAGCGAGTGCGGTCATGGGTAGTGCTCCTTTTGCATTGCCTTTTGTCGGTTTTTTTTATGGCAAAGTAACTGACTTGTAGTTATTTATTGATGAAATGTTACTTTGAATGCGAAAAAGAGTTTTGCCTGAATCGTAGAGCAAATTAGAAAGTGTGATGTTGAGAATTGGAAATGGGTAGAAAACTACCCATTTGTTTTATAGAAATGTTACTAGGCTTGTGAGCCACGTTATTCCTCTATTCGACGGGGACTTGAAGAGGCTCGTTAGCTGCTTTATTTGGCTCTTTTACTGCGACGATAGGTTCTTGAGGGCCAAGAAACTTAGGCTGCGTATTGATAATATACAGGTCTAAAAACGCTTTCACACGGGCTAGCAGTTCTCGAACACGCATCGATGTTTTTTGCTTGTTGGCCGTCGGCCCTGCTACCGCGAGACACTGCGCATCAATGCTGTAAGCATCAGCGATGAACAGTGCGCGTTCACAGTGAAAGCGCTGAGTCACAATCAGAAATCGCTCCGAAGCAAAAATTTTTTTCGCTCGTACAATCGAATCTAAGGTACGAAAGCCAGCATAATCAAGGTGAATCACTTCTTCAGGCACGCCTGCTTTAAGTAAATCGCGTTTCATTGTCCACGGTTCGTTGTATGAACGGTGGGCGTTATCGCCACTCAATAAAAACTGTTTTACTTTGCCTTGGTTGTAAAGCTCAATCGCCGCATTAATGCGATGAGTGTAGTAAGTGTTGAGGATCTTTCCGATGTATTTACTGGTACCAAGAACTACGGCAACCTCATGTTGAGGGATTTGCTCGTATTCAGTGAAAATGCTCTCTTTGGCTTGTAAAACCACCCACCGGTCGATGGCAATAACAGAAACAAGCAGACTAAGTGCAGAGATCGACAAAATCAAAGCAAATCGCTTCCAGGAAAATTTCAGCTTCCACTTTGATCTTATGCGAGAAAACAACAAAACGTTTTATATCCTTAACTAAAAATGTAGTTCTCATCATATCTGATAGAAACAAAAAGAGAGAAGCCCATTTATGCCAAAATCTGGTTAGGATGATAAAAAAATAAAAGCCCCTACATGGTAGGGGCTAATTATTAAACGAATTGTCTCAAGCTTAGAACGCAGTGCGTTTGTAGCGGCGGTAAACAGGTTGCCAGAACGACTGTTCAATCGCCACGTTCAATGCTTCATCAGTAATTTCTAATGCGACACCTTGTTCAATTGCCTTTTTACCAACGGCAAATGCGATTTTTTTCGATACTAAGTGGATCTCTTCCAGTGGTGGAAGTAGTGCCCCACGACCGTTGATTGCTAGAGGAGAACATGTTGCGAGCGCGCGGCTTGATTCCATTAGCATCTCGTCAGTGACACGTTTTGCATTGACAGCAAGTACACCAAGGCCAATGCCTGGGAAGATGTAGCTGTTGTTACATTGTGCAATAGGGTAAGTGCGACCTTCATGAACCACTGGCTCAAATGGGCTACCTGTTGCAACCAGTGCTTCACCATTTGTCCAACGAATGATGTCGTTCGGTGTCGCTTCCACGCGGCTTGTTGGGTTCGACAGTGGGAAGACAATCGGACGCTTACAGTGTTTATGCATTTCTTCGATGACTTCTTGGCTAAATAGGCCAGGAGCACCAGAAACACCAATTAGTACCGTTGGCTTGGCGTTACGCATAACATCGAGTAGTGAGAAGCCATTTCCTTCATTTTCCCACTCTTTCGTATTGGTATGCTTTTGCACCAAGCGTTGTTGGAAATCAAGAAGGTTAGGCATGCCTTCTTGTAACAGACCCCAACGGTCAACCATGTAAACTTGTGAGCGAGCTTGCTCGTCAGAAATTCCTTCCGATACCATTTGTGCGATGATCGCTTCTGCGATACCACAACCAGCAGACCCTGCGCCTAGGAAGGTAATACGTTGTTTAGAAAGCTGAGTTCCTGCTGCTTTACAAGCTGCAAGTAGAGAGCCAACAGTAACAGCAGCAGTACCCTGAATATCATCATTGAAGCAACACACGCGGTCTTTGTAACGCTCTAGAAGAGGCATCGCATTTTTCTGAGCAAAGTCTTCGAACTGGATCAAAGCATCAGGCCAACGGCGCTGTACCGCTTGGATAAACTCTTCTACAAATGCATCGTATTCTGCACCCGTAATACGAGGATGACGCCAACCCATGTACATCGGATCAGCTAAGCGTTGCGGGTTATTGGTACCCACATCAAGCACGATTGGTAGCGTGTAAGCAGGGCTGATACCACCACACGCGGTATATAGTGACAGTTTACCGATAGGAATACCCATGCCGCCGATACCTTGGTCACCCAAGCCAAGGATACGTTCTCCATCTGTCACAACAATCACTTTAACGTTGTGGTTTGCTGCGTTGTTCAGCAAGTCGTCAATACGGTCACGGTTTGGGTATGAAATGAACAGACCGCGACCACGACGGTAAATGTTAGAGAAGTTTTCACATGCTGCGCCAACAGTCGGTGTGTAGATGATAGGCATCATCTCAGAAATGTGATTTTGCACTAGGCGGTAATACAATGTTTCGTTGGTGTCTTGGATATTACGCAGATAAATGTGCTTATCCATATCGCTTTCGAAACTTTTGTATTGCTGGTAGGCACGTTCCACCTGCTCTTGGATAGTTTCGGTCGACTCTGGAAGCAGACCTTCTAAGTTGAATGAACTACGTTCTTCAGCAGAGAATGCACTGCCTTTGTTCAAAAGAGGGGTTGCTAAAAGAGCCGGACCCGCATATGGAATATATAGTGGGCGTTTATCGTTGTTCATTGGGTGCCTTATGTAGGGTTGAAGGATGCGCACCAAATTTTAACGGGTTCACTATTTAGTTGTAAACATGCGTTGATGCACATCAATGTAATGTCGCAAAAAAATTCAGATACCGACGAAAATATCGGCAATATTGGTTGTTTAGAGATACCTAAAGCAGGATTTTTTTACTTGGGTATAATGTTTTGCATCATCAAATCAAATCCAATTTCTATGTTTCAACTACCTATCGACAGCCTGCAAGCCGAGTTTGACCATCATGTAAGCCTTAACCATCTTGTGGTGGAAGCCGAAACCGGGTCGGGTAAATCTACCCGCTTGCCCATGTGGGCGGCAAAACACGGACGCGTTCTGGTTATTGAACCACGTCGAATTGCTTGTACCTCGCTGGCTGAATTTCTTGCGGAGCAATCTGGAGAGCCAATAGGTCGCAAAGTCGGTTACGCGATCAAGCTTCATGCCTACTTTGATGAAAAAACCGAAGTTGTATTTGTGACTCCGGGGGTTGCACTGCGTTGGTTTTCGGAAAACAAGCTAGCAGACTTTGATGTCGTGATAGTGGACGAATTTCACGAGCGACGCTGGGATATTGATCTATTAACCGCCATTTTGAAGCAAGGAAATCAACATCGATTGATCGTCACTTCCGCTACCTTAGAAGGCGAAAAGCTTGCTCGTTACCTGAATGCTAAGCGTCTGCGTTCCGAGGGACGTTGCTTTCCAGTCACGGTGACACATCGTTCCACAGACAGCCGCTATTTACCGAACAAAAAGGGATGTGAACAGGAGGTTGTCGGAGCGGTAAAAGAAGCACTGGAAGATGAAGGTGGCGATATTCTTGTTTTTCTCCCAGGACGCAAAGAGATCACCCAATGTGCTCAGATGCTACAAAGTTGCGGCGATGTCATGGTGGTTAAACTTCATGCCTCGGTCAGTGATGAAGAACGACATCGTGCGCTGACGGTACAAAAGCAACGGAAAGTCGTATTGGCAACCAACGTCGCGGAAACCTCTCTGACCATTCCTAATATCCGTGTGGTAATCGATAGTGGTTTAGAGCGCAGAACTGTACAACGAAATGGACGTACAGCACTGACATTAACCAACATTTCTAAGGCCAGTGCCGCGCAGCGAATGGGGCGAGCAGGTCGCGTTACCGAAGGGGCTTGTATTCGTCTATATGGTGAGCACGCGCCTTTAGAATTAGTGACGCCTCCAGAATTACACAGAGAAGAGCTCGTCGAGCCCATGCTGGCAGCGGCTTGTTGTGGGTACCGTCTCTCAACACTCGATTTTCTCGACTCAATTCCCCCAAAGTCGCTAGAGGCATCTCATTCGACGTTGTTATCCATGGAAGCGATTGATGAGGATGGCAATGTCACGCAGCACGGGAGAAAAGTATATCCACTACCTATTGATGCACTGTTTGCCGATCTCGTTACCAGAATTCAAGCGAAGCCAGAGAAGGAAGCAATGATTGATTTGGCTGCCGCCTTATCTGTGCCTGCGCAGCTCTATCAGCGACAAAGTGGTGAAGTTGCTGAGCTTCTATCTCAAGAGGAGCCATACGGATGTGATGCCTCTTTGCTGATCCGTTTGGTTCGAGGGGAGCGACTTCCGGGCATTGTCATTGATGCCAGCGCACTCGAAGAGTCACAAGGTTTAGCGAAACAAATGCGAGAAGTATTTGAATTGCCGGAACTTGACGTTGCCTCTCGATATAAACGTGAAGCGCTCTTTTTCTCCATCGCCTCATTGCATCCTGAGCTTGTGTTTGTCCGACGAGCTCGTCGAAGGGATGCTCTAGGAAATGGCGTAGTCGAGATGCTGGTTGGGCGTAACAGCCGCTTTCCTGACAAAGAAGAAGCGGCAATCGTGCTAGATAGCCATAGCGTGCCAGGACGAGGCGTTAAGCAAACACTGAACCTCGCATCGGTTATGATGCCTATCCCGCTGACATTATTACGCGAACTTGAATTTGGGGAGTGGCAACAAGGTGAGACGAATTATGAAGAAGAGACGCCAAGAGCAACAATGCACTTGGTCTACGCCGGGCGAACAATCTGTACTGAACATCAAGCGTTAAAAGGTGATGTTGCTGTTCAGTCTATTGTCGAAATGATAGAAGACGAGACACTGTTACCAGGTTTTGCTTCTCAAAGAAAACAGCAAATCCAACACTGGAAACTCTACAACGCATTGGGCCTTAATGTCGAAGGAGAAGAGGTTAACGACTTGGCCTCCTTGACATTTTCTAGCTGGTTAAAGGATCAGTTGGAAACATTAGGCGTTGAAAACATCGATGATATGGCGTTGTTTGAACCAGAAGACTTAACATTTAACGGTGTTCCAGAATGGGAATACGACGATTTCACGGAGCAGTACCCTTTAGAACTTTCGCTGCCAGAACTCCAACTAGATGTCGAGTATTACGCGTCTCGCAAGCTGGTACAGGTCGTTTATCGAGAGGGAAACCGTAAGGGAGACCCGAAGCGTTGGGAGCTGCCACGCTGGGCTGGTTGGAAGATACAGTATAAAAAGGCCAGTCGAGTGATTGATGTAAAGTAGGTCGGCGGATGGCGTTGTGACAAGAATTGATATTTTCTTGGTGAATCTATAATGATTTCATATTGATAGCGTTACTTGCGTGTTGTTTTTAGTTTCTTAATTGAAATATTAATCAATTGAATGCTTATATATGGCGAAGCTGTACATCAGTTGTTACAAAGCTGGTTTTAATATTTCCTTTTGTATGTAAATTAGGGCATAAAAGACGAATGTTTTATATCCCATTGCTATATCAAAACAGTTGAACGATATTTGGTATATCTCATTTTCGAGTGTCGGGGGCATAGAATGGATCAACAAGGAAAGACGTGCATTGAATTCGACTACACTAGCTTTTTAGGAGCGACAGGTAGTAAAAAATGGACCTTTTTAGAGGCATTTGCCACCATAGCGCCTATTTTCGGTTTGATGTGGAAACAGAACATTGCGGAATTGAGCAAGCCTGAAGATCGGTTGTGGGATGCCGCATTAAAATCGATGTCTTCTCGTAAAAGTGATGAATCCAATTTGGTCCGCTTAACTCAGCTAGCTAAACATGAAGGGATCAATGAATTGCGAGTCGTTATGCCATATTCGCTCGATGTTCAGCAAATCGAGTACATAGAATCTCGCAGTCAGTTGAAGGTGGATACGTCAGAACAAGATGTCCTTAACATCAAGTTTTAGGCTGAGCATTTCCACTTCATCGATGTACCACTTAACAATAGTGCAATGAAAAGCGACCTCAAAGTAGGTCGCTTTTTTATTTTGAGGTTTTTGTCACAGGTCTTGGAAGTGTGATGAATATAGAGTATTTGCACTTAAATTAACAAAAATGTAACGTTTGGAAATGCAATTGTCATAACTAGCTTCTAACTTTGTGTTTTTAGGACAAATTACCGACTAAGTGGTTGGTACTGTAAGTTCGAATTAACGTCCCTTATTGGCACACAAGGATGATTGAGTCACCACGTCATTTGGGCATAAAAACAAACACAATAAGAAAGGAAGTCAATATGTCTTTGTCTCGTCGAGACTTTATGAAAGCTGCCTCTTCAACGGCGATTGTTACCGGGCTGGTGGGCTGTGGTAGCGATGCTAGTGAATCTGTTGCGGTTACCTTTGAGCACGGAGTGGCGAGTGGAGATCCTACTCAGACACAAGTAATCATTTGGACTCGTGTTACAACCTCAGCGAGCTACGCAGATGTAAGCTGGCAAGTTTCATCTAACGAAAATTTTACTGATATCGTGCAAAGTGGCACTTTTGCCACAGACACGAGCCGAGATTTCACGGTAAAAGTTGATGTTCAAAACCTCAACGCAAATTCTCGCTACTACTATCGATTCATGGTTGGAGATGTCACTAGCGAAGTCGGGCAAACTCAAACATTACCAGAGGGTGGTGTAGAAAAGGCATCCATGGCCGTTGTTTCTTGCGCAAACTATCCTGCTGGTTATTTCCATGTGTATCGAGAGATCTTAAATCAACATGAGCAAGAACCGTTTGATGTGGTACTTCATCTCGGTGATTACATTTATGAGTATGGGGCTGGTGGCTACGCTAGTGAAGATGCTGAGGCACTAGGGCGAGAGCCAAGCAAAGGCACTGAATGCATTACCTTAGATGATTACCGAAAACGGTATGCGCAATATCGCCAAGATGCTGATCTGCAAGCGTTACATGCGAGCCTACCAATGATTGCAGTCTGGGATGACCATGAGCTTGCAAATGATAGTTGGAAAAATGGTGCGGAAAACCATCAAGAAGAGGAAGGCCGCTTTAATGATCGTCGTGCAGCTGCGGCTGCCGCGTGGACAGAATGGTTGCCCGTTCGTGAAAACACTTTCTCAAACATGCTGATTTACCGTCAGTTTTCGTTTGGAAGTTTAGTCAATTTGATGATGCTCGACACGCGACTTGTGGGGCGTGATAAACCGTTGGATTATTTCTCGCTCAGCTCACCAACGATGGAAGCTATTGGCGGTTTAGTTGCCCAGTCGCGCAGTCAAGACCGAGAGCTGTTAGGCGGTGACCAACTCGCTTGGCTGATGGATGCGTTCAGTACGCACGACGCAACTTGGAATGTGCTAGGGCAACAAGTGTTAATGTCTCGTATGGAGTTGCCAAGTTCGGTTATGACCGCGATGTTTCAATTGTTTACTGCCACTGAAGAACAAAAAACAGAGGCGTTATTAGCGGTAAACTCTGCGATTACGGGTTATCTCTCTGACCCAAGTTTAGATACCATTGCTTTGCCATATAACCTAGATGCATGGGATGGTTACTACGTTGAGCGAGAGAACGTTTATCAACTGGCCAAAGCCAGCAGTGGTAACTTTGTCTGTTTGGCAGGAGATACGCACAATGCATGGGCAAGTGAGCTTAAAGACGTATCTAAGCATCCTATCGGGGTAGAGTTTGCGACTAGCTCTGTGAGTTCCCCTGGGTTAGAAGCCTACCTCGCGTTAGACCCTGTTGCGATCACTCAAATGGAATACACGTTGCCTCACTTAGTGTCAGAATTACAGTGGGCAGACATCAAACAGCGTGGCTTTATGCGCGTTACTTTTACGCCCGATAAGGCAGAGTCGACCTGGTATTTCGTATCAACGATTAAAGACAAAACATATCAGGTGACGACCAAGTCAGCCTCCACAACCGATGGCACTACGTTAAATATCGGCTAAGGTGAGCCTAATACGAAAAAAGTCCGCAGGCTAGTGCGGACTTTTTATTGGAAAGCGTTTAGCAATCTAGCGACAGTGCTAGTCAATCAATCCGTATTCTTTGCTCAGAACCTCGATGATTTCCGCTTTCGGATTCTCACTCAAATGAATCGGCTTGCCTGTAATCTTCTCGGCAATACCAATGTAAGTGCTCGAAATCGCCATCAAAGATTCGACGGGCAAAGCATTATCACGAGCGAGAGCTTCGCGCTCAGGCATACGTTCTTTGTTTAGCAAGATATCTGGGTCAGGGAAGTGGTTAAGTAGGAACTGGCGGAAACCTTCTTTTGAGTTCTCTACGATGTGACCTGCTTGGTACTCCTTAGCATCCCATATACGAGACGAGTCTGGTGTACCCACTTCATCCATGTAAATCAGCTTTTCATTGCCAGCAGCATCATGAACATAACCAAATTCGAATTTGGTATCGACAAAGATTTGGTCGATTTCTTCTAACGCTTGGCTGATAACGTTAAAGCCTTCTTTCAGCAATTTTTCGTAGAGTGCGATATCGTCAGCGCTTGAGAAGTTAAATGCTTCGTAGTTGTCTACGATGTTTTGACGAGTAATATTTACGTCATCCGCTTCTGGCACACCGGGAATGCCTTTTAGAATGCCTTTTGTGGATGGGGTCATTAGCAACTCTGGCAGTGCTTTGTCTTTTCCTAACCCTTCAGGAAGTTGGATTCCACAAAACTCGCGCTCGCCATTTGCGTAAGCGCGCCACATCGAACCCGTGATGTATTTGCGGCAGATGGCTTCGATTTTTACCGGTTTGGCTTTTTGTACAATCCAAACAAAAGGGTGAGGAATGTCTAGAATATGGCTATCTGCTAAGCCATTTTCTTTGAACAGTTTGAACCAGTGATTAGAAATCGCATTTAGCGCAGCGCCTTTACCCGGGACACCATTAAGACCACCTTCAGCATGCCAAATACAATCGAATGCAGAGATTCGGTCGCTAATCACCATGATAGCCAAAGGCGCATCTGGAGCGACATTGTATCCTTTTTCTTTGATCAGTCGGGCGCTGTCTTCTTCAGTTAACCAGTAAACTGAACGAACTTTTCCACTATGAACGGGTTTATGGGTGCGAATTGGCAGGTCGTCATTGACGGCAAGTACTTGATTAGCAAGGCTCATTGCGACATTCCTATCATCTTAATCAAACGTCAGAAAGAGAAGATATTCAGCAAAATGTGGGCGCTGAATAAATCGAATGTGGGCATCATACCAGAACTATTTTAACTCGCCAGAGAAAAAGCAAACGTTTGCCTGTTTTCTTTAATACTAAAAAAGCCCCCTTAAAAAGGAGGCGAGATGCAGGATGGATAACGTCGAACTTATTAGTGGTACTTATTAACTCTGCCTTCGACGAAAAAGACTTCACACTGATAGCGCTGCGCCACGTCGCGCAACATAGATTGATTCATAAGTGCAATTTTATTGGATGCGACAACAGCACTGGCATTACCTGATCGGATGGCTTTGATCACGATCTCGACTTCTGAAAGCTGTTGAGAGGGCTTCATTTGAATAACGTTTTTACAGCAAATATTAGAAGCAGTGAGTTGTTCAAAGTCTGGACGAGGGCAGTCTGCTGTAAACAAAATCCATTGTTTCTGCTGCGATAAAACAGCCAGCTTAGATAGAAGCTGATCCGAAACGGCCATGGGCTGAGTTGCTTGTGCCAATACGTTGTAACGAGAGTATGTATGAGATTGACTTTGTAACTGCATCTTACTGTTCCTTTATACATGCTGTATGTGTATACAGTAGTTTGTTTTGGCGACCTGATCAACCAGTTTCTCAAAAGTTATTTGCGGTTTTTTGAAAAGGAAATAAAAGGATTTTACTTTAAGTAATTGAATTTATTTGTTTATTTTTCATTTCTGATATGTCTAACATCAATTTAAAAATGTGAGGTGAGTAGAAAGTTGGACGAGAGACATACAGGGGTTTACTACTGTATATACAGGTGTTTTTCACGGACAGTGGTTTGTATACAGTGGAAGAGGGCTGATAACCGATGCGACATGCTATGTAGGATAGGAGGGAATACGAGATAGAGATTGGAAATAGGCTTGGGCGATCAAAAAAGCGCCTTATAAAAGGCGCTTTTGAAAATCAGTTCCATTGATTCCGTCTTGCTTAGCTCGCTCGTTGCAAACGTTCGCGCATTTGCAATTCGCCTTGGTTAAATAGGCGCACGTCGATTTTCGCCATATCGTAACAAGCTTTACATGAGTAGTGGTGCTTGCCATCTAAATAATCGTGACGAGTTACAAGACTAGGTTTTTTACACCAATCACAGGTGCCTTCTTCAGTGAACATTGATTTTCTCCCCACCTAGATTAATTTGAGTCGTTAGGTGTTATTTTGCGCCGGGCATTATGGCATAAAAGCGCGACTTAAGTTAAATGTCTGTTAATTTCTTTGAGAGGGAGATCGATTGCGGTGTTTGATTATATGGGAATAAAAGCATGGTAGCCAAAGTATCCTGACCTATTTTTACTGTTTTGTAACATTTTGTGAGACGAGCTTAAAGGCATGATTGAGTCGCTTCATTTCTTCTTCACTGCCCCTTGTGTCAGGATGATAAAGCTTTGATAATTGTCTATAGCGTAGCTTGATTGCCTGTAAATCAGGGATGGTTTGTGGTGTGTAGCCAAACATAGCACACGCGACGCTTAGCTTATGGTTCTCTGCCTGGGTTTTGGATTTCTTAAATTCTTTGAATACTTTCTCTAGCTGGCGTTTCAGTTGCTTGTTCGTAAACTCTAGCTCTTTTATTTTTTTCGCCATTCGTTGATTTTGGCTTTCCTCTTTGGCTTCAAGCGCTTTTCTATTCTGCTTAAGTTTCTTGATTACGAGAAAACTTAAGCCGCTGATGATGAGTATCGCCGCTAGCCAAATCAGCCATAGAAACTGCGAGTGTTCTACTTTGGGGTTTGCAACTGTGCTTTTCTCTTCTTGTGTTTGCTCCGCCTTTTTATCGAGCGACTTTATTTGCGAGACTTGCTTAGCTCGCAGTTGGTTGAAGCGCAGCTCTAACAGTTGATTATAAGCTTGTTCTGCTGCTGGATTATGCTGAGAAGCCATTTGATACAAGGCTTCAGTCAATTGAGAAGTTGTGACCTTATCTGGATTGCGCTGAATAAAATCGGCGAGAAGAAAGCCACGATCGGTTGGGTCATTGAGTGCGATAGAGGTTAGCCAATATAACGCTTGTGTTTCATTTTTTTCGCCATTTATCCCTTTAGCAAAGTCGTTCGCGAGCTGTTTTTGTGCAGGGAGGTAACCTTGGTTGGCGGATTGCTCTAGCCAGTAGCGCGTTTCTGGTGAGGCTTCAGCTTCGTTTGATGCCAATAATTGTTGTGCGTACTCGTATTGTTCGATGGGGTCATTTGGAGCTTGAGAGGCAAGTGAGTAGCCAGAAAAGCTGAGGCTAAATAAGCAGAGTAGGGCAGACGTTTTGACAGACATTAATATGTCAGGCCTAACGATAATGGTTAGGCCTGCTCCGGTAATTTTTTATTATTACCGTTATGGTGCAACCAAATTACTTCAGTGGCAAGATCTGGATTTCAACACGACGGTTGCACGCACGACCTTCAGAAGTTTGGTTTGAGCAAATTGGGTTACGTTCGCCGTAGCCGCGTGCAATTGCACGACCAGGTGCAACGTTTTGAGATACTAGGAATTGACGTACGGACTCTGCACGGCGCTCTGACAACGTTTGGTTGTATGACTCACTACCTGTGCTATCCGTGTAACCGTCAATAACGAGACTGGTATCTGGGTACTCAACTAGGATGCGAGCAACACCGCGTAGAGTATTATGGATACTAGCATCAAGCTGGTAAGAGCTTGAAGAGAAGCCGATACCGTTTTCCATACGCAGTAAAAGCTGATTTTCACCAACACGCTGAACTTGTACGCCAGAGTTTAGCAAAGCGCGACGTAATTCCGCTTCTTGTTGGTCAAAGTAGTAACCAACGCCAGCGCCAGTCGCTCCGCCTGCGGCTGCACCAATGAGTGCATGCTGACGACGTTCTTTAGCATCATCACCCGTTGCTAGGCCGATTGCTGCGCCAGCGATCGCACCAATAAGCGCGCCTTGCGTGGTGGAGTTAGTTTCGTATTCACCCGTTGTTGCATTTTGGCGTTGAGTGGCTTGACAGCCAGTAAGAGCTAGCACTAGAGCTAGTGCAATAGGCATCTTTTTCAAGGGAAAATCTCCGTATAAAACTGAGGCGAAACCATGCCTCATAATGGGATGCGAATTATGAATAAACAAGCATTAATATTTGTTATGAGAAAGTAAGATTGATAAGAGTTTCTGTAAGAAAATTCCTATCAATACTGCCAAAGCTCTCAAAGTAAGCCCCATCGACATCGAAGTCATTGCTGCTTATGTGAATCCTTTACTATCCTGGCTATTTCGATGAATCGCCCAACATTTTGCGTGCTTGTTCGCCGCCCACTCCACGGTTAACTGAAACCTTTCTACCTTTCTTTAAGCCCACTTCGTAGTCTTCAGTTAGGTTTTTCATCGCTTCTTTCAATTGCTTCTTGAACGTTTCGCGGTCAATGTTTTGGAATTCTTTATCAATATAGTCATTAATTTTATTGGCCGACTCTTCATCTGGAGAAATAATTGGCAATTTTTCAATCGCGCCTTCCACCCAGCCAGATACAAATGAGTTCACACGGCGAGTCACTTCCTGAGAAGAGGTGCCTGTGCCAGCAAAGCTGTTTCGGAATTGTCCGGTACTTTCGTTCATCTCGCGATAAACAATATCGAAAGCAAATGCAGCAAAAATAGCGCGATCTGCTTCACCGATAAATTCGACACGTTTGAGCCCTTTGTGATTCAACAATACTGCTTCGACACCGAATTTTGTGTTAATGCCGCGAATCACTCGCAATATGGTAGAACTGATGTTCGCTGGTAGCAGATGAGAAGATTGTGTTTTTCCCATTCTGATGAACTCAATATCGTCTTTATCGAGACCATATTTAAGCATGAGGCGATGTGCCATTTTGATAGCATTGGCAGCCTCATTAACATTAGCGGAATTGCCCAGTTCTAAGCACTTGGCGATTTTTTTCAGAGCTTTTTGTTTATCCATCGACAACCAGTAACGAAAGCAGAAAATTTATGAAGTCAGACATATTACCTTTTTTGACATAAAAACGAAATACAAGGTGGGACTGAAGATAATTTCTGCACATAAAAAGAAGCCTCGCATTAAGCGAGGCTGGCGTTTTAGTTCGTCGTAATCAGTATGAAGTCGTACTTGTGTCTAAGAAGCCATTCTTCATTAAGATTCGTTAGAATTACAACCCGAGCTGGTTGAGCAAGTCATCGGCATCATCGTTTGAACCCGACGATTTAGATTCTTTCTCAGCCAACTGTTTACGTGTTGCCTCTAAAATGTCGTCTGGGTTTTCGTCTTCAGCAACTTCAAACTCTTCCAGTTGGATGAACTCAGTTTTATCCATTGCTAGCTCGAGATAGAAAATATTGTTGTTTTCGGTGGAGAACGTCACTCTGCGCGCTTGAGGGCGGTCAAGGTTGGTATCAACTTGTAAGATAACTTGCTTATTCAGCGCCAGCATTTTTGGTTGGTTTTGTGTGATGTTCGTTTGCAGGTCTTTACGAATTTTATTAGTGAAGTCTCCGACCAGTTGATTCATGAGTTCACCCAGAACATCGCCTACCTCGTCAGAAGTATGAGATATTGCCAGTTCTTCTTCTGGCATGCCCATATTACGCATGTAGTTGGTGTAGATCTCCAGTGCGGCTTTTGCCGTAAAATTAATCACAACTAGCCCGGTAAATCCGCCATCAAACAGAACAAAACAGCCAAAATCTGGTTTGAGGCTAGTCTTGTGGATTTTTTGCACCATTGCTGAATAATTTACTTGAGAAGATGTCGCCGAAGTAAGTACGCCAGAAACAGACTGGCAAAGTTTGAGAAGGATATCTTCAGTGGTCACAATTTTATTTTTTTTCATTCTGAAAACTCATCTAGAAACGCGATTCGTTCCCCAATGTAAGGCATCAAGCGTGAAAAAATAAAGCATAAGTTTAATTATTGTATCGAGATTCTGATTTGCTCGTCTTTTTAAATGTTGTAAAGTGACGAAATTCAAAGAATATTACTTCACTAACTCTTTTGTGGTGTTTTTTTCGCTTAGCGCCAATTTGTATGAGAAGTGAGCAAATAATTACACAACCCGCAGCTGATCGGATCAGCGTCGTAGGGGCAGGAAGCAAATGTTACCAAGATTACACTCGCAAACTGATGTCGATCCTCTTGTTCTTAGTTTTCTGAAAGAGCTTGA
>NZ_JAWOTB010000003.1:0-116377 GCF_033338655.1 Vibrio sp. Vb1729 | reverse complement strand
CTACAATCAAAAATTGCAACGCAGTTATCGAGTATTTTAACAAGCTAGAATGACCAGTTATTTACTACGATTGGTATAACCTATACTCAATCTCACTAAAGCAACCAACCCCATGTGAAACTCCACAAACAAAAGGCTGAGGAGCAGATCTTTACCCTACAAACAATGTACTAGCTATTTTGATTTTGTTAGTTCGTATGACCTTAATATGAATGTTCAATATAAATAGGAAAACACTTGAGGACTTACTAGAAAAAGTGGGCTCGCAAAATTACCAAACGGACTCAATTAGTGATGTTTGTATAAAAACACGTACAAGAAATATAAATGATAGATACAAAAAATCCCGCAGGGGATGCGGGATTTTTACTAGTGACTAAATTGGTTTAAAGGTGACTAGCCTTGAATACCAACGATTAACCATGGCGCATTAGGCGCAGTCAAGTCACGCTCTAGGTGCCAGATATCTTCGATTTCTTCTTCAACACCTTCTACTGTGTCACGGTAACGACCGCTAAACTGCAGACTAAGCTGTGCTTTATTTGCATCGTAATCAGCACGGACGATCTCCGCATCAACGTACATTACGTCAGTATGCTGCTCACCGTCGAGCTTCGCGCGCTCTGCTTCTAGGTCTTCAAACAAGCTTGGAGAAACATATTCTTCAATAGTTTCTAGCTGGTTGTGATTCCACGCACCTTGCAGGATTCGATAGTGTTCACGAGAACCATTAATGAACGCTGCTTGGTCAAAACCCGGTGGGTAGTTATGTGGTACGTCTGTTTGAGCGCCAAAACCACCAAAGCCACCATTATTTGTGTTTGGTTGTTGCTCAAAGTTTTGCATGTTTGGTTGCTCAAACTTAGATGCGTTGCCACCAAATGCAGGCTGTTGACGATGCTGGTTCATACTGCCCTGCTTCGCACCTAGCATACCGCGCATTAGTTTAAAGATGACAAAGGCAATCAAACCAATAATTAGGATATCCATAAACTGGATACCTTCAAAAGCACCGCCAAAGAATGCAGCAAGTAGACCACCAGCAAGAAGTCCGCCTAGCAGACCACCCATAAGGCCTTTCTTACTTGAAGACTTTGTCGTCTGATCTTTGCCGACCGTATTGGTGTTTTGTTGCTGTTGTTTCGGTGCTGGTGCAGTTTTGTAGCTCTTACCGAAAGACTTACTGCCACCAAACTTCTTCGCTTCCGCGATAGGCGTTACAGCAACAGTAAACATCAATAAAGCAACAATAGAAAATAAACGTTTCATCGTTATCCTTAAAGTTAGCTATCTAAGATAGTGCCCCATTTTCAAGACGAAACAATCGTTGTTTCAAACAGTAGCACGCCAAAGATGATTTTTAAGTCATCATACTCTGTATACCGATTGATGAAAATAGCTTATAGAAGCTGACATGTATCAGAATATTGCCAAAAATGCAGACTGCTCACACTGCTTGCAATTCAGCTGAAGGCGCTTGATCAATGTAAAAAAAGTATGGAATAAGTTCACTAATACTCCAGATTGTTTTACTTGAATTAGAATCAGTGACACAGCTCAGAATCCTACACCTTGAGGGCACTTGGACACATTGCCTTGTTGACGGTTAATAGGTAGCTGACTATCATATTGAACGATGTTCAATAAAGTAGTTTGAGAGTATGGCGCGCAGAAACGATCACACCCGAGAAGAGTTAGTGAATTTGACGTTAACAACGGTCAAAAACTTTTTAGATGAGAATTCTTACCACGAACTCAGTCTTCGTAAAATCGCTAACATGATTGGTTACGTGCCAAGCACATTGGTAAATGTTTTTGGTAATTATAATTTGTTGTTGCTTCATGTTGTCGCTCAAACTTTAGATGAGTTATCTCAAGAAGCACGCAAAGCGACTAATGACAGCAAAGACTCCCATCAAGCGCTTTTTGAACTCGCTTATTGCTACCACGATTTTGCTCAAAAACACCCATACCGTTGGCAGTTAGTGTTCGAACACAACATGAATGGAGCAGAACTTCCGGAATGGCATGCCAAACGTATCGATGGTATGACGGGAATGCTAGAGTCACTATTGGCTCAAATCGCACCACATCGTACTGAATCCGAAGTGATTCAAGCGAGTCGAGTCCTTTGGTCTGGCGTACATGGCATTACTTTACTCAGTGTTGATGATAAGTTTTTCTCTAGTGAACCGATTGATGGCAAAGAATTGATCAGTAATCTTCTTTCTAACTACCTCACGAACTGGTAACAAAGGATTATCCATGTCATCCGACAGACAGCCGTCCTTACTTACGCAGAGAAAGTTCCTGCCCTATTTCATTACTCAGTTTTTTGGCGCTTTCAACGACAATATTTTTAAAAACGTTTTGCTGTTGTTTGTCGCATTCGCTGGCTCCAGTGCACTACCTATTTCGAGCAATTTGTTCATCAACCTTGCGGCAGGCTTGTTCATTCTACCGTTCTTTCTGTTCTCTGCTTCCGCTGGCGTATTAGCCGACAAATATGAAAAGTCATGGTTTATTCGTAAGGTCAAACTATTTGAAATAGCCATCATGCTGTTAGGTGCCATCGGATTCATAACCGAAAGTTATGGTGTGCTTTTATTGCTACTGTTTTTAATGGGCACACAGTCAGCATTTTTTGGCCCAGTTAAATATGCCCTTTTGCCTCAAAAGTTAAATGCTAAAGAGTTAGTGCCCGGCAACGCTCTTGTTGAAGCTGGTACCTTTATCGCCATCCTTATTGGCACCTTAGGCGCTGGGATTATAGCCTCTGCAGACAACGCAAAATACCTCGCCGCATTTTGTGTCGTGATCTTCGCATTGTTAGGCTACTTGTCGAGCCGCTCAATCCCCTTTGCTGCAGCCAGCGCGCCCAATCTCTCTTTTCGTTGGCAACCATACAAGCAAACCAAACACACGCTCTCTATCGCCAAATCCGATCGAGTTGTTTTTCAATGCATAATGGCAATAAGCTGGTTTTGGTTTTTAGGCGCCGCATATCTAACACAATTTCCGAATTTCACTAAGATTTACCTAAATGGCACCGAGAGTGCGGTGTCTTTCTTGCTCGCTCTATTTTCTATTGGTATCGCGCTAGGGTCGCTACTTTGCAATTGGATCTCAAACCATCGTATCGAAGTCGGTATTGTGCCAATTGGTGCCTTTGGCATTACGGTATTTGGGTACCTAATGGCCACTTCCATTCCCAATGATCTACCTACTTTCCATAACTTTGTAGACTTCTTTAGATATGAGCCTTTTTGGCCATTATTTTTCTACCTATTGATGATTGGCGCTTCGGGCGGTTTGTTTATCGTGCCTCTTTACGCATTAATGCAGCATCGAGCAAAGGAAACCGAACGTGCTCAAGTCATCGCAGGGCTCAACATCTTTAACTCTCTGTTTATGGTCGGCAGCGCTGTCTTGGGTATTGTGTGCCTAAGTGTAATCAAGATGACAATTCCTCAGCTGTTTGCATTGTTAGCCATTTTAAATTTCTTAGTTGCCGCTTACATCTTTTTGCAAATTCCTATTTTTGTAGTTCGCTTTGTCATGTGGATGCTTACGCACACCATCTATCGAGTTAAGCATAAGAATCTACACAACCTACCCGAGCATGGTGGGGCATTAATTGTATGTAATCATGTAAGCTACATGGATGCATTGCTACTTAGTGCCGTATGCCCAAGGTTGATTCGTTTTGTGATGGAGGAAGATTACGCCAACCTACCTCCATTAAGGCGCTTTTTACGTCGAACTGGGGTAATTCCAATTTCAGCGAGTAACAGAAGCTCTATCAGACGTGCATTTAACGATGTGGAAGCTGCGCTAAGCGAAGGTCATATCGTCTGTATTTTCCCTGAAGGAAGATTAACTTCAGATGGTGAAATGAATGAATTCATGCGAGGTATTGATATCATTCTACGTCGTAGCCCAGTACCCGTCATACCTGTTGCACTTAAAGGCTTATGGGGAAGCTATTTCAGCCGCGCAAAAGGTCGCGCATGCTGTGGCTTACCGACTCGATTTTGGTCAAAGCTAGAAATTGAGGCAGGACAACCGGTGCCACCAAATGAGGCAACGGCAAAAACAATGTTCGATAAAGTGCATCAACTCAGAGGCGACTGGCGATAAAATACACTTGAACACATGTTTAGGATAACTGAACATGTGTTCAAATCATTAAGACAAACTGACCACACCCAGTGCGATATACTCTCCCTTTCATTCACAACAGCGAATAAAAACCTTGAATAGAAACTACCTCCTGTTTGGATTGGCGTTACTTTTTTGTTTAACCCCCCTTGCCTCCTCTCCCATTGCTCTAGTTATCGGTTTTCTACTCGCAAGTTTTGGTTTTGTGCCTTCCGAGCTGCCCATCGCTTCTTTTACTAAAAAGCTGCTGTCTTACTCGATTATTGGCTTAGGCTTTGGCATCAACTTTGAGCAAGCACTTGCAGTCACATCGGATGGTATCGGCCTGATCATCGCCACTATTACAGGCACACTGATCATGGGCACTCTCATTGCCAGGGTACTTAAATTGGAGCGAGTAACCGCTTACTTAATCTCATCAGGTACTGCAATTTGTGGTGGTAGCGCAATTGCTGCTGTGGCACCGGCCATTAAAGCGAAAGACGAGCAGATTGGATTAGCACTGGCAACGGTATTTGTCCTGAACTCA
The DNA here is from genome assembly GCF_033338655.1 of Vibrio sp. Vb1729. Lineage (NCBI taxonomy): Bacteria > Pseudomonadati > Pseudomonadota > Gammaproteobacteria > Vibrionales > Vibrionaceae > Vibrio > Vibrio sp. Vb1729. The sequence continues at coordinate 111,687 of NZ_JAWOTB010000003.1, read as the reverse complement.
ATTGCACTCTTTGTGTTTCCTGTGATTGGACATGCTTTAGGGCTAGATCAACACACGTTTGGCACATGGGCTGCGATTGCCATTCATGACACATCTTCTGTTGTCGGGGCTGCCTCGGCCTTTGGGGAAGAAGCACTAACGACGGCAACAACATTGAAACTCGCGCGCGCTTTATGGATCATTCCTGTTGCTTTGATCAGTGCCGTCATCTTTTCAAGAGGCCAAAAAGAGAATGGAAAGAAAAAACTAGCTATCCCTTATTTCATTTTTTGGTACTGTGCAGCTATCGCGTTTAGCGACTTATTTCCTCAATTTGAAATGGTCTATCACGGCATTTTCATTGGAGCAAAGCAAGCGTTGGTTGTATGTCTGTTCTTGATAGGTTGTAGCATTTCAATTTCAAAACTAAAGTCTGCTGGAGCTAAGCCACTGTTGTTTGGTGTGACTCTGTGGGTGTTAATTTCGACCACTTCTCTAAGTTGGTTACTGTTTTAGATATTGGTGGTCTGCTTATCGCGTTGAGGGGACGGCATTTCCCGTTTGCTATTTTTGTATATAACGACCAACGCAATAGCGATCAAAAATGCCGTTAGCTCTGCAAGAGAGCGGGCTAGCCCTTCACTACTTATCGCGATACCAATTTGTAGTGCTACTGCCGCAATTAAAACTAGCTTTGCCATCCTGAACCTTATGCATTTTCTCTCCACGAAGAAGCATAATTATGATTCAGAGTTATAAAGATACGAAATTCTCTTTATGACTAATACATAGCAAAATTGACTAATGCTGAAGTGATGACAGTAGCCACTCTTTCACGGCCTTACGTGAAATTTTGATCCCACCGTCTAGTAGAGTTAGTGGCATTACATGGTATTCCACTGGCCATTTAAACTTCTCTAACTTTGATTGCAAGTGCTGGTCATACTCCGACTTGCTGCGCAATCCATTGGTCTGAATCACAGCTACTGGTCTATGACCAAACTCCGCGTCTTCGACTGGAACCACTATACTCTGCACTACACCATCAATTTGGTTCAAAGCGGCTTCAATCTCTTCACAATGGATATTCTCACCACCAGAGATAAACTGATTGTCGGCACGGCCGATTATCTTTAATTCATCACCTTGCCACTCGCCAAGATCTTTGCTGTCAAACCAGCCTTTCTCATCCAGAAATGGGGTAACATGTCCTTGATGGAAATACCCTGCCGCTAATGTCTTACCGCCAACAAAAATGCGTTGGTCAACTAATTTTATCTTACGGTGCTTCAATACATGTCCAGCATTACTGGTGCTGTCAATTCTCTTTGCGGTAACGGTAGAGGCCGCCTCCGTCATCCCATAACCTAACCACGTCTCAATGCCTTGCCCTGATGCTCGTAGTGCCAACTCATGATCAACGTGACTGCCGCCCAGTAGCACATGTGTCAATGACAAATGTGCATCATCATCCAATAACCGTTTGAGCTGAGTCGCAACCAAAGAAGCGTGTGATACGCCCTGAACATCATCAACAAGTTTCCCTGAACCGACTTTTAGTGTTGCTCCGACATATAGCCAACGATAGACAATCGCTAATCCAGAGACGTGATACAGCGGAAGCGATAATAGCCAAGCATCTTGCTGAGTGAAAATGAACTCCTGCAACAAGCCCTCTGCAGACGCAAGATGCTGTCGATGTGTATGAACCACAGCTTTAGGCTCCCCTGTAGAGCCAGAAGTAAATACTACTGAAGCTAGCCGGTCATGATGATAGCTATCTTCAGTCAACGAATCACTCTCTTTCTGTGATACTACAGGCGGTGAAAGCAATGTTGCCTTGAGTTTTTGTATATCATGTTCAGAAAAGGTCGAAGCGCACTCCAGAGAAAACCAGATAAACCGAGTTTGATCAGGCCTGTAAAGTGTAGCAAGCTTACCCTGCAACTTATCTAGTGGTTGTTCCATGGTCAGCGCAGCGAGCGCGCCTAACTGTTTGGAGGCAAGATAAAACAACAGTGTTTCTACTTGGTTCTTGCCAACCAAAGTCAGCACATCCCCCCGAGTTACACCCAAGTCATTCAAATAGTGAGTGTATTGGTCAATACGCTTCGAGAGTTGTTGCCAGTTTAATACTTCTGTTGATGTCTTGAGTGCAATAGAAAAAGGGCTCGTTTGAGCCCAATATTTCCATGGTGCCTTCGCAATATTGTCTACGCAGAATGCCACACAATCTCCTGGTCTTTTAGAGGAAGAACGGGAAGTTCACACTTAGGCCAGCCCTGCTCTAGCTGAGCTTTGAATAAGCCAATCGTATCCAAACCTGGAACTTCATCAGGCAGCTGCCATTGGGCAAAGCGCGCTAATTGAGTTAAACCGAGACTGGATTCAATGCTCGAGCTAATCACTGCTTTCATCCCCAGTGACTTCGCTTTCTCTATCAGTGTAATACAAAAATCCACTGAACCAATGAGTGTGGGTTTGATGATGATCGTTTTCACACCAGTTAGATCTTCAAGACGGAAATCTTCACGACGAACCGCATCTTGCAATGTTTCATCCCAAGCGATAGCAATACCAGTATTAATCGCAAAAGAGAGACTATCGCCAGGAGAGCGGCACGGCTCTTCTAGAAACGTGATTCGTTGACGCAGAGACGGAGCAATGTACTTAGCGAACTGCTGCGCTTTTTCTGGTGTCCAAGCGCGATTGGCATCGAGTCGAAGCGTTAATTGAGGGATTGATTCAAGAAAAAGGTTCACAAGCATGCCATCGCGAATTGGCTCATAAAGTCCAACTTTCACCTTAGCGACTTTCTCACCTTCCATTTCGTTCAGCTTTGGAATGAGCTCATCTGGGTCGCCAGTGCATAGTGGCGCTGTTTGGTATTTACCTTGTTGTGGTAAGCCACCAGCTAATTCAAGCTGTGCCATCGATAAACCAAACGCAACCGACGGGTACATCTTGGCATAATCCACATCCAACTCTGCTACCCAACGCTCCGCCTGTTCTTGTAGCTGAACACCCGCATCTTCGGTGCTCTCTAAGCTAAAACCAGGAAGAGGAGCGACTTCTCCAAGCCCTGTTTTACCATCTTCGGAAAGCGCAACAACATAACCAACACGTTCGGTTAGCTTGTTGTCACGTAGGATGACACCACTATCCATGGGCAAGCTATAACGATAAATTTTCGCTTCACGCATAATTCAAGTCCTATGTAATGCCGTATATTTGAGCGTTCTGACGAGCAATCCCACCAGCCTCCCAGAGGGCGAGGCGCTCAGGAAAAAAGGAACAGAGGAGCTAACACGCTCCTCATTTAGACGGATTATGGGTTGCGAGGGAATTTATCGAAGTCTGGGCGACGCTTCTCGTTAAAGGCATTACGACCTTCTTGGCCTTCATCAGTCATGTAGAACATCATCGTTGCGTTACCCGCTAGCTCTTGCAGACCCGCTTGACCATCACAATCTGCGTTTAATGCAGCTTTCAGGCAGCGCAATGCCATTGGGCTGTGCTGTAGTACTTCACGACACCAACGAACGGTTTCTTTCTCTAGATCCGCTAGTGGTACAACTGTGTTTACTAGGCCCATGTCTACCGCTTCTTGAGCATTGTAGAAACGACATAGGAACCAAATTTCGCGAGCTTTCTTTTGGCCTACGATGCGAGCCATGTAAGATGCACCCCAACCGCCATCAAATGAACCCACTTTAGGGCCTGTTTGACCAAATTGAGCGTTGTCAGCTGCAATCGTTAGGTCACACATCATGTGCAGAACGTGACCACCGCCAACAGCCCAACCCGCTACCGATGCGATAACTGGTTTTGGACAAGTACGAATATCGCGCTGGAAGTCCAATACGTTTAAGTGGTGCGTACCTTGGTCGTCTTTATAGCCGCCATAGTCGCCACGGATCTTCTGGTCGCCGCCAGAACAGAATGCGTCTTCACCTAGACCTGTCAGAATGATCACGCCAACACCAGAGTCGTAACGCGCATCTGCCAACGCATCAATCATCTCTTTTACCGTTTGAGGACGAAACGCGTTACGCACTTGAGGACGCGCAATGGTGATTTTCGCGATACCATCTTCAGACTTATGGTAATGAATGTCCTCGTATTTCTCGCCGCAATCTTTCCATTGAACCGGAGCGTAAAGTTCTTCTTCAGAAATGCCTACTGTTTTAGCCATGGTGATTCCCATTGTTCTCGTTACTCTCACCAAAGTGAGACTGAATTATTTGCTTGGTATGTATCGCAAACTGTTTGGGCTGCTCTTGATGGACGTTATGACCAGCGCCTTCAACTTGTCGATACGCCAACCCGCTATGTTGTGCCAGTTGGCTAAATTTTTGGTCTTTCTCACCACACAAGTAATACACTGGTATGTTCTGCTTTTGCAGTGAGGGCAACAAATATGCCTGTTTGGCTAACGATGTCGCCATCAACATATTCGCCACCGCTGAGCCAAGATTATCACTTCGCTTCGCAATGAATGTTTGTCTTTGCTCATGGTTTAGTGAAGAAAACACCGCTTGTTGGTACCAATCGTTCAAAACACGTTCAAGTGGTTCAGTTTTGAAACGCATTGCCCAGCGAGCATCATTCTCTAATCTCACCTGTTTCTCTGACTCAGTTTGAAGCCCGAAGTTTCCCCCTTCAACAATCGCGCCCGCAATATTGAGATCTGGAAAGCATTGATGGGCAATACCATGCATCGCAATGCGGCCGCCCATAGAGTAACCAATCAAAATAAGTGGTTGTTGTGAGGGAAATAATAAAGATAGTGTGGAACCAAGAAGTTTGCAGCAATCATTCAGATCGCTGCAAGAAATAGATTGGCTGTGCCCATGACCAGGGAGGTCAACCGTAACACGTTCATACTCGGGTAACGCGTTGATACACGCTTGCCAATCTTCACCGCTACCAAGCAAGCCATGCAAAAACACCAAAGTGGGCAACGTTCTACTTTGGTGTTTTTCTAATACAGGGAAACGTTCAAAGTAAAGCATTCAGACTCTTATTAAATGCCTTGAGTGTCTCAGCAGCTTGATTAGGTGGGGTTTGAACCTCGACCAGCAACGTTCCTTGGCGGTGACATAAATGCTCTTTTACAGATGATTGGAATTGCTCCAGTGTAGAAACATGCAAATACGCCAAACCAAACTGCTTTGCCGCGTGTTCAAACTGATAACCATGAGGCATTTGATAATATGTCGTTCTGCGCTCTGGTGGTACTGGCAACATATCAAAAATCGCACCGCCGTCATTATTAGTAACAACAAGTACCGCCGGCAGTTTATTGTGAGAAAATAGCGCCAGAGAATTGAGATCATAAAGTGCTGCTGTGTCACCGATATACATTAGTAACGGATTACCTCTTGCCCGTTGCACGCCTGATGCCGCAGCAAACAAACCGTCAATCCCTGATGCGCCTCGATTAGTGAAAACCTCTACACCATCCAATTTTCCGTACATATCAACAAGCCGAACAAACAAGCTATTACCCAAGAAAACATCTACGTTCTTTGTGCGCTCGTTGATGTCTGCTGCCAACGCAATTTCGTCAATGGCAGACGCTGAATCAGATAGGAAGGCTTCTTCGATACGTTGATGAACTCGCTTAACGTCATTCGCTAACCTATCAGCCCACCCAGCAAATATTGACTTCTCAAAACTAATGCGAGAAACCCACGTTTTAGGAGGCTCAACCCAGTGCGTTTGCGCCAGATGATTTTGGTTATTCCGGTCCATACAAGGTGAGACATACCAATACTGAGCGTCTTTACTTTGTTGATTTTTCGATACTTGTTTATCAATCCATTGGTTCAAACGTTTGGAGATGATTCGGCTACCAAATTGGATAATAAGTTCACAAGATTCAAGCTCGTTTACGAACTCGGGAAGTTGAAGCCATACATCGTAATACGCCCAATCCGAACTGAGACCACTTTGCGGGTCTGCAAGTACTGGCCATCCCATCTTTTGTGCAAATGCCTGCGCCGACTTCGCTTGTTCAAGCGGTAAGCTGCCAATCACAACCAAGCCTTTTTTGTCTGAAAAAGGCGGGATGTTCGCCTGTGACAAATGGCTAAAACGCTGAGTATAAGTGCCGCTTCCTTTTCGCCATCCGGCGACCGAATCTAAGTAGGTTTGATAATCCGCTTTTGCGCCGTTGGAATACAAAGGCTCTGGAAATGCACAATTAATATGAACGGCACTACCCTGCAATTGCTGAGTAAACATCACTTCGTCAACAGAGGTCAGCAACCAGTTAAGCGACGTTGCTAAATTTGGGCTTGGTAAATTCAAACTGGCCGAAACATGATGTGAAAAAATACCCAATTGATTTATCGCTTGGTTTGCACCACAGCCGACAAGTTCTACTGGACGATCTGCTGTCAGCAGCACCAGTTTTTCACCAGTAAGTTTGGCTTCGGCAACCGACGGTAATAAGTTCGCCACTGCCGTACCAGAGGTAACGATAATTGCCACGGGTTCCTGAGTAGCTTTCGCTAAACCAAGAGCCATAAAGCCCAATCCACGCTCATCAAAATGAGTATGAATGGAAAAGTCGGACTGTTCTGCCGCTTCTAAAGTTAAAGGAGTAGAACGAGATCCGGGAGCGATACAAACATGCTTAACGCCAAATCGCTGAAGCTCAATCAATATGGTTTCTGACCAAACTCGATTGAGCACCGCTTGGTCATGACTCATGATGCGACTCCCAATGGCGGATGATCAGAAATCAGCGTAAGTAACGTCGACATTTTCTTATCAAGTTCTGCCCACTCATGTTCTGCCACAGAACCAGGCACAATCCCTGCGCCCGCAAACAGTTGTACTTGATCACCGAGCACAAGCGCGCTTCTGATTGCGACACAAAACTCTGCTCGTTCATGGCTTATATAACCCATTGACCCCGCGTACCAGCCGCGTGCAAAGGGCTCATTATCCAATATAAATTGCATCGACTCTTGTCGGGGTAAGCCAGCAACCGCCGCTGTTGGTTGAAGCGCCGATAACAACTGAACACCATTTATCCCCGCTCTTAGACTAGCGTGAATATTTCGCTTAAGGTGCTGCACTTTTCGTAGTCTGACCAAACTCGGTTCAGCTTCCACTTCAACCACTTCAGAATGTGGTGATAGACGGTCAATGATGTCGTCCACCACATACTGGTTTTCGTTGAGGTTCTTTTGGTCTTGGGATAACCAATTCGCCAACTCCATATCTTGAGTGGCATTGTCTCCCCGACCAATCGTACCTGCTAACGCTTCGGTATGTAGCTCATGCCCTACGCGAGAATACAAACGTTCTGGCGTAGACCCCATAAAACTGTGCTTACTGTCTAAGCTCAGCATGAAATGGAAGCTATGATGGTTATTTAAGTAACTTGCTTTAAGTAGCTGTGCAGCACTTAATGTGTTATCAAGCTGCACGGTAGAGCGACGCGCTAAAACCACTTTCTTAAAATCATCATTCTCTATACCAGTCAGAACCTTATGAACTAACTCATTCCATTGAGGCTGACTTGGCGTGTGAACAATAGAGCGGATGTGAGACGAAATTGGAGCTAAGGTCGCGACCTCACAAACCAGTTTATTCAACCCAGCTAGAGTTCGCGCTTTGTCTTCTGAAATATTAACTGCGAGAGACCACTGTTGGTCAAAACGAATTAACTCAATTTGAGGCAAAAAGAAAAAAGAAGGCATACAGCGACGATTCTTCTCATGCTGTCCATCAAAAGAGCGCCCGCCCCAGACTCTTTGCCCTTCACCTAGAATGGTATAAGCAGGACCTGGCTCAACAAAAGCGTGCAATTGCCCTAGTGCAACGACCTCTTCACGTGTATCGCGGGACTGCCAATAAAACTTAGGGAAAAGTGGTTGCGCATCAAGCCAATCAATAAATGAGAAATTAGGTTTCTCGCTAAGGGGCTCGACCAGACGTGTTTGATTGCCTTCCGATTGCTGAACTCGCTCGATAATTCTCTTTACGGCTTGATGGAACTGTGACAAATCAACCTCGTTGTATGTGAGGATAAATGGTAACTGACGGCTACTCTAAGTTTAGACCCAAAGCAAATCAAGGTCGTATGCGATCTTTTGCAAAATCCTGTGATAGCAAGCGAGCAAAACTTAACCAGCAGACAGATTATTTACAGATATATATTCTAATAAAAAACAAATTATTGTATTTTAATAAAGAAATTAACGAATTTTTAGGAATTAAACAATGCAAAATATCGGGATGTCGTCAAAACTCGACAATGTCTGCTACGACATTAGGGGTCCTGTACTCAAACATGCTAAGCGCATGGAGGAAGAAGGGCATAAAATCCTAAAGCTAAACATTGGTAACCCTGCCCCATTTGGTTTTGACGCCCCTGATGAGATTTTAGTCGACGTGATTCGTAATCTGCCGACTTCTCAAGGCTATTGTGATTCCAAAGGCATTTACTCTGCTCGTAAAGCTGTGGTCCAACACTATCAGCGTAAAGGTATACGCTCGCTAGATGTCGAAGATGTGTATGTAGGTAACGGCGTGTCTGAGTTGATCGTAATGGCTATGCAAGCGCTATTAAACAATGGCGACGAAATGCTGATCCCAGCACCAGACTATCCGTTATGGACAGCTTCAGTTGCACTATCTGGTGGTAAGCCGGTTCATTATCTATGTGATGAAGAGGCTGACTGGTACCCAGACCTTGAAGACATCAAAAAGAAAATCACACCAAAGACACGTGGCATTGTTCTGATCAACCCGAACAACCCGACAGGTGCGGTATACAGCCGTGACTTCCTACTTGAAGTGATTGAGATAGCACGCCAGCACAAACTGATCATTTTCGCAGATGAGATCTACGACAAAGTGTTGTACGACGGTGCAACACATACCTCAGTCGCCACACTCACTGAAGACGTGCTAGTCATGACATTCAATGGCCTTTCAAAAGCCTACCGTGTTTGTGGTTTCCGTGGTGGCTGGATGTTCCTAACGGGGCCTAAACATCTGGCTCAAGGGTACGTGAATGGCTTGGAGCTGCTTTCATCGATGCGTTTATGTGCAAACGTACCAATGCAACATGCCATTCAAACCGCGTTAGGTGGATACCAGAGTATCAATGAACTGATTTTACCAGGCGGACGCTTATTAGAGCAGCGCAACCGAGCGTATGAACTGATCAATCAGATTCCTGGTGTTTCTTGTGTCAAACCTAAGGGTGCGATGTACCTCTTCCCGAAAATCGACACTAAAATGTACAACATCAAGAACGATCAGCAGATGGTTTTAGATTTCTTAAAACAAGAGAAGGTCTTACTGGTGCAAGGTTCCGGTTTTAACTGGCCAAAACCAGACCACTTCCGCATCGTGACACTACCGCACGTTGAAGATCTAGAAATCGCCATTGGACGTTTTGAAAGATTCCTATCAACCTACAGCCAGTAATGAACCACTGGTAGTAATTAGTGCTGATCTCTCATATGCTTAGAGGAACTCCTAGTGAGTTCCTTTTTTACACCAGAAACGGAGAAAGCCATGAAAGAAAGCCATTTTTTCGCCCACCTGGCTCGAATGAAGCTGATCCAACGCTGGCCTTTAATGCGGTCCGTCTCACCAGAAAACGTTTCAGAGCATAGCTTACAAGTTGCTTTTGTCGCTCATGCCCTTGCCCTAATTAAAAACAAAAAGTTCGGCGGCAACCTTAATCCAGAACGCATCGCTATTCTTGCCATGTACCATGATTCCAGTGAAGTATTAACGGGTGATCTTCCAACTCCAGTGAAGTATTACAACCCTGAAATTGCCAAAGAATATAAGAAGATAGAATCGGCAGCGGAACAAAAATTACTCTCAATGTTACCGGAAGAGTTCCACGATGATTTTGCCCCCTATCTTCTTTCTCACTCTGCACACGAAGAGGACGCAAAAATCGTTAAGCAAGCCGATTCCATCTGTGCCTATTTAAAATGTCTTGAAGAACTGAGCGCCGGCAACCATGAGTTCGCTCTGGCAAAAAAACGCTTAGACGTCACTTTGCAAGAACGCAGAACGCCTGAAATGGATTACTTTCTCAATACCTTTGCCCCAAGTTTCGAATTATCGTTAGATGAAATCAGTTAGCTTACGGAGATAATCGTGTCGTTTGAATTACACCCGCAATGGCAAGAGCGCCATGATGATGAGCATAAAATCCGTCGAGACGACCATCGGAGCCCGTACCAACGAGACCGAGCGCGTATTCTTCACTCGGCTGCATTTCGACGCCTACAAGCAAAAACCCAAGTACACGGCAATAGCTTGGAAGACTTTCACCGCAGTCGGTTAACACACTCCTTAGAAGCGTCGCAACTCGGGACCGGTATCGTCGCCCAGTTAAAGAAAAAACAGCCAGAGTTCCGCGATCTATTACCATCAGACAGCTTAATTGATTCATTATGTTTGGCTCACGACATCGGGCATCCTCCATACGGTCATGGGGGAGAAGTCGCTCTAAACTACGTAATGCGCGAACATGGCGGCTTCGAGGGGAACGCCCAAACCTTTCGTATCGTCACTAAGTTAGAGCCTTATACTGAGCATTTCGGAATGAATTTATCACGCCGCACACTGCTTGGTTTGATTAAGTACCCTGCCCTCATTAGTCAAACACGCTCCGTCAAGTTGCCTCAACCAGCCGAGCATCAACGTAAACTAAAAGCAAAAGATTGGAGCCCAGCTAAAGGCATTTATGATTGTGATAAAGACTTATTTGATTGGGTAATTGCACCGCTTTCTGACAACGACAAGGCATTGCTTAGTCTGATGCGTTCAACGCCAGAATCGGAGTTTGAGCACAGTAAAACGCGTTTTAAATCACTCGATTGCTCAATCATGGAGCTAGCAGATGATATCGCCTACGGTGTTCATGATTTAGAAGATGCAATCGTACTTGGTATGGTGACACGTCAGCAATGGCAAGAAGGCGCAGCAAGTCAATTAGCGGACTGTGGCGACCCGTGGTTTGAAGCTCATATCGATTCCATCGGACAGATGCTATTTAGCGGTAAGCACCATGAGCGGAAAGATGCTATCGGTGGTATGGTTAACGCGCTACTGACCAGCATTTCAATCAAAACGGTGGATGAGCCGTTTAATAACCCGTTACTGTCTTGGAATGCGTGTTTAGAACCACAGATGGCACGTGCACTTGACGTACTCAAGCACTTTGTCAGCACCTTCGTTATCCAAGTCCCGCAGGTCCAGATCGTTGAGTATAAGGGTCAGCAAATTATTATGGATATTTTTGAAGCGTTAACAGCAGACCCAGAGCGATTACTACCCGTTCATACAAGAGATCTGTGGTGTCAGGCGAAGAGCGAGAGCAATAAAATGAGGGTCATCGCCGATTATATTTCTGCAATGACCGATGGTCACGCACAAAAGCTACACCGCCAACTTTTCTCTTCCATCGTTCTTTAGTAACACTCAACCTTTCAAATAATTCTTTTCAAAAACGCCCGGAGGCATCTGGGCGATTTGGAATTCGATCATATTTTCAAAGGCATGCATAAGCGGTGTAAAGTCGCGCTCAGGTTCAAGCAAGCGAAGCGAATGATAACCTGCCTCGACTGTCGATAAGCTATTCTCAGAGGGCGCCTTACGAATGGTGTAGCGCCCTTGTAGTTGCTTAGGCAACTGCACGGTTGGGAGTGGATGTAAGTTGCTTGAGAGTTGCCACATTTTGTACGCTTTTTTCCACGTACCATCGAGCAAAATCAAACGTATTTTCTTAGATACACTATGACTCGCTTGAGTGATTTCAGAAATGCATCGTGACCCTTCTGATGGGTAAAGAACAAAATGTTGATATGACTCATCCGCTAATAAGTGATTTAAGACATCATCACAAGAAAAGTCCTCTCCTATCAAACAAATACAGTTATCTAAACTCAAATTGAGAATCCGTGCCGTACCAAGCGGACGATGTTCTTCACTCGTGTGCTGAAGAATGATAAGTTCTACCTCGCTTGCCAGCGGTACAATCCATTGGCAAATACACGCTTTTTGCGATTTTCCACAACGAGAACAATAACGAGACATAGAGTGAACCTTTATACCTTGCTGAGTATTATCAGCGTGATCTGTTTGATACTTCAATTTGAACCAATGGCAAGCCTAACCGAGTGGCACAGCTACAATATACGCCATGGTGAATGGTGGCGAATCGTAACAGGAAATCTCACACATACCAACTTTGCGCACTTAGGAATGAACCTCGCCGGATTGTGGATCATTACTTTTATTTTTCGCCCAAGCACTCGTAACTTCCTTATCGTTTTTTCAATCTTATGTGCATGTGTTGGTGCGCTGAATTTGTTTACCAACATGTCGGTGTACGTGGGTTTATCCGGCGTATTACACGGATTGTTTGGATTTTGGGCGCTCAGAGAAGTCTTTGAAAGTAGAAGAAGCAGTGTGTTGTTAGTCGGAGGGCTAATCGCCAAAGTAGCATGGGAGCAGGTCTATGGCCCATCAAGCAGTACTGCTGAGCTTATCGGTGCAAACGTTGCTATTGATGCTCATATGTTTGGCGCACTCGGTGGGTTAGTAATGGCTTTACTGGAAAAAGGCCTTCGCCGTCGTTTATTCGGATAAAAAATCCCGAACCACGAAAGAGGTGCTGGTTCGGGAAAGCAGTAATAGGGAAGCAGATATTGTTCTGAATTCAGACTCAATATCTGCAATACATCAAGCTACAGTAAAATGCGGTCTTCGTTTTTCTTAACTGTCGCTTCACCAATGCCTTTTACGCTCTTCAAATCTGCTGCCGTTTTAAAAGGGCCATGTTCCTCGCGGTAGTCCACTATACTCTGCGCTTTCTTCTCACCTATACCTTTCAACATGGTCGCAATTTCTTCAGCAGTGGCCGTGTTGATATTTACAGTAATTTCAATTCCTTCATATTTGTCAGTGGCTGAATCCGCAGCCATGCTAAAAGGTGCAAAAACAAATAAGCACAATGTCAAAATCCATTTCATATTGAACATACAATCTCCAAAATAGTAGGCTAAAAACAGTCATCGAGAGCGAGTCACTATCAAGTTTGCAATGGAAAGCAATATGGTTATGCATTTAACAAACTGAGATGACCCGGAATTCACAACGGCCGCTATCACTTAAACGCGCACTAATTTAAGTAATGCCTATTGATGATTGAAGTTCATAAAGACAAAAATAAAACGGACCGCTTATGCGGTCCGTTTTATTCAACATACAAATTACACTAATTGTGCTTAGTTGCTCACAACAAAGTACTCAATGTCAGTATTTGCACGCAGTACGGCTAGTACAGATGATAAGTCTTGCTGAGAAGATGCACGCTGCATTTGCATCGCAACTTGATCTTCTAACTCACTATCTAGCTCTGCGTTTACAGCATCAAGCTCGATGATAATGATGTTACCTTCAAGATCTTTAGACTGACCGTATACTGGTTTACCATCGACTGGTTTTGCCATCGCGAATACCGTTGTTGCCAACGGAGAACGACGATCTACTGTCTCTTGTTCACCAAAGGCAAGATTGTTTTCAGCAAGCACGTTCGTCTTACCTTCTTTCAATGCCGCAACGACTTGTGTTCCAAGTTCCATCGCTTCTTGCTCACCTTTAACACGAGATAGCTCTGCAACAACCTGATCTTTCACTTCTTCTAATGGAAGAACTGTCTCGTCACGCGCATCTTCAACGCGAACAACGATAATATGCTCAGGCGCAACTTCGATAGCTTCAGAGTTTAGGCCATCTTCTTTAACTTCAGGACTTAGGATAGCTTGCATTACCGCAGGGCTACGAAGCACTTCAGGTGCATCAACCTGAGAAATAAAGTCCGTTGTCTTCACTTCTTGGTTAACCGCTTGAGAAGCATCATACAATGAGTCTGGGTATTCAAACGCTACGCGCTCAAGCTCATTTTGCAACTCGTAGAATTGATCGATCGCTTGTTGGTCAACCATCTCTTGTTTGATTTCAGCAGCGACTTCTTCAAATGGCTTCGCCACAGAATCTTTTAGCTCTTCAAGCTTGATAATGTGATAGCCAAAGTCCGACTTTACTAGACCCGACGTATCGCCAGGATTCTTCAGTGCGAATGCCGCTTCTTCAAAAGCAGGGTCCATCACATCACGCTCAATCCAACCTAGGTCACCACCGTTTTCAGCGCTGCCAAAATCGTCAGATTTCTCTTGAGCAAGCGTCGCAAAATCTGCACCCGCGTTTAGCTCACCTAGGATAGCTTGCGCTTTTGCTTCATCGTCCCCTTCTACAAGAATGTGAGCGACACGGCGTTGCTCTTCTGAAGAGTATTTGTTTAAGTGCTCGTCGTAGTACTTTTTCACCTCAGCATCAGAAACATTAACTTGTTCCTTTAGCGCTTCAGCTGACAGTTCGATGTAAGAGACTTTAACCTGCTCTGGGCGTGTAAAGTTGTCTGGGTTTGCTTTGTAGTACTCTTGAATTTCTTCGTCGGTCAATTCAATATTTTTCGCAAACTCCGCTAAGTCGATCTGAATCGTGCGAATATCACGAGTTTGAGTGAACAGCTTGCCTTCTGCTTGTACTTCACCCGGCAGAATAAATTCACTGTTTTGTAGCGCATTCAGCAGTTGCTCACGAACCAATTCACGACGCATGTACTCAGCAAAAGAGTCTGGCGAAAAGCCTGCACGACGCAAAGAAGCTTGATAGATCTCTTGATCAAACTGACCATTAGATTGGAACTGAGGCATGTCTAGAATCATGCTACGCACTTGAGTGTCGCTGATTCGCAGACCCAAAGCTTCAGCTTGTTGGTCAAGCAACACGTCATTGATCATTCGATCTAAAACGGATTTGCGGAAAGATTCAACATATGCAGGGTCAGCCAGCATTTGAGAGAAGTAGTCACCCAACTGAGCTTGCATACGGTTACGCTCATTTTGGTATGCCATCTCGAACTCACCACGAGGAATCTCAGTGTTACCGACTTTCGCTGCAGAGTTGTTGCTACCACCAACGATGTAGCTACCTACACCTGCAAATACGAAAGACAGGATGATAAGTCCAAGGATAATTTTGACCGCGATGCTATTCACGCCTTCGCGTAGTCGATCCATCATAATTTAACTGCTCTCCACAATTGAAGCCTACTGCTTCTATCTAATAGAAATAATGGCGCAATAATATCAGAAAAAGAAATGCGCATCAGTATGATGCGCATAATTTAAGAAAGTTCGGCTCGAAGTTTGTAAATTTTTGTTCGAAACTTATTGTTTGAGCAAAAGTTAAGCAAATGGCCGGTTACAGAAATAACGCCGTGATTAGTTACAAGCGTCTTTCAGTGCTTTACCAGCTTTGAAAGCTGGTACTTTTGCTTCTGCGATTTGGATTTCTTCACCAGTTTTTGGGTTACGACCAGTACGTGCAGCACGAGTACGAACGCTGAATGTACCAAAGCCAACTAGAGCGACTTGATCACCAGATTGAAGAGTTCCGCTTACTGCTTCGATGAATGCATCTAGAGCACGACCCGCTGACGCTTTAGAAATATCTGCATTTTCTGCGATTTGTTCTACTAACTGAGTTTTATTCACTGTAATTTCCCCTTTGTGTCATCTGTGATTATTTTTGTGATGACTTTCGTTCCATTGTTAAGAAAATATGCTCCACCCCTTATTCATCAAGGGCTGGCAGCTATCGAAACTAACTTAGCGCCCAAAAAAAACGCTGACAAGCCTTTTTGGGCTTATCAGCGTAAACTTTTACTTATTTTTGCTACACATCACTATTTTTGAGACTCAAACTCAACGCCCGTCGGGTCTCGCTCTAGTGCGACTTTCAGTACTTCATCAATCCACTGTACAGGGATAACTTTCAGATCAGCGATAACATTATCAGGAATCTCTTCCAGATCACGCTCGTTATCTTTTGGAATTAGCACTGTCTTAATGCCACCACGGTGTGCCGCAAGTAACTTCTCTTTTAGGCCGCCGATAGGTAGAACCTCACCACGCAGTGTGATTTCACCCGTCATCGCTACTTCTGCTTTCACAGGGTTGCCTGTCAGAGAAGAAACCAATGCCGTACACATTGCTGTACCCGCACTTGGGCCATCTTTTGGTGTCGCGCCTTCCGGTACGTGTACGTGAATATCTTTCTTCTCGTAGAAGTCAGTATTGATACCTAGCTTTTCTGCACGAGAGCGAACCACTGTCATTGCTGCTTGGATAGACTCTTGCATCACATCACCAAGAGAACCCGTTTGTGTCAGCTTACCTTTACCTGGCATTGATTGAGTTTCAATCGTTAATAGATCGCCACCCACTTCTGTCCAAGCTAGGCCAGTTACTTGACCAATTCGGTTACTTTCATCCGCTTTACCGTAATCGAAACGTTGAACACCTAAGTACTCTTTTAGGTTGTCCATCGTTACCGTTACTGACTTGATGTCCTTATCCAGCAAGATGTTCTTCACCGCTTTACGGCAGATCTTAGAAATCTCACGCTCTAAGTTACGGACACCCGCTTCACGCGTGTAGTAACGAATGATGCCAATAATCGCAGAATCTTCAATGACGATTTCATCCGCTTTCAAGCCATTACGCTTCACTTGTTTATCAACAAGGTGACGTTTTGCAATGTTCAGCTTCTCGTCTTCGGTGTACCCAGATAAACGAATAACTTCCATACGGTCTAACAATGGACCCGGGATGTTCATCGAGTTCGATGTCGCAACAAACATAACGTCAGAGAGATCGTAATCCACTTCTAGGTAGTGATCGTTGAACGAGTTATTCTGTTCAGGATCAAGTACTTCTAGCAGAGCCGATGCTGGATCACCACGCATATCGGAAGACATTTTGTCGATTTCGTCCAATAAGAACAGCGGGTTCTTCACACCAACCTTCGACATCTTCTGGATCAATTTGCCTGGTAATGAGCCGATATAAGTACGACGGTGACCACGAATTTCCGCTTCATCACGCACACCACCCAACGCCATACGAACATACTTACGGCCTGTAGCTGAAGCAATTGAACGACCAAGAGATGTTTTACCGACACCAGGAGGACCAACAAGACAAAGGATAGGACCTTTTAGCTTGTTGATACGGTTTTGAACCGCCAAGTATTCAAGGATACGTTCTTTGACGCGTTCTAGACCGTAGTGATCTTCATTAAGAACCTCTTCTGCTTTCGCTAAGTTTTTCTTAACTTTTGAGCGCTTAGCCCAAGGAACGCTGACCATCCAATCGATGTAGCTACGAACCACTGTTGCTTCAGCAGACATTGGAGACATCATCTTGAGCTTTTGCAGCTCTTGCTCTGTCTTTTCACGGGCCTCTTGAGGCATTTTTGATTCGTCAATCTTCTTCTGTAGCGTTTCGAACTCGTCTGGTGCGTCTTCCATCTCACCAAGTTCTTTCTGAATCGCTTTCATTTGCTCATTCAGATAATACTCACGCTGAGATTTTTCCATTTGCTTTTTAACGCGACCACGAATTCGTTTTTCAACTTGCAGCAAGTCGATCTCTGATTCCATCTGGCCCATCAGGAATTCCAGACGCTCAGTGACGTCAACAATTTCAAGCACTTGCTGCTTATCCACCAACTTTAACGGCATATGAGCCGCAATGGTATCCGCTAAGCGTGCGGCTTCGTCGATACCATTAAGTGACGTTAGCACTTCTGGTGGAATCTTCTTGTTTAGCTTAATGAACCCTTCAAACTGATTAATCGCGCTGCGAACAATCACTTCTTGCTCACGCTCATCCAATTCTGGCGTAACAACAAATTCAGCTTCCGCTAGGAAGAAGTCACTCTCTTTAAAGTGATTGATTTTTGCTCGCTGCTGGCCTTCGACCAATACTTTTACTGTGCCATCCGGAAGCTTCAAGAGCTGGAGAATGGTGGCTACCGTACCTACGTCAAATAGGTCGTCAACCGTAGGCTCGTCAGTGTCCGCTTGCTTTTGTGCCACAAGAAGAACTTGTTTGTTGGTTTCCATCGCCGTTTCTAGACAGCTAATCGATTTCTCACGACCAACAAACAATGGAATAACCATGTGTGGGTAGACCACTACGTCACGTAGAGGTAGTACCGGGATCTCGATACGCTCGGAACGTTCCAAGTTCATATAATTCTCTCTTCCGCTTTCACGTTTAACGTATTACTTAAGGCAGTATATGGGGGCTAATTGTTTGGATTCAATAAGAGAAATAAAAAAAGGAGGTAATTACTTACCTCCTTTTTCATTATGGCTGAATTTACTCTGCTCCAGCTGCCTGATTGTCTGCGTTACTGTAAATAAGCAGTGGCTCTGACTCGCCATTAATGACGGACTCATCAATCACGACTTTACTAACGTCTGTTGCAGATGGTAATTCGTACATGGTTTCAAGTAGCACGCCTTCAAGAATCGAGCGTAAGCCACGAGCACCTGTTTTACGCTCCATTGCTTTTTTCGCGATAGCGCGCAGCGCATCTTCACGGAATTCAAGTTCGGCGTTTTCTAGCTCAAACAATGCTGCATATTGCTTGGTCAGTGCGTTCTTCGGTTCACATAGGATCTGAATCAACGCTTCTTCATCAAGCTCAGTCAGTGTTGTTGTTACAGGTAGACGACCAATGAATTCTGGAATGAGGCCGTACTTCACTAAGTCTTCAGGTTCAACTTGAGTAAATAGCTCACCTACCGTCTTCGATTCATTCTTCGAACGAACTTCAGCACCAAAGCCAATACCTGTACCTGTTGCAACACGCTGCTCAATCACCTTGTCTAAGCCAGCAAAAGCACCACCACAAATGAACAGGATCTTAGATGTGTCCACTTGTAGGAATTCTTGCTGAGGATGCTTACGACCACCTTGAGGTGGAACCGATGCAACCGTACCTTCGATAAGTTTTAGTAGCGCCTGCTGAACACCTTCACCAGATACGTCACGCGTAATAGATGGGTTTTCAGCTTTGCGTGAAATCTTATCAATTTCATCAATGTAAACGATGCCGCGTTCCGCTTTAGCTACATCGTAATCACATTTTTGCAGAAGCTTTTGGATGATGTTTTCAACGTCTTCACCTACGTAACCGGCTTCGGTTAGTGTCGTCGCGTCTGCCATTGTAAATGGCACATCCAAGAATCGAGCTAATGTCTCCGCAAGTAGTGTTTTACCACTACCTGTAGGACCAATTAGAAGGATGTTACTCTTACCAAGCTCCACACCTTCGCTCGTTGTATCACCATTGCGTAAACGCTTGTAGTGGTTATATACCGCAACTGCGAGCACTTTTTTCGCGTAATCTTGCCCGATCACATAGTCATCAAGGTGTTCACGGATCTGTTTTGGCGTTGGTAACGCTTCAGATTCTTTCTTAGGGAGAACATCCTTGATTTCTTCGCGAATAATATCGTTACATAAGTCGACACACTCGTCGCAAATGTACACTGACGGACCTGCGATTAGCTTGCGAACTTCGTGCTGACTTTTGCCGCAGAAAGAACAGTACAGCAATTTACCGCTGCCACTTTCTTTGCTTTTATCTGTCATTCGCTAACCTCTTAGCCTTTACTCTTCATGAATGAGTGTATATCAATTTTTGCCAAAATGCGCTGGCTAATTACTCGCCACGGTGGCTTAACACTGCATCCACGATACCGTATTCCACAGCCTGCTCTGATGACATGAAGTTATCACGATCAGTATCGCGCTCAATGACTTCAAGAGGTTGGCCTGTATGTTCTGCTAACAACTTGTTTAGCTTCTGTTTAATCGTCAGGATTTCCTGAGCATGGATTTGGATATCAGAAGCTTGACCCTGGAAACCACCCAATGGTTGGTGGATCATTACACGAGAGTTAGGCAGTACGTAACGCTTACCTGGCGCACCACCTGCAAGCAGGAAGGCACCCATTGAACATGCTTGACCCATACACACAGTGCTGACATTTGGCTTAATGAACTGCATGGTATCGTAAATAGACATACCAGCTGTTACGCTGCCGCCTGGCGAGTTGATGTATAGGAAAATATCTTTATCTGGATTTTCAGATTCTAGGAAAAGTAGCTGAGCCACGACAAGGTTTGCCATGTGGTCTTCCACTTGACCCGTTAAAAAAATCACGCGCTCTTTCAGCAGACGTGAGTAGATGTCGTAAGAGCGTTCGCCTCGGGAAGTTTGTTCAACCACCATTGGTACTAGCGCGTCCATAATTGGCGACATTGCATTTTTTTCTTGGTAGCTCATATTCTTATGTCCCTAAAATAAATGGCCCGGATGATGACTATCATACGGACCATTGTTAGCAGAATAGTTAACGTTAAGTCAACCTTCTACGCAAGATATTGCTTATTAAGCAGCAGGTTGTTGTTGGTTAAGTAGCTCGTTGAAGCCTACTTCTTTCTCAGAAACCTGTGCTTTAGCGATGATCGCGTCGATTGCTTGCTCTTCTAGAGCTACGTTGCGCATGTTGTTCATCATTTCTTCGTTTTGCTCGTAGTAAGCAATAACTTCTGATGGATCTTCGTATGCAGTAGCCATTTCTTCGATTAGAGCTTTAACTTTCTCGTCGTCCGCTTTTAGCTCTTCAGATTTGATTACTTCACCTAGTAGAAGACCAACAACTACGCGACGTTTAGCTTGTTCTTCGAACAGTTCACGTGGAAGCTGAGCAGCAGCTTCTGGGTTACCACCGAAGCGTTGTGCAGCTTGTTGACGTAGAACTTGGATTTCTTGCTCGATAAGCGCTGATGGTACGTTGATGTCGTTTTGCTCAACTAGACCGTCAATCGCTTGCTCTTTGATGCGGTTCTTAACAGCTTGCTTAAGTTCACGTTCCATGTTCTTACGAACTTCAGCTTTAAGTGCTTCAACACCACCTTCAACAACACCGAACTTAGCAACGAACTCGTCGTTTAGTTCTGGAAGTTCACGAGCTTCAACTTTGTTCACTTTGATTGCGAACTTAGCTGCTTTACCTTTTAGGTTTTCAGCGTGGTAATCTTCTGGGAAAGTCACGTCGATGTCGAATTCCATACCAGCAGTTTTACCTGCGATACCGTCTTCGAAACCAGGGATCATGCGACCAGCACCCATTTCTAGAGGGAAGTTCTCAGCTTTACCGCCTTCGAACTCTTCACCGTCGATAGAACCAACGAAGTCGATGCTTACGCGTTTGCCATCTTCTGCTGCTTCTTCAACTTCAACCCAAGTTGCTTGTTGCTTACGTAGAGTATCGATCATCTCTTCTACGTCTGCATCTTTAACTTCTGTTAGTGGTTTTTCAACAGTGATGCTCTCTAGGCCTTTAAGCTCAACTTCTGGGTAAACTTCAAAAGTTGCAGTGAAAACTAGGTCTGAACCTTCTTTGTTCTCTACAGGAGCGAAAGTTGGAGCGCCAGCTGGGTTGATTTTCTCTTTAACGATAGCTTCGATGAAGTGGCGTTGCATTACTTCACCAAGAACGTCTTGACGTACTGCTTTGCCGTACATCTTAGCAACCATTTTTAGAGGCACTTTACCCTTACGGAAACCATCGAAACGACGGTTTTTAGCGATGTTGCGTAGTTCAGCTGTTACAGCGTCTTCAATGTTTGCAGCTGGAACAGTAATGTTTAGACGGCGCTCTAGGCCCTCTAGCGTTTCAACAGTAACTTGCATTATATATAAACCTCTAAAGTGGCTCGGTTTTCCGAGCGTATGAGCGAAACTCAGAGGAGCTTACGCTTCATCCTTGTGTAGTGTTCTGTCCGAACACCTAATTTAAAATCGAGTATCGATACTGGTTGTCAGTACCGGACTAATCAGTGATATCTTCGATAAAATAACCAAAGGTATCTCCTATTAGCCTCAGGACAGAATTTTTAGACGCGACATTCTAGCGATCTGTCGCAACCCTGTCGAGCCAATAGCCACTATGTGGACATTGTCTGCGCTAAATTCTCGAATGCTGACCCATTTTTTCTTCAAAAATGCGATTCAGACACCGTCTAAGCATCGCCAGCATATCTAGAATGGGGACAATAGCGACTTTTTCAAGAGAATCGACCGGTTTTTTTATCGAAAAGCCTAAAAAGAGATCTTGCTCTTGTTTTACTCCACAGAGTTGAAAACTAAATCCCTAATCCTTCCTACAAACTATTAACATTTTCTTACGTGACCAAAGGAAGTTGTAAGGAGTGTAAGGATGTCGCAAAAAAAACGGATTCTGCTGACATTTTTTGCTTTCTATTTCCTGTCCGCAATTATCGGTGGCCATTGGGTTTGGCAGACCAGTTATCAATCTCTACTTGATAAACACCAATCACAGCTGGAGCAATTTTCTGGCCATATAAAAAATAAACTCGATAAGTACGCCCATATCCCAAATCTTCTCGCTAAAGATGATCCACTTTATCAAGCCCTTCTGCACCCCAACAACAGTGCGCAACTGGAAATCACTAATCGGTATTTAGAATCCGTTAATGGCGTGATTGAAGCAGCGGACACCTACTTAATCGATCAATGGGGTACAACGATCGCGGCCAGCAACTGGCGTAAAGAGCGCTCCTTTATCGGGCGAAATTTTGCATTTCGACCTTATTTCAAACAAGCCATTGTAGGTAAACGAAGCCAATACTACGCACTGGGCTCAACATCTGGTAAACGTGGCTACTACTATTCTTATCCCATCGTATACGCTGGCGGTGTACTTGGTGTCGTCGTGGTGAAGATGGACCTAAGTAAGATAGAGGACAACTGGCAGCAACCTAACAGTGTTTTTGTCGCCAGCGACCCATACGGAATTGTTTTCATGAGTAGCCGAAGTGAATGGCTACTCAAAAGCTTACAGCCACTGACAAAAAAAGAGAAAAAGCAAGTTTGGGCAAGCCAACAATATCTTGATGCGCCAATTGAAACGCTTGGATTAGTGGGTAGTTTGGACGAGGTGCATTCTGAGCTTAAACAGGGTTACCCATACAATAAAGGAACCTTGGTGGTCTCTTCGCTGCCCCTACCCGAACTCAAACTGACTATTCGTGTGCTGTCTCCTAAACAGTCGATCGTTTGGTTCACCATGGGTTACATCTTTGTACTCACTCTAGCATTCATGGTTTTGTTTTTAATTGGTCAGCTTATTTATCACCGTCAACAGCGTCACTTGCAAATTGAACGAATTCAACAAGAAGCCAATCAAAAGTTGGAATATCAAGTCATGGCACGGACTGCCGAGTTGCAAGCGGAGATCGCACAGCGTATCGATACCGAGCAAACTTTACGCGTTACTCAAGACGAATTGGTGCAAGCAGCGAAACTCGCGGTGTTAGGACAAATGTCGGCCAGTATCAGCCATGAACTGAATAATCCACTTGCGGCAATTCGTAGCTTTGCGGAGAACGGCAAGCTGTTTCTAAAAAAAGAAAAATATGAGCGAGTGAAAGATAATCTCACTCGCATTTCTGCTCTCACTGACCGTATGGCAAATATCAGTCAGCAACTTCGCTCTTTCGCCAAAAAAACCAGTGGTGACGAGTTGGCTCAATCTCGACTGTTCCCTGTTATTGCCTCTGTAAAAGAACTGATGAAGCCCGCATTTAAATCAGGGCGCGTCACGTTAGAAACAAATTTGCCAGAGCATGATGTTGAAGTGCAGATCAATATTATTCAACTGGAGCAAGTGTTGGTCAATTTACTGACTAATGCGATAGAAGCACTCAAAGAGCAACAAGACAAACAGGTAGAATTATCTGTAGAACACGATGAGCACACTGATTTGGTTTGGATTCATGTTGATGATAATGGCCCAGGACTTGGCTCTTTCTCACTTTCTGATTTATGTGAGCCGTTTCTAACCACTAAACTGAACGGTTTAGGTTTGGGTCTCTCTATCTCGCAACAAATCTTAGCCAGTATGAATGGAAAATTATGTGCCCATAATCGAGAACAAGGCGGCGCTCGATTCTCATTGTGTTTACCTATCACTTCTTACAACACTGAACCATCAAAAGGATAAGATCATGTGTCAGGTGTTTTTTATTGATGATGAGGCCGATCTCAGACTCGCTATAGAACAGACCTTTGAACTTGCGGATATCGACGCCAAGTTTTTTGTGGATGCAGAATCGGCTTTAATAGCGATGCAGCAAGGAGAAGAAGCTGGCGTCGTGGTCACTGATATCTGTTTACCGGGCATTTCTGGTATGGATATGCTAACAACTTTGACTCAACGCGATGCAAACTTACCCGTCATCATGATCACTGGACACGGTGATATTTCCATGGCAGTGCAAGCCCTTCATCAAGGCGCTTACGACTTTATTGAGAAACCTTTTGCGCCAGAGCATTTGGTTGAAACGGTTAAGCGGGCGATTGAGAAGCGCAAACTAACCAATGAAAATGAAAAACTGCGCCTGTCACTTAAAGCCAGTAAAACCCTTGGTCCACGAGTTATTGGTGAAACCTCTAGCATCCAAATATTACGAGAGACCATCACCCAAATCGCCGATACCGACGCCGATATTTTATTGTTTGGTGAAACCGGTACAGGGAAAGAGTTAATCGCTCGTTCTTTACATGAGCAAAGCTCTCGCCGGAACCAAAACTTTGTCGCCGTAAATTGTGGAGCGGTTCCAGAGAACTTAATTGAGAGTGAACTCTACGGCCATGAAAAAGGCGCATTCACTGGCGCCGAAAGCCGTCGTATCGGTAAATTTGAGTTTGCACAAGGCGGCACACTTTTCTTGGATGAGATCGAGTCGATGCCTATCCAAGCCCAAATTCGTTTATTGAGGGTATTACAAGAGCGCGTGATTGAGCGTGTCGGTTCAAATGAATTATTGCCTTTAGATATTCGAGTGATTGCCGCAACAAAGGTCGATTTAAAACACGCAGCTGAAGAAGGTACTTTCCGTCAGGATCTCTATTATCGGCTCAATGTCGTGACCTTGGATCTCCCGCCACTACGCGAACGAAAAGAAGACATTCCAGCCCTCTTTCACCACTTTCTGTTGGTAGCAGCTTCACGTTATGGCAAAAGCTCACCTAGCTTGTCACCCCAAGATCTAGCGCAACTGATGAGCCATGACTGGCCTGGCAATGTTCGAGAACTCAGAAATGCTGCAGAGCGTTTTGTGCTATTGGGTAAGTTAATTCAGTTGGGAGAATCAAACCCAGTCGCTAAGTCTTCCTCAAGCCTTGCAGAGCAAGTGGCGGAGTTTGAGAGAGCAGCCATTGAAGGCGCTTTATTAGAAAACAACGGTAGTATTAAACAGACAATGTGCCAATTGAATGTGCCAAGAAAAACCCTTTACGACAAGATGCAGCGCTACCAAATAAATAAAGACCTTTACAAATAAAACACGTTCAAATAGCTGGCATTATGTTCAACTTGAATCATAATTTTTAACAACGGGTTTATCATGGTTGTTATAGATATGAACGAAAAAGTGAGAATACCGATTGTTACAGATACCGTGCTCGTAGACGGTTGCTATCAAGAAGAGAGAAGATTCGGTGAAGAGCGTCGTAAAAATAAAAAGAGGTGGCGACACTATGAACGTCGAATTAATTCAGACCCGCGCAAAACTTGTTACAAGTCAATAGACGAAGAGGTGTGAATTCTCACACCTCTTTCTACTTTCTGGCTTCCATTACTTGGTAATGATCTCCGGCCCCATCAAGGTAGTAGGCAACCAAGTCGAAACCCATGGTACATATGTGACGATAATTAGGAACAAGAACATCACTCCAACCCAGGGTAATGCTGCCTTCACTACGTTCATCATCGACATTTTGGCAACACCAGCGGTCACAAATAAGTTAAGACCCACGGGCGGCGTTATCATTCCTATCTCCATATTCACCACCATCATTATGCCCAAATGAATTGGGTCTATACCTAATGCAATCGCAATTGGGAACACGAGCGGCGCAACAATGATCAACAAGCCTGATGGCTCCATGAACTGACCACCAATCAGCAACAAGACGTTCACCACAATCAAAAAAGTGATTGGTCCGAGACCAGCCGAGAGCATCGACTCGGTGATCATTTGCGGGATGCGTTCTTCCGTTAAAACATGCTTCAAAATTAAGGCATTAGCAATGATGAACAGCAGCATGATGGTGAGTTTGCCCGCTTCATACAGGGTGTGTTTCGTGTCTTTATGAACAAAGGTTTGGAAGATTTTAACGAGCGCAGGTTTAGTGTTTTTCTTGTCTGCAAATGGCCCCATGTCTTTGTATACAAAGTTAGCAATAAAGAATGAGTACACAGCAGCAACCGCAGCGGCTTCTGTCGGCGTAAAGATACCGCCATAGATACCACCAAGAATGATGACGACCAACAACAAGCCCCAGCTTGCATCCTTGGCGGCATCAAAAGTTTCTTTCCAACCGACAAAAGGTTGCTTTGGAAGGTTCTTGATTCTCGCGGCAATGTAAATCGCGATCATCAACATGACACCCGCCAGCAAACCGGGAATCACACCACCAAGGAACATACGTCCAACTGACACATCCGTTGCGGCTGCATACACCACCATCACAATCGAAGGTGGGATCAAAATCCCTAGCGTACCTGCGTTACAAATTACCCCAGAGGCAAACTCTTTTGAGTAACCGTTTTTGATCATACCTGCGATAACAATACTACCTATGGCAACAACCGTTGCAGGTGAGGAACCTGACAACGCGGCAAACATCATACACGCGACAACCGAAGCCATCGCCAAACCGCCGCGGAACCAGCCTACAATGGCAATGGCGAAACGAATTATCCGCTTTGCTACGCCACCCGTCGACATAAAGCTTGAAGCCAATATAAAGAATGGAATAGCCAATAGCGTGTAGTGGCCCGCGAATGCATTAAACAGCGTTTGAGCAACTGACGCTAAAGAGGCATCCGAATGCATTAAAAGGAAAAGAACACTGGAAAGACCCAGCGAAATAGCAATTGGCACGCCAACCAGCATAAAGCCAATTACCATCAAAAATAGAAATAAGATATCCATGGCTTATTGCTCCTTGTTTTTAGCGTCTTGCGAGGCCTTTGGAGCCATTACGTCTTCAGCGTCACTCATCTCAGCTTTAAGAGATTCGAGCTCTTCCTCCGCTTCATGTCCTGCAATCAAGCGATCGAGCTTACCAGTAGCGATTTGCCACGTGACTTGAACAAATCTAAACGTTAGTAGCGCCATTCCAAGTGGCAAAGCGAAGTAAGGAATAAAACGTGGCAGCTTTTCATAACGCTCTCCCTCATTTAACCAGTCGGCCATGAACTGGAGTATTTCAGGCATCGGAATATCGTCCGTTTCATACCACGCTCGGTCAGTAGCGAACGGATACCAGTAGTTCCAAGCGCCAATTAACAGCAAAATAGAGAAGGCTAAGCAACACATTGCAGCAAAAAGCGCCAGGGCTTTTCGTTTACCTTCCGGAACGATGTTAATAATGACATCGACACCAATATGAAAGTGTTTTTTCACACCATAAGATGCGCCAACCAACACCATCCATGCGAACATGAAAACGGTGAGCTCAAGCGCCCAAAGAATATTGTCGTTAAAGACATAACGAAAGATGACATTGGCAAAGGTCAGCAAGGTCATGGCACCCAAGAAGAAAGCAATCAAAGTCTCTTCAATGGCATCGGTGATTCGTCCAGCCTTGGCAAAAAAAGTCTGTTCCATAATTACATCACGTCGTCTGTAGGGGGAAAGAGCCCCCTCAGTTTGAGAGGGCTAAATGTGCTAGGTGTTATTATTTTTGGTTAGACGCCAAAGCGGCTTCGATTAGGTCAGAACCAATGTCTTTTTCGAACTTCTTCCATACTGGTTGAAGTGCAGTGACCCATTCTTGGCGCTGTTCTGGCGTTAGAGTACGAACCACACCACCTGCTTCGATGATATTGTTCTTATTCGCAAGGTTTACTTTGGTTGACTCAGCATTACGCTGCGCAGTTACCTCTTGAATAATGGTGTTTAACTGCTCGCGCTGATCATCTGGTAAGTTTTTCCAGAAGTCGTTTGACGTCACAACTAAGTAATCCAGAATTCCGTGGTTCGTTTCCGTAATGCCATCTTGAACTTCGAAGAATTTTTTGCCGTAAATGTTTGACCAAGTATTTTCTTGACCATCAATAACCTTAGTTTGCAAGCCGCCGTAAACTTCTTTGAACGACATTTTTTGTGGGTTAGCACCTAGCTGCTCAAACTGAGCAACGAGTACATCAGAGGCTTGAACACGGAACTTAAGTCCTTCAGCATCAGTTGGAGAAATGAGCGGCTTGTTGGCTGACATTTGCTTCATGCCGTTATGCCAAAACGCAATGCCTTGTAGGCCACGACGTTTCATTGAGTTTTTCAGCTTTTCACCCGCTTCCGAGTTTTGGAAACGGTCAACCGCGTCGACATCATCGAACAAGAAAGGGAGATCGAAAAGGCGGTACTTCTTGGTGAATTTCTCAAACTTAGAAAGAGAAGGAGCAGCGAGTTGAACATCACCATTCAGTAGCGCTTCCAACACTTTATCATCATCATAAAGTGTTGAGTTAGGAAACACCTGCATACAGACTTTACCGTTCATCTCTTCGTTGACGCGCTTTTCAAGTAACGAAGCCGCGATGCCTTTAGGGTGTTTGTCCGCATTCGTTACATGGCTAAACTTGATGACCGTTTCACCCGGGTCACAATTTGCGGCAGCATTAAAACTGGTAACAGCAAGTGCAGAGACAGATAGTAGAGTTAGAGGCTTAAACATTATTATTCTCCTTGTTGAATCACATCCCATCCCGTCCATGAGTAACTAGGTGTTAGGCGATGGGTACGGATGTTCAACAAAGAGCAATTAATGGACCATGTTAAAATTTATATGCATTTCAATAAATTAACACAGTCCATTAACATAAATCCGAAGTGTAACGAGTGAATTCCACCCAAGAAAAAGATACAAATGGGTGGAAAATGACCCACTTATGAAGAACAGCTTATCTCCATTTTCTTCCCCCATTCCGGTGGCAATTTCGCATAGTCATCAAACTCGGGTTGCTCATCAAATGGGCGTTTTAACAGTTCGACCAATCGGTGTAATTCGCTAAAGTCCCCTTCTTCCGCTTTATCAATCGCCAACTGAGCCAAGTAGTTACGCAAGATGTATTTGGGATTGGCCTGACGCATCTGTTTGCAACGCTGTTCGGTTGAAATCAGGCCCCCTAGTTCATCAACCTCTAGCTCACACCGAGCTAAGTACAGATCAAGCCAAGCTCGCGCAGCTTCTCGGTCGAGAAATAAATCGATTACGGCTTGGGAAGGCGCATTATCAAGGTTTGAAAGCGTTCTGAAGAAGCGAGTGTAGTCCGTTTTGTTCTGGTGAAGAAGCTCAAACATAGCTTCAAACAAACGCCCATCTTCCGCTATCTTGGTTTTTAAGCCCAACTTCTCACGCATGAGGCGGCTGAACTGCTGGCTTAAATGAACTTCAAATTGACTCAACGACGATTCTAAATCTTCTCGTTCAACGAGTGGCGATAGCGCATGCGCCAGTGCTGACAGGTTCCAAAGCGCAATTCTAGGCTGTTGATCAAATGCGTAACGACCCTGGTAGTCTGAATGATTACAAATGTATCCCGGCTCATAATCATCAAGAAAGCCAAACG
Organism: Vibrio sp. Vb1729; assembly: GCF_033338655.1. Taxonomy (NCBI): domain Bacteria; kingdom Pseudomonadati; phylum Pseudomonadota; class Gammaproteobacteria; order Vibrionales; family Vibrionaceae; genus Vibrio; species Vibrio sp. Vb1729. Next base: position 82,055 of record NZ_JAWOTB010000003.1, on the reverse strand, counting down.
GACCATAATCAAAAGTTTGCCCAAGAATTGACATGTTATCGGTATTCATCACACCATGCGCAAAACCAAAAGCTTGCCAATATGCGATCATCTCGGCTGTTTTAGTCACGATGGCGTCAAACATCGCGGCATATGGTTTCTCCGCCGATGCACAATCAGCAAAGTGCCACTCAATCACCTTATCCGCCAACAGCTTCTGCTCTGCTAACTGGTTGGTGTAAAAGAAATGCTCAAAGTGACCGAATCGAACATGGGTTTCAGCCATTCGAAGTAACAAAGCGCCCGATTCCGTTTTTTCTCGATAAACAGGTGTATCACTGACCATCATACCGAGAGCACGTGTCGTGGGAACCCCAAGGCCCGCCATGGCTTCACTGCACAAGTACTCACGGATAGTTGAGCGTAATACCGCTCGCCCATCTCCCATTCGCGAGTAAGGCGTTAGCCCTGCACCTTTGAGGTGAAGATCAAACCAAGTACCATCCTGATGCTCAATTTCTGCCAACAGTAATCCACGTCCATCGCCCAAATCTGGGTTGTAAACGCCAAACTGATGGCCTGCATATTTCATCGCAAGAGGACGAAATTGTTCGAATTCACTTAGCCCAGAAAAAACCGCCAATAACTCATCGTTTTGCTCTTCTGGTAAACCAAACTGCTGTGCAAACTCACCATTCCAAGCGACCCAGCGAGTGTTGTCCAAGGGTTGTGGCTCGACCAACGTATAGAACGCTGACGGTAATTGACTAAAGCGATGGGTGAAATTGACCCGTTGCCAAATGGACATGTAGGGTTCCTTAATAAAAAGAAGTACTGTTGTGAGTATACGTGTGAATGTCCCTGTCATTCAGCCATGAAATGGGCATGGGTATTTTGCGTGAATAACGCGAAGGCGGCAGGAAGGTATCAACCTGCCGCAGACCGTCTCCTAAACGGAGGTAGCATGTAAAAACGATCAAAGGGTTAAGCGGAAAATTCTTCACCCGTTTTTGGTGACTGTGATGGCGTATCAAAACGAGCGCGTTCGATATCCACTACCGTTTTATAGCTCAATGATAACAATGCCAGCTGGTACGCGCCAAAAATACCATAGGCCACACCGACGAGGCTCAACATAAAGAGATTCGTAAAGTGGCTAAAGATCAGCTGACTGAGCAAGCCCGCACCCAATGGAATTAGTCCCATCAAAATGAATACTTGTTTGTTGTATGCTCTGCTCTGGTTCCACGAACGACGCAAACTGCGAGGCTGATGATCCATTGCAGTCGCTGGCAACACAAATGACCATCGCGCCATTACCCAATAGCCGGGAATGCTTGCAATCGTTGTGATAATAGCCATAGCAACAAAGTCGGCTTCACCACTTTCTGCAATGTAGATAAACGACAACACAAAGATCGGGATACCAATAACGAGCATCATCATCAGTCCAAACAGTATCCACCAGCCTATGAAACGGAATTCTCGAGCTGACAAACGAAATACATCCAACGCAGAGTGCATGTAATCGCCGGCTAAATAAATTCGATGCACACGCACAGCCGCCATAGCGGCAACAAGTGGGTACAAAATAATTGTGACGAAATAAAATCCTGAGACATTGCCTTCTTGAACGTTCGCTTGATCTTTCCCCGTCATTTCAGGATACATAAAAGCAAAAATTGAGTGCACGATAATCAACGGAATACAAGCAATAACAATTGCGAGTAGATTCCTTCTGACCATCACTGTCGCTTCTCGGCATATTTCCGAAACAGAAAAGCCCTCGGTAGACATATAACATCCTTAGTTCATAAAAATCGGCCCCTAGGGTAACCGCAGAGTAGAAAAATCGCTTTAAAAATAATGAGAAACACATCTCATAAGACAATGAGAACGAAACCAAAATAAATCAGATAAAAAATAAGCCACTCAATATGAGTGGCTTATACCGCAATTCAATACCGTTTTAGACGCGACGTCGCCAGCCTAATGTTGCAAGTAACATCAAAGCCCAATAAGAAACACTGCCGCTACCTTCTGAGTTCTTGAATGTCGTTGTCTTCAAAGAAGCAACAACCGTCACGATAACTTCCCCCGTAGCAGTGGCACCATGACCGTCTGAAACCGTATATTGCAGCTTGATGCCGTCAGTAGGGCTATCCGGTGCTTGAAAACGGATTTTGCCATTCTCTACACTCGCACTTCCCACACCCGTTACGTTCTGTACGCTTTCTACAACCAGTTTATCGCCGTTCACATCCGAATCATTGCTCGCTGCATCAATCAGAATACTTTCACCAACGGCAACGGTCGCCGTATCTACGAGCGTAACTGGCACTGCGTTTTTCATGGTTAAATCGACGGTAGCACTGGACGTTTCATTACTAGGGTCAGTCACGGTTAAACGGAATGTCAGAACCTCACCCGCTTTTGCACCTTGAGGCACCGTAAAGCTCGTGCTAACACTGGTTGCATTGCCAAGAGAAACTGAAGTGCCAGCCAACTGCTCCCATTTATAACTCAACACATCACCATCAGCATCCGTACTATTTAACGCAGACAACGTGACTCGCTGCCCAACCGTCATGTCTTTATTATCAATATCAATCACAGCCACTGGCGCTTCGTTGCTGCCAAGCACTTCCACCTGCACATTCACGATTGAAGATGAGTACGCACCATCAACCGACAACAAACGATATTGGAAAGTGTCAAGACCAACGAAGTTAGCTTCAGGTTGGTACTGGTTGCCAGAGATGGTGCCGTGCTCAGGCTTCTGCACAATGTCCACATTGAACTGATACCCTACCGCCATGAAATCATTGTCCATCAGGTTCAGTTTGATTGGCGTATTTTTATTGGTTTGTAACGAATCAGATTTCGCTTCAACCAAGTTGCTCGCATCCACATTTAATAATGCTGCAAACGGAATATAAGAGAACCCGGCTTTTTCTAGACCAAACGTGCCAATCTCACTGTAATCACCAGTCCACATTACAGGTAGGGAGGCTTTTTCAGTTTTTAGCAAGCGGCCGAAATCAAAGTTTGCATCAAATTGACCGCCTTCCAATTCAACAACCAATAAGTGCTGACCCGCACTCAATTGGCTTGATTGAGGGAATAAAATTCGAGATGACTTTTGGAAGTTACCTTGCTGTAAAAGCTCAGCGTTGTTTTGATTCAATATTAATCGATAGCCAATGTTTCCAGAAAATGGGAATCGCCAAACTCGATAAGTCATGTCACTTTGAGCGCTATCTCTTTGCGCGTAAAGTTGAAGACCATCAAGCTCTGTATCACTATTCAAGTCCAGTGACACCGCCAGAGTGTTACTCCCACTCGCGTACACATAACCTTGGTGAAGAGAGTTCAGCCATGCTGATTTATTTGGTTCGTTTGTATGCTCAAGAGAAAAGCTACCGCCGTTGGTGTTGCTGGCAATGTTGGAAATACGAACCCCAGTATCAAACCCTGTGATCGCTCTCAGACCCGGGGTCGATGTATCTGAAATGACATCGCCACCATTAGGGTATAAATCGTCAGCGTCACTCCTACCATCATTTTCTAACTCATTCAGACCATCAGCCTGCATGATTTGAACCTGCATCGCGCCAACATCATTAAAGCGGTTCTGGACATTAACCGACGTCGCCAGGATACCTTCAGCCGCCAATGCTCGGTCGTAACCGCTAAAGGTGCGATTTTCCAAGTAAACACGTGGGCCAAACTCTTTCAAGTACGGGTCGAGATACACCAGCTTGACATCGTCGTTGTTCACAGAAATAGGCGCTGGACTTTCATGAGTTACCGTTGGTACAACAAAACCAGCAGCGTGTTTGCTCCATGCACTCATGTTCACCGGAGTGTCACCAGCGTATGAATCTCCCGGTTTCTGCGCCCATGAACCGCCACCCATCACGCCCCAAGAGCCGATCGAGGCATCACTGTTCCTTGCGTACAAATCCGGTAAGCCAAGCATTAAGTGGCCAAGCTCGTGTACGATCACGCCCAACGTCGCTTGATGATCAACTTGATAGTCAGCGAACACACAATAGTCTGTGATCTTTTTACCATCTAGTGTGACATCATCGTGAGAGAATTTGTGCGGCCAAATCGCAGGACGGTTGAGAACCCCTGTTGAACGATCTCCCCCCGCAAAAATAAACATGACAGAGAGTTCTGACGGTTCTACGGTACCATTTTGATTGCTGTCGTAGACCGAAAGATTAAAGTATGGATCCAGTTTTTGATAAGCCTCGGTGAAAACCGCATTCAACTTGGCGGTGCATGTTTTATCAGTCGAACTAGAGTGACAGTTAGGGTGGCTTTGTGCCACAGTCACATCTATCACACCGTCATTGGCGGTGCCGTAACTCTCAAGTGCAGGAACAACTTTGAATTTACCTTGAGAGTTTTTATCAAAGTAATCCACAACGCTTTGACCATTGGTATTAAATACGCGTTGCTCAAAATCATGCACCATTGCTTGGTCATCAAACGAAACTTGCACAACCAATAGGGGCTGCTGCTTCACCGTTGAACTGCTCATCGCCTGGTAACCTTGCGCCGAACGCAGTAGGTTTTTTCGTGCCATCGGTTCAATGGTTTTTAGAGAAGATAATTGCGGTTTAACTTGTAAATCCGGGCGAAACCTCGCCGACTCAGGTGGCTCACTCGACTGCGTTTTCACCACACCTGTCGAGATCAATATTGGCGTGCCTGACTCGCGCTGAATCTGCGCGAAAAACCAAACGCCGTCTTCCTGAAGTAAGGCATTGCCCTGCTTATCTTCAAACCAGTGGAAATCTGCCGTTCCACGTAGAATTGCCTCACTGGAGCTACCATCACTCAACGCAATAGTATGCCAAACCGGTGATGGCGGAGTAGTTGCCATGCTCTTCCCTGCAAGAAGCGCAGTTAACATAGCCATGGCGAGTGTGTTGAATTTCAAAGTACGACTCCATCTTTTCGATTCGTTCATTAATACCAAGCACAACAAACACAAAGTAACCCTATGGGCATAGAGTAAGACTGAGTGACTATTGACGAAGGCTGGTATCAATTCGCTCAGATAACACGACGTAGTTTGGTGTCACACTACAAAAGCGTCGGATTCCAAAACGCTGTTATGAGCGTAGCTTCTGAGAATATAAATTGAGTGAATGAATAGTATCGAAACGAAAGGAAGAAGAAATGAACTTCTACGAATTTATAGGTAAAACTGGGCAACATTCCACATATTCTATAAATGTACGAGCACTGCTATTAATCAATGCTCGTAATGGTCGCGCGGCCATTGTTTAACGCTATATTAACCTGTAAGAACGGCGTCTTCTGGGTATTTGACCAAGGTAGGTTCAGGACGTGCCAACATGTAGGCAAGCGTGAGCGGCCCAATACGACCAATGATCATCACCACGATCATAATGTATTTACCAGGTTCAGAAAGTTCCGCAGTCAAACCGGCGGTGAGCCCCACTGTGGCAAATGCGGAAATGGTTTCAAACATAACTTTATCAAAGCTGGCCTTCTCGGTAAGCATCAATAAAAACATTGCGCTTGTCAGGATGGCTCCGCTCACAACGATAATTGCCAATGATTTAGTCACAGTTTGCCAATTTATGGTTCGCTTAAACATAACCACATGTTTCTTTTGGCGTAAAAAGGTCCACGTAGCCATAAACGCAACAGCAAATGTGGAAACTTTAATACCGCCCCCCGTTGAGGTGGAACCCGCTCCAATTAACATCAGAACAATCATGACCAGTAAGGCCGGCTGGGTAAACAACGCCAAGTCAACACTATTAAACCCTGCCGTTCGCGCACTCGCAGATTGAAAGAATGCCGCCAACCATTGCCCTGTTGCAGGTAAAGACGCCATTGTGTTTGGGTTGCTTCGCTCAAGTAACCAAAACATCATCGTTCCGACTAAGAGCAATATCGGTGTCGCAATCAGTATGATTTTGGTGTGAAGATGCAAAAAGTGGAAACCTTTGCGCCAGTTTAGCCAGATGTCACCCACAACAGTAAAACCAAGCCCGCCAAAAATGAATAGCCCCGCCAGTGTAAAGATAACCAACGGATCATTCACAAAGCTCATCATACTGTCAGAAAACAGCGCGAACCCAGCGTTGTTAAATGCAGAAATTGCATGAAACAAGGCGTAAAACATACCAGTCTGCCAGCCCATTTCAGGGACCCAGCGGATAGAGAGAAAAATAAACCCGATCGTTTCTGCAACAAGCGCGAAAACAACAATCCGCTTTACTAGTCGGTTTAGATTGACTTGCCGATCTTGCCCTAATGCTTCTTTCGCCAGCGCTTGTTGACGCAAACTCAAACGCACGCCGAACATATAGAGTAAGACCGCCGACAACGTCATCTGCCCCAACCCACCGATTTGCATTAAAAACATCAGCAAGATTTTACCCGCAAGCGTAAAGTGTTGCCCAGTATCGACTACACCAAGCCCTGTCACACTAATAGCGGACGTTGCGGTAAACAAAGCATCCGTTATCGACAGGCCCGTAACAGAAAAAACTGGCAAGGTTAGCAATACCGCAGAAGGCAGTAAAACACCGAGAAAACTGAGCAATATAATTCGCGGTTCGTTGCCTTTCGCTTTCTCTTGTTTACCATCTGGTGCGTAAAAAACACCTTTCTGATGAAAATACGTCATAGCGATTTTAATTTATTTGCGAGCGCATCTTGAGGGCCGACCACAATAATTAGGTCACCAATTTCTAGTGTGGTATTAAGGTCAGGTGCCTTGGTAATTTCTGGGCCCCGTTTAAACCCTAGCACTTGCACGCCATCGACTTTGCACAGAGCCAAATCACTTAGTGTCTTACCCATCCAACGAGAGCCAATCACAAACTCCGTCATAGCTAAGCCACTGCCTAATGGGTGGAACTCAAGAACCCGTTTATCGAGCATTTTACGCGCGACACGTATCCCCATGTCACGCTCAGGCATGATAATGTGGTCTGCGCCAATTTTTTGCAGAACACGAGCTTGGAAGCGATCGTTGGCTTTAACCCATACTGACTTTACTCCCGCCTCTTTAGCAATCAATGTCGCAAGAATACTGGCATTGACATCCGCTCCGATGGCAATCATCACCATGTCGTAATCATCAAGTTTGAGCTCAGCAACCGTCTCTTCGTGAGTACAGTTAGCCACAACCGCCTGACTAACAAAACTGGCGGCTTCTTTAACTCTGTCTTCGTTGATGTCAACGGCTAAAACTTGAGCGCCTGAATCTTGTAACTCTTTACACACTGCCAAACCAAATCGGCCAAGACCAATAACGGCGAATTGCTTATCACCTGTTTTCATTTGTGCCCCATCTTATGCATTCATTAGCAAGCAAAAAAGTTTGCGCCCATTCCTTACCTTGTGCAAACCTGCGGACAGATAATTGACAAAAGCTTAACGCACCTTGATTCACTTTACGTGTTAAGCGTATGACACTGATTAACTTTTTTCCTCATTACCGAATAGAAACCGTCGCGATGGCTACATAATTGGATGCCTAAAAACGCAAAAAGCCGCAAGAATGCGGCTTTTAGATCATGGGATAAACTGGCTATTTTGATTCGCGCTTATCGTGCGGTTTACGTTTATTCTTAGGCACGTAATTTAAAATTGAAATTGGTACTGGCTTTCTTGGCGCAAAACCTTCAATTTCCACTCGCTCTAGCAAGTGCCCTAAACGACTTTCAATCATGCAGAGGTTCTTAAAGTCGTCTTTTGAAACCAGTGATATCGCCTCACCTTTCGCGCCAGCACGACCTGTACGACCAATACGATGTACATACTCATCCGCTGGGTAAGGTAAATCGTAGTTGATGACAACTGGCAGATTATCAATATCAATACCGCGCGCAGCAACGCCGGTTGCGACTAAGTACTGGATTTCACCCGCTTTAAACTTTTCTATTAATTCCTGGCGAACACGCTGATTACGGCCACTGTGGAATGCTTCTGCCACAATGCCACGTTTCTCAAGTTGGCTTACCAGTTTGGCTACACCGTGTTTAGTTTCAATAAATACCAGTACTTGCGACCAGTCATTTTCTTTAAGCAAGTGACTTAACAGCGACGACTTCATGTCTTTATCGACGGCCGTGATCCACTGTTTAATATTTGATTTTGAGGCACTGTGCTTTGCAATCGTGATCTCTTCAGGATCAATAATCGCATTTTTCGCCAAGTCACGAACAGGGTTAGATAACGTCGCTGAGAACAGCAAACTTTGCACATGTTCTGGCATACAGTCGACGATTTTGTCGATCGCATCGATGAATCCCATATCCAACATTTTGTCGGCTTCATCAAGCACTAGCATTTCCACTTCATCAAAGTGAATCGCGCGTTGACCGTACAGATCAATCAAGCGCCCAGGCGTGCTTACCACAATATCGACACCCTCGATCAAGGCTTGTTTTTGTGGTGCATAATCCACACCACCAAACATCGCCATTGAGCGTAATGGTAAGTTTTTACCATAAGCTTCAATACTTTGATGAACCTGAAGCGCAAGTTCGCGTGTTGGCGTTAGGATAATCGCACGAGCGCGTTTTTTACGTTGCGTTTCGCCTCGACTAAGCTTTTCTAAGATTGGCAGAACAAAACTGGCCGTTTTACCTGTGCCCGTTTGCGCTGCTGCAATTAAATTGCGGCCACGCAATACGATTGGAATGGCTTTTTGTTGGATAGAAGTGGGGTTTTCATAACCTAGCGCTTTTACTGCATCAGCAATCGATGCGCTTAAACCAAGCTTAGAAAATGGCATAGAAAGGTCTCAACAGAGGAAATGGGCGCGTAGTGTATCAGAATCCCCGTGAAGTAACAGAAGGATTCATGCGCGAAAAACTAGGAACATGACACAATCTTAGCCCATGAAATTGGGCTGCAAACCTTTTTCTAGTTTTTTCCTCACTTTGTAGGAAACATCATTAAGCGTGATTTTCCCCGTGTTGTGGCGGTCGATACCTGCATTCTGTCGATAGGCAATTGAGCCTTGTCTGAACAAAACGAAAGACGGCGGTTTGCCAATCGCAGCAGGGTAGAGAATGGCCATGTAAGCATCTTCTAGGCTATTAATTTTATTTCGATAGGGCCAATAGTACGCTTTCACATAGTCAAGTTGTTCAAGCGCGCTCATTCTCGCAAGAGTCTTTGTGTTCACTCCTAATGACTCTGCGGTAGAGGGCATAAATTGAATTAACCCTGTAGCCCCGCTTCCGGAACCATTTTTGATGCTTGGACTGAAAGTTTCAGCAGTTTCAAATGCCATGCACGCCATAAGATGATTAGGATTGATCTTTAGCTCTTTACTAATACGGATGACTTTAGATTTGAACTCTGGAGAAACTTTACCTCCCCACGCTACCGCGTTCTCGGGATCTGCAATCGAAGAGACCGTTGATGCGTCATGTTCTTCGACAATTTTAGAAAGTAGAGGAAGCGTTTGGCGTAGTCGATGGCTCGAACTCACCAAGCGAATTGATTTGGTAAGAAACTTGTCTTTTTTTTGATGTAGTTTTTGGAACTTTACTAACTTATACAGTTGCTTATAAACCGTTTTCACAACGAAGCCGGATGTAGGGAACACTCCCAGAATGTAATCCATTTCCTACAAATTTAATATAAATATCAGCAACAGGAACTCTAGACGTGATCAATGTCACCATAAAAATTCTCAAATTCGATACACACCGATGTAAGTGGTCAATGTGTCTCCAACACGCTAGAAGTAAAAGTAAAGAGGCATTAAAAAGGTCTTACCAATTTTTTGGTAAGACCTAGGTTTACTGATTCTCGGATAAGCGAATGTATATTCTTACAGTTCAGCTTCCCGAACCAGTTCTGCAAGCGTCGACAAACGCTGCTCACTTTGTTTTACGTAAGGATTATTCGTATCCCAAGCATATCCAGCCAAAATCGCACTAATCATCTGTTTAATACGTGGGTTCGGTTTTTGATAGAAAATCACATCTTGCAACGTGCCGTTGTACCAGCCTTCCACATAAGTGCGGAATGTGTTCACTCCCACCATTAAGCGTTGCGAGTACTCTTCTTGCCAATCAACCTTTTCACCATTCAGCTGACGAACCACGCAGTCCGCTGCAAACTCTGCCGATTTCATGGCGATAGTGACACCCGATGAAAATACAGGATCAAGAAACTCACCTGCATTACCAAGCAACGCGTAGTGCTCTGTCGCTAAACGTTTGACGTTAGCAGAATAGCCACCCAACTCGCCTGCTGGATTCGGGTAATTCGCATTTCGCAACAAAGAAGCCAAACCCGGCTCTTCATTGGCTAACTGCTGCAACGCTGCAATCTTATCTTCTGGGTATTGTTCGAAAAATTCTGGCTCACCCACCACACCAAACGAACAAGTACCATTAGAGAATGGGATTAGCCAGTACCATACGTCGTGATTTTCAGGATGAACTGAAATTAAAATTTTGTTGCGATCGTATTCCGGCTCTTGGGGAGAGATATGATCTTCGATATGGGTAAAGATCGCTTTTCTAGGCGGAAGACAAGAAGGTTCTTCTAGCTCCAACAAGCGTGGCAAAACACGCCCAAAGCCACTTGCATCCAACACAAAATCTGCTTCGATTTGATAAGCCTTCTTATTTGAGTCGAGCACTTCTAATCGAGACTTTTTCCCTTCAAACACTAGGTTGAGCAGCTCATGCTGATAGCGAATCTCTACGCCTTGCTCTTCAGCGCTATCTGCCAATACTTTATCAAAGTTGGCACGTTGAACCTGAAACGTCGTGCCCGGTCCTGGCGTGTATTTGTTTGTAAAGTCGAACTGGGTGTATACGCCATTACGACGAAATGCAGCACCATCTTTATACTGGAAGCCAAACTGCTTTACTGCATTGGTCATTCCTGCTTGTTCAACAACTTCCATACATGCAGGGAGCAGGCTTTCTCCTATAGAAAAGCGTGGAAAAGTCGCTTTTTCTAAGACAACAACATCTATGCCACGCGATTTTAATAAGGCAGAAACGGTTGAACCTGATGGCCCCGCTCCTACGACAACAACTTGCTTGAGCTCTGTTTTCATTCTGAATTTAGTTTGCTTGTAGTTTTAATAAGGTATGACCAAGGCCAATATTGTCGGTTCTTTCAACGACAGATAAACCTGCCGCTTCGACAATTTCTAAGAAATCATCACTGCGATAAAAGCGACTATTACCGTTAGCTAAACAGGTAAAATAAAGAGAAGTGGCATTAAGGCTATAGGAAGCTCCCGCGTATTTTTGAGCATCCCAAAACAGCTCCAATACGTAAATAGTATCTCCCTTCGTTAACTGGGCTTTAACTTTTTTAAGGATATTGAGGATCTCAATTGGGGAAAAGCAATCCAAGAACTGGCTCATCCACCATACGTCAGCGTGTCCAGGCAATGTTTGTGCTTTATCCAGCATGTTTGCAGGGTATGGACGTACACGCTCGACGAACTGGTTTTCTGAAACATTCTTCATCGCTACTTCTAATTGCTGTGGTAAATCAACAATCGTCACTTGAACGTCAGGGTCATGTTTACAACACTGAATCGCCCATTTTCCCGTATTTCCGCCAATATCCACAAGATGCTTTGGCTTGCTTGCAAATACTTCTTTAAGCAGAAGTGGGAACGAGCGATCCGAATAGAAATGATCGAACTTAAACCAGCTCTGTTTGGCTTGTTCTGGTAACGTCGATAGACCTTGATAGATGGTCTCCCAATTGCCCAACTCTTTCAAACCAGACGGTTTACCTTCTTGAATTGCTTCCGTCAAATGCATCATCGCGGCGTAACAAACATCTGCCGTAAAATCCATGTTTGCATTCGTCATACCATCATGAAGAAGGTAAAAACCAAGGTTTGCAAGCGAATAGTTAGGTCGTTCCCATAAAACAATATGCGCACTAATCGCCATATCCAACAGTACTTTAACACCATATTCTGATACTCCCGTTTTCTCGGCAATATCTGTAGCACTCATGCCTTGAGCGCCAGCGCTGTCTAAAGCGGCTAAAATACCTAAATCTCGAAGCGTTTTGGCGGTCTGGAACACGATTGGTGCAAAAGATAACTTCTGAGCTTCTGTCTTCGCTTCAAAAGCATTAAAAGGGTCATTATTTTGATTTAACACGGAAAAACCTAACTGCAATTAATAGTTTTATTGTTGAGATTGATTGCCCAACAATGCAATAGCTCGCTGAATATCAACATTCAAGTTGTTTACCCAACGATTGTAATTGCGGTGGATTTTGCCATCACTTGCTTTGAGATTTACTGAGTTGAGATAAATAATTGAGTAATATTTATTATTGTATGGGATTTTTACTTCTGCAGAGTGTTTACGAACGTGGATTTTTGCAATAAGAACACCAGGGCTTACTTCTTCGATCGTCCAGCCTCGGTTAGTTGCTGATTGCACTATGGCCATTTTTACTTGTTTATTTTGAAGATCATAAGCAACTGGAGTATCCTCCACATTCATTACAGGTTGTACTCGTCCACAACCAACAAGAAGCAAAGTTAATAATAACGAGACATACAGCTTAAAACGCGACATGATAATTTCCTTTTTATTGTGAATTTGGGTCAACCCCAATTTGTATCGAGCTGTAAAATAAACAATTTAACCCAATATGCCAAACTCGAAGATCAACATTTCGTTCAATATTGATGCGTGGACAGCGAATTCATTCGGTTTATCCGAATCCAATGAATGGAAACAATGGGCAACAGAGATAAAATGGCCAGAAGATGGCAAAATCAATATTGCAAATATTCCTGCGATGATGCGCAGAAGAATGAGCCCACTCAGTAAACTGGCGGTACAAACTGCAATCGAAATGCTTAATCAACATCAAGTTGATTACCTTGTATTTTCAAGCCGTCATGGTGAACTGCATCGCAGCGTCGCACTAGTTGAAGATATAATTAATGGAGAAGAGGCGTCTCCGATGGCTTTTTCTCAATCGGTGCACAATACCGCCGCAGGGCTTGCCACTATCGCAACTAAACAACCCATTCCCCTAACTTCTATCGCTGCGGCAGAAAACACATTCCAAAGCGCAATATTAGAAGCATGGCTGTTTTTGTCCGACAATCCTGACAAAAAAGTACTGCTTGTTGATTTTGATGAGCCTATGCCTGACTCTTATTTAGAATATGAAAACCAACAATACCAAGGGTTTGGACTTGGCTTAATACTTTCTCATGGAGACAAGTTCGCGATACAAAGCTCCATAAACGCAGAACGTTCCGGTCATCCTCTTCCTCAAGGTTTAGTATTTTTGCAACAATACTTGTTAGATAAAAGCCAGTGGACTATTTTCGCTCCGCAACAAGCTTGGGAATGGCACAAAAAATGACTCGCTTAAATCAGTATTGGCGTGTGCTAGCAACAGGCTTTTGTTTTTCAGTATTTGGGTTAGGTGGTTTAGTACTGAGTTTCATTGTTATTCCGACCATTCGTATTTTTGTTTCAGACCAAACGGAACGCGAATATAAAGTTCAGGGTGCGATTCGATATTCATTCAACACATTTTGTAAATTGATGAAGCTAAGTGGCGCAATCGATTATCAAATTATTGGTGCCGATATTCTTCAACAAGATCGTAATTGTTTAATTGTTGCCAACCACCCTAGTTTAATCGATTACGTTCTCATTGCTTCACAATTAAATCGCTGCGACTGTTTAGTAAAATCGGCAATATGGTCGAATCCTTTTATGAAGCACATCGTAAAAGCAGCCGGATATATTCCCAATGAAGCACCGGATGATTTATTAGCACTTTGTGATGAACGATTTAACAAAGGCAACGTGTTGCTTATATTTCCTGAAGGAACAAGAACAACACCAGGTGTAGAGCCGAAATTACAACGCGGTGCAGCACAAATTGCGGTAAGAACAGAACGAGATTTAAGAGTTGTCCATATTACGGTAACGCCAAGTTTCCTCACAAAAGAGAAAAAATGGTATCAAGTACCGGCAACAAAGCCCTTTTTCAGGGTTGAAGTTAAGGATAAAGTTGAGATTACCCCCTTTATAAAGCAAACTACGTCGCCGACAATAGCGGCGCGACGCTTACAACAGCACCTAGCTGAAAACATTTTTCCAGAAAACTTTTATTAATAAGCAGGTCCCAGTGGAACAGTTACACAACGACATTAAGCAACTTATTATTGATGCTTTAAACCTTGAAGATTTAACCGTAGATGATATTGAAACGGATGCACCACTTTTTGGTGATGGACTTGGCTTAGATTCTATCGACGCGCTTGAGCTTGGACTCGCAATAAAAAAACAATACAACATCGTTATTGATGCCGACGACTCAAATACGCGCGAACACTTTGCGTCTGTAGCAAATCTAGCGAAATACGTTTCTTCTCAAACTAATGAATAAGTTGTAGGTATATTCATGACTGATGTAAATAAAGATCAAGTATTTGAACAAGTTAAAGATGCGCTTGTTGAGCTGTTCGAAATTGATGCAGCCGACATTCAATCAGATGCGCACTTATACCAAGATCTCGATCTTGATAGCATTGACGCCGTTGATTTGGTCGTACACCTACAGAATGTCACTGGCAAAAAAATCAAGCCGGCAGAGTTTAGTACAGTAAGAACCGTCGACGATGTGGTTAACGCTGTTACTGAGTTATTGAAGGAAAGTTAATGCGCCAATTGCTGACTGGTCTGTCTGCAATTGTACTGTTTGCCTACCCCTTCGCCGTCTATTTCGGTATAGATAAATTTGGCTTGAACTTAGTTGGGGGCTTGTTAATTGCTGCGTTACTTTTGCGTGTTTTCGTCGCAAATAAGACCCCACTAAAAGAGTTTAAGTTCTTGGCGCTCGTTACGGGCGCTGTTGGCATTGTCCTAATTACGCTTGGCATGGTGTTTAAACAACATGGGTGGCTTCAGTTTTACCCTGTCGTTGTCAATGTATGTATGCTGTGTGTATTTGGACTGAGCTTAAAACAGCCGCAATCGATCATAGAGAGGCTCGCGCGTTTACAAGAACCAGAACTACCGCCAAGCGGCGTTGCTTACACTCGCAAAGTAACGATGGTTTGGTGCGTTTTTTTTGTACTGAATGCCGTTTTTGCCCTCTATACCTGTTTCCTGCCAGTAAAAATATGGACGCTGTATAACGGTCTGATTAGCTACTTACTTGCTGGTAGCTTGTTCGCCGGAGAGTGGATCGTGCGTCAATTTGTTCGAAAGGAACACTAATCGTATGAATACAACGTATTCGAGCTTTACCTCCCTTGCGACCTTGTTCATCGCAGAGAGGTCTGAGCAATCCCCAGTCTCTTACGATCGCGACACGGTTATCACGTGGGGTGATTTCCAGCAGCACGTCGCAACACTTACTCAGCAGTTAGAAACCCAACCAACGCAAAACATTGCGTTGTGTTTTGGCAACAGCTACCTGTTTGCCGTTGGCTTTTTTGCTTGTTGTTATACAGGAAAATCCATTGTATTACCTGGTAATTACCAACTAGAAGCACTCAAAGAGCTCAGTGAGCACTACGATTTGTTGCTGCATGATGCCGATGTCTCGGTTCCAGAATTGGTGAGCTCGCTTTTGATCGAAGCTCAATCATTGCTAGAAACCACCGTGATTAACGAGCCAGAGGCCAAACAACCTTATTTTTGGCGTGAATTAAACCTGGCAGAAATACCAGTAACGCTATTTACTTCGGGTTCAAGCGGCACACCAAAAGCCATTGCAAAAACGCTGAAACAGCTCGACATCGAAGTTTCTATTCTAGATAACCTATGGGGCGACACGGTTGCCAGCACACGCGTTGAAAGCACCGTTTCTCATCAACACATTTACGGCTTGCTGTTCCGCGTATTGTGGCCTTTGTGCTCTGCACGTCCATTTTCAGCACACAACCTTGAGTTCCCAGAGCAAATTGTCCATCACGCTGATGCTGACACCACGCTAGTAAGCAGCCCTGCGTTACTAAAACGACTCAGTGAAGAGCACGATCCGGTTGCGATTCGGTGCGTATTTTCTTCTGGTGGCCCCTTGCCAAACCAAGCGGCGCAGCACAGCCAGCAGTTGTTTCGGTCACTTCCTATTGAAGTTTTTGGCAGCACAGAAACCGGCGGCATTGCTTACCGTCAGCAGCACGAAGCCAGTACTCCCTGGACGTTATTCCCTGGTGTTGAAGCCGAGCTTAACCATGAAAATTGTTTAAAGCTCCGCTCGCCACACATTGATGAAAACACTTGGTACCAAACTGCGGATGAATGCTATTTCCATGATAGTATTTCTTTTGAATTGCGTGGACGCACTGACCGAATCGTCAAAGTCGAAGAAAAGCGTATTTCCCTTGTCGAAGTGGAAAAACGTTTAGAGCAATTGCCGTGGATTCAAGAAAGCGTGGTGATCCCAATGGAAGAATCTGGTCGCCTCACGTTAGTCTCGATCATCGTACTTAACGATCAAGGCAGCGATGTGCTTAATGAACTTGGTAAAGGCAAATTTTGGCTTGAGCTTCGCAAGGCACTGCGCAATTGGCTAGAACCGATCGCTATCCCGAGAAAATTCCGAGTGGTCGACGAAATTCCATTGAACAGCCAAGGCAAACGCCAAGTTGCTGAAATTGAAAAACTATTCCAATAAAGCTAGTAACATGGATAAAAGAAAACCAACTATTCAGAATATTGAAGTGAGTGACCATACCGCGGAGCTGTCGCTGCGAGTGGATGCTGACATCTTAGATTTCCAAGGTCATTTCAATCACTTCCCTCTTTTACCCGGCGTCACTCAAATTGATTGGGCGCTGTTCTACGCCGTTCAACATTTGAATACTCCCAAGGTATTTAAAGGAATGGAAGTCATCAAATTTCAAGAGCCGATTCTGCCAAACGCCGACGTTTGCCTCTCACTCTCTTGGGACAATGAGCGCGAGAAATTGACCTTTAAGTACACATCGACAAACGGTGAAACCTTGGTGGCTCACTCGTCAGGAAAAATGAAACTGGGTGAGTCACGTGAGTGATTATCGCCCCTGCTTTTTAATTCCTTGCTACAACCACGGCAGCACAATTGCAGACGTGGTTGCGTCGTTATCCTCTTTCGCTTTGCCAGTGCTGGTCGTGGACGACGGCAGCAATGAAGACACCAAACAAGCGCTTTCTGCTTTGAGTGAGCAAGGACTGATAAAACTGATTAGTTTGAGAGAAAACCAAGGCAAAGGTGGCGCGGTGATGGCAGGCCTACATCAAGCTCACCAACTTGGTTTTACGCACACCATTCAAATCGACGCAGATGGTCAGCACGACCTAGAAGCATTGCCGAAATTGCTCAGCGCCAGCGAAACAAAACCAGATAACCTGATTTCGGGCCAACCGATATACGACGAGAGCGTACCCAAATCCCGTTTGTATGGTCGCTACGCTACACACGTTTGGGTGTGGATAGAAACCTTGTCACTGTCTATCAAAGACAGCATGTGCGGTTTTCGCGCCTACCCAGTGGCGAAAACGGTCGCCGTGTTGAACAAGTACAGCATCGGCAAACGCATGGATTTTGATATCGAGATTCTGGTGCGAATGTATTGGGAAGGCGTCGACATTGATTTTGTTCCAACGCGCGTGATCTACCCTGAAGGTGGCATTTCCCACTTCGACGCATTGTGGGACAACGTCAAGATAAGCTGGATGCACACTCGCCTATTTTTTGGCATGTTGCCGCGCATTCCTTCGCTACTCGCCAGAAAGCACAGTCACACAGACGACAGCAATGCCCACTGGTCGAAACGAAAAGAACAAGGCACGATTTTAGGCATCAAAACCTTGCTCGCGGTTTACCGCTTGTTCGGTAGAAAAGCGTTCGACCTGATTTTAAAGCTAGTCATGCGCTACTACCACTTCACGGGTAAATCTGCCCGTGAAGCGTCTGAGGTTTACCTGAACAACTTACAGCACTACGCAGCGCAGCAGAACATCGCACTACCAAAACAGTTGGACAGCTATCATCATCTGCTTTCTTTTGGGCGAACCATGCTCGACAAACTGGCTGCCTGGCAAGGTGACTTTAACGTCGATAACCTAACCATTCACGGCCAGCATCATTTCGAAGAGATGGCGCAGAAAAAACAAGGCGTGCTCATTTTAGGCTCGCACCTTGGCAATATCGAACTCTGCCGCGCGCTTGGTCGTCGACACTCTCATGTCAAAATCAACGCCTTGGTATTTACCCAACACGCTGAACAATTTAATGCGGTAATGAAGGCGGTAAACCCAAACTCGGAACTGAATTTGATTCAAGTCAGCTCAATGGGACCAGACACCGCGATTCTGCTTCAACAAAAAATCGAGCAAGGCGAATGGGTGGTGATCGTTGGCGATCGCACTTCTACCAGCAAAGAAAATCGTGTCGTTTGGGCAGATTTTCTTGGTAAACCAGCGCCATTTCCGCAAGGCCCATTCATGCTGGCCTCGGTATTAAAAGCGCCGGTTTATCTACTCTTCGGCCTACGCGACGATGAAGCAAACACTCCGCATTTTAATGTGTACTTTGAACACTTTAGTGACCAAATCACGCTACCGCGCAAGGAGCGTCAGCAGGCACTAGAACACGTTGTTCAACAGTACGCCCACAGATTAGAACACCACACACTGCAAGCGCCGTTACAGTGGTACAACTTTTTTAACTTCTGGACTTTAAGTAATCAGCCACATGACAAACAACAATAATCACAACATCACTTTTGGTGCCCAATCTTTAACCATCGAAGATGTCGTTGCCATTGCTCAAGGTGCAAAGGCAAACATGAACACCTCGCCAGAATTTACCGCGAAAATTGATCGTGGCGTGGCGTTTCTGGAACGATTACTGAAAGAAGAAGGCGTTATTTACGGCGTGACTACCGGTTACGGCGATTCATGTACTGTGGCGATTCCACCCGCTCTTGTGGATGAACTTCCGTTGCACCTTACACGCTTCCATGGTTGTGGCTTAGGTCAAATCCTTTCTCATGAGCAAGCTCGCGCGGTGCTGGCAACCCGTTTGTGTTCATTGTCGCAAGGCGTATCTGGCGTGTCTCACGATCTGTTGAACCAAATCGTTACGCTTATCAACCACGACATTGCGCCGCGTATTCCACAAGAAGGCTCGGTGGGCGCAAGTGGCGATTTAACGCCTCTGTCTTACCTAGCGGCGACCTTAATTGGCGAGCGTGAAGTGCTTTACAAAGGCGATGTGCGACCAACACAAGAAGTGTTTGCAGAGCTGGGCATTGAGCCAATTCGCCTAAAACCAAAAGAAGGTTTGGCGTTAATGAACGGTACATCCGTGATGACTGCCCTCGCCTGTCTTGCCTACAAACGCGCAGAATACCTAGCTCAGCTTTGCACCAAGATTACCGCGATGGTCTCTGTGGGTATGCAAGGTAATGACTTCCACTTTGATGAAGCGTTGTTTGCGGTAAAGCCTCACCCTGGTCAACAGCAAGTTGCGGCTTGGCTGCGTGATGATCTCAATGCTGAGCGTCCGCCACGCAATAGCGACCGACTGCAAGATCGCTACTCGCTGCGTTGTGCGCCACACGTAATTGGCATGGTGCAAGACTCACTGCCTTGGCTACGTCAATTGATTGAGAATGAACTAAATAGTGCCAACGACAATCCAATTATCGATGGCGACAACGAGCGCGTTCTGCACGGCGGTCACTTCTACGGTGGTCATATCGCAATGGCGATGGATACGTTGAAAGTGAACATTGCCAACTTAGCTGATTTGCTGGACCGTCAGATGGCGCAACTGATGGATTACAAGTTCAATAACGGCCTGCCGTTTAACTTAACTGGTGCAGAAGGCGAGCGTAAACCGATCAACCACGGCTTTAAAGCGGTTCAGATTGGTATCTCAGCTTGGACGGCAGAAGCCTTGAAAAACACCATGCCAGCGAGCGTTTTTTCTCGCTCAACCGAATGTCACAACCAAGACAAAGTGAGCATGGGCACCATTGCGGCTCGTGATTGCCTACGCGTACTTGAGTTAACAGAGCAAGTTGCTGCGGCTTCACTCCTAGCAAGCGTTCAAGCGGTTGAGATTCGTCGTCGTCATAACGAATTGGACGAACACCACATGAGTCAGAGTTTGCGAGTAATTCGTGACGCCGTACTGAGCGAGTTTGAATTTGTGATTGAAGATCGCCCGTTAGAACAAGATTTGCGTCATTTCATTGAACGCATTCAGCAACGTCATTGGCCACTCTACGCGGAGGTATAATGCAAGAGCAGGTTCTCTACCCATTAGAAGCGGAGGTGACTATGGTCACCTCATTCCAAGATGCTGACCCGATGGGCGTGATTTATCACGGCAACTTCTTTCGGTATTTTGAAGAAGCGCGTCGTGTGCTGATGGAGAAGATTCAATACAGCTATCGCGATATGCAAAACTCTGGGTATATGTGGCCGATCATCGACACGCGCGTTAAATACGTCAAGGCGATTCCGTTTAATCACACCATTCGTATTACCGCGCAACTCACTGAGTGGGAAAACCGATTGCGTGTGGATTACGTGATTTACGACGCCGAAACGAATCAACGTATGTGCAAAGCGCATACAACGCAAGTCGCCGTATCCATTGAAAAGCAAGAGATGTGCTTTGTGTCTCCAGCAGTCTTTTTAGATAAAGTAGAGCAATGGCACAACCATGGGAGCCTGAGCTAATGCAAAAGTGGTTACTCTCTTTTTTGTTGATATTTTCTGTTCCAGCATTGGCCACACCGACAGCAAACGTAACGGATTTGGCGTCGCTTCAACAGCAGTTGTCTCAGCATGAAATCGTACGCGGAGATTTTACGCAGCAGCGTCATCTGGAAATGTTTAGTCAACCTTTAACCTCTAAAGGTCAGTTCACACTGAGCAAAACACATGGCTTGTTGTGGCAACAAACTGAACCTTTCGCAGTCAATTTGGTATTGACGGAAAACAAACTTCGTCAGACTTTTGCCGACCAAGCTCCGAAAACGATTTCTGCTGAAGAAAACCCAATGGCGTTCTACTTTAGCCATGTGTTTTTATCCGTGTTCCACGGGGATACTTCTGCACTGCAAGAACAATTCACACTCGATTTTTCAGTTGAGAACAATCAATGGCAGCTCGTTTTAGTGCCAAAACAGTCGCCATTAAATGCGGTGTTTCAATCCATCACTCTTTCCGGTAAAACGCACATTGATCGCCTAACCCTACAAGAGCTGCGTGGCGATAAGACCGAAATCACGTTTACGAACCAGACCTCTCTACCTCAGGAACTCACGGATGCCGAAGACGCTCAATTCCGTTTCTAAACTCAGTCTTGGCACTCACACCTTTGCTCTGGTTTGGCTCAATCTCGTTGTTTTAGCGGGCGCGTTGCTACTCAAACAATGGGTTTGGAGTGCAGAATCTCCGATTGAGACCAACATTTTAAAACTGCTGCCGAAGAACCAACAAAACCCGGTGGCTGAGCAAGCCTTTGAGTCGGTCTCGGCAAGTATGAGCGACAAAGTCATTTTCGTGATCACAGCGCCGGACAAAAATGCCCTTTTTGCAGCGGCCACTGAATTTGATAAGGGGTTACGACAAAGTAATCATTTTCGCGATGTGGTGGGAAAAATCTCACCTCAAGAGCAGCAAGCTTGGGCGAGTTACTACTTTAAGCACCGTTTCCAATTGCTGACGCCTGAACAACGAGAGCGTTTAAGCAAAAATCCAGAACAGCAAGTGCAGCATGTGATTCAGTCTCTGTACAACCCGTTTTCTGGAGTGACTGGGCAAGAGTTACAAAATGATCCTTTCTTGCTATTTCGTGATTATTTAAGCCAAGTTACCCAGCAATCGTCCTCTTTCCGATTGGATAACGGCTATCTGTCCGTCGAAAAAGACGGTGCTCAATACTTGCTTATTACTGCCGAACTAAAAGACTCGCCTTATAGCCTAACTGGGCAGCTTGCCGTCCCTGATATTCAAGCGCTAGAACAAAGCGTCGCGCAGAAATATGGCGCTGAAGTCTCACATACAGGCGTTCTATTTTACGCCGACTTTGGTACGCAAAGTGCAAAATCGGAGATCAGTACCATCGGTGTGTTCTCTCTGCTCGGTATCATTGCATTGTTCGTGTTGGTCTTTCGTAGTGTGATGCCACTGTCTCTCGCACTGCTTTCCATCACCATTGGTTTGCTCGTTGCGTTGTCCGTTACGACGTGGATTTTTGGAAAAGTCCATCTGTTCAGCTTAGTGTTTGGCGCAAGTTTAATCGGCGTGTCTATCGACTACGCATTCCACTACCTAACCGAACGCCTTGCGGCGGGAAATGAATGGGATAGCGAGCAAGGGTTAAAGCATATTTTCATAGCGATCACACTTGGCTTAATCACCAGTTTGATCGGCTATTTGGGCATGTTAGTGGCACCCTTTCCTGGTTTGCAGCAGCTTGCGCTGTTTTCATCCATTGGTCTGATTGCCGCTTACATCACCGTGGTGGCTTGGTATCCGATACTGGCTCGTAACCCATCGCGCTCCATTTCGACTTTACCGGGACAATCACTGTTGGCGAAATGGTTAACGCTTTGGAATCAACCTCGAATTAAAGTCGGATTACCGATGTTATGTGTGGTTGCGAGTGGCTTTTTCTTGCTGCAATTGAACTACGATGACGACATTCGTCTGCTGCAAACGATGCCGAACGATCTCAAGCAGCAAGAAACCTTGATTACGACGCTCAGTGGCATGCAATCTTCGCAGCAAATGTTGGTCGTTACCGCCGACGATGACGAAAACCTAATGAAAAAGCTGGAGTCTTTGACACCAACTTTAGAAGCGTGGAAAGCGGACAGCACCATCGAAAGCTACCAGAGCCTGAGCCGCTACTTGAGCTCAGTGGAACGTCAGCAACAAGACTATCAATTGATTCGCGATCTTTACGCGACACAATCCAGCCCACTTACTTCCGGGCTGGGCTTAAGTAAAAAGCCCAAAATGGACGCCGACTTTATCCCTGTTACGGTTGAACAGTACTTGCAAAACCCGGTATCAGCGCCTGTACGTTTTCTTCATTTGGGTAAGATCAAAGGAAAATCGGCAACGGTAGTGGTGTTAAACCAATTGCAAGACTCCGTTGTTGTTAAGGCATTTGCCAAATCACAGTCTGATGTTGTCTACCTAAACAAAGCTGAAGAAATATCCACCCTATTTGGTGAATACCGAATCAAAATCATGGAGCTATTGGCAGCCGCCAGTGCTGTGATCTTTCTGGTATTAATCAAGCGGTACGGTCTGCAACACAGTTGCCGAGTTTTACTGCCATCATTGATTGCTTGCGCCTGCGGTCTGGCAACTGCTGTCGCGATGGGAACAACATTAAACCTGTTCAACTTGCTTGGCTTGGTGCTCATTCTTGGTATAGGGATCGATTACACTCTGTTCTTTGCCGAGAAAGCCCGCAGTGTGAGCACACTATTGGCGATCACCCTTTCGGCAATGACCACTGTGTTGTCATTTGGATTGCTGTCACTCAGCCAAACTCACGCGATTCACAGTTTTGGCATTACGGTGTTAAGTGGTATTTTTGTCGCTTGGCTGCTCTCTCCGATTGCAATTAAAACAGAGGAAACGACGTCATGATTTTCAATCACGCCTTTCGCTGCGCGACGTTATTCGCACTGAGCCTGTTTTTAAGTGCATGCAGCTTGGTCCCTCACCAATCGACGCCTCAGGTCGACATTGCCGAGCACACCCAAGTTAGCTTGCCCACTCCCGCAAGCTTGGGCTATCAGTTGTCTGCCAGTCAGTTAATTACGGCTTCTTGGGCAATAGATGGTAAAACCACATCTGAGCAACTTCCGGTACAACTGCAAGTGACCAACAACGAAGTGGTGCTGGCAGGCTTCTCATCCTGGGGGACAAGAGTACTCTCACTGTCTTACGATGGAGAACAAATTCAAACCGAAGTGCTCAACGGTTTACAAGGTTCGCTACCGCAGCCAGAACAGGTATTATTTAACCTGATGATCACGCTCTGGCCGAGTTCCGCTTGGGAAGGATCGTTAAATGAGGTAAGGTGGCGAATTATTGATAAAAATAATTCTCGCGCCATCTTTGATAGCGACGGTGAAAAGATCATTGAGATTCAATACAGCTCTTCTAACAAGTTAGAGGGTAAGATTGATTTTCATCACCTCAAACATCAGTTTTCAATTTCTATTCAAACACTGCAACATCAGATTAATTAAGAAAAATTTAGAATAACAATATGCCTATTCGCTCTTCTCAACCTTTGTATATTCAGGCCTGTGGCTTTCACTCTGCCATGGGGCAAGATGACGCGCTCATCCACCAGTGTTTATCGGGAGCGAAGCCATCCAACATGGTGGTTGACCGAGATATTTTAAATTCAGGCCGCCAAACAGTAATCGGTCGAATCGCACAGACGTTACCGCAATTACCACCCGCACTCAGCCAGTTTGATACGAGAAACAACCGCCTCGCACTTTCGGCTTTGCAGCAAATCGAAGGCGACGTGCGTGACGCCATTGCTAAATATGGCCGTGACCGTATCGCAGTCGTGATCGGCACCAGCACATCTGGCATTTCAGATGGCGAAATCGCATTTGGTGAAAAGCTGGCAAAGGGTAATTTTCCTGCCGACTACCATTACACCAAACAAGAGCTTGGCAACTGCAGCGATTTTATTGCCGCCTACTTTGATTTGAGCGGCCCACATTACTCAGTTTCAACCGCCTGTTCTTCTAGTGGTCGTGTCTTTTTAACCGCGCAACGCCTGATTCGCTCTGGCATTGTTGATGCGGTTATTGTGGGTGGTGTAGATACCATTTGTCGGCT
The DNA here is from genome assembly GCF_033338655.1 of Vibrio sp. Vb1729. Taxonomy (NCBI): domain Bacteria; kingdom Pseudomonadati; phylum Pseudomonadota; class Gammaproteobacteria; order Vibrionales; family Vibrionaceae; genus Vibrio; species Vibrio sp. Vb1729. Next base: position 57,186 of record NZ_JAWOTB010000003.1, on the reverse strand, counting down.
AACACTAAACGGCTTTAACGGTCTAGAAGCTCTATCCGATAGCCTTTGTAAGCCGTTTGATCAACATCGCAACGGCATCAATATCGGCGAAGCCGCAGCATTAATGTTGCTAAGCAAAACACCTGCGCCCGTTGCTCTTCTCGGAGCTGGCGACAGCTCAGACGCACACCATATTTCCGCACCACATCCAGAAGGGTTAGGCGCAGAAGAAGCGATGAAAAAAGCGTTGGCCAATGCAGGACTTACAGCGCAAGACATTGGTTACATCAACGCGCATGGCACAGCAACGCCGTTAAACGATGCGATGGAAAGCAAAGCCATTCATCGCTGCTTTGGAGACTCCGTTCCCGTAAGCTCGACAAAGCCACTTACCGGACACACATTAGGCGCAGCAAGTGCAACGGAAGCCGCGATCACTTGGCATATTCTCAAGTACAACCTTGATTTGCCAATACAACACTGCGAAACCAAAGCAGACGATATCCATATATCGTTAGTTGAGACGCCAACCAAACTGGGTAACAAAGCGATTCTCAGCAACTCTTTTGCTTTTGGTGGCAATAATATTAGTCTTATTTTTGGTTACGCTCATGACTAAACTTCCTCCCATCGAACAACTTTTGCCACACGACAAACCAATGATCTTGGTCGATCGTGCTTTGGATGTTCAACAAGATACGATTCACTGCCAGGTTGATATCGCAGAACACAACCCGTTCTTCGACTCGGCCTCTCAAACTGTGCCAGCTTACGTTGGCATTGAGTTTATGGCGCAATCTGTCGCGGCGTGGTCTGGTTACCACGCATTAATGAAAGAACAAGCGCCACCGATTGGCTTTTTGCTTGGTAGCCGTCGATACACGTCTGAATGCGATACGTTTTCTCGCGGACAGGTGCTCGATGTGTATGCTGAAAAAGTTATGGAAGATAACGGTATGGCGGTTTTTTCAGCCCGTATTGAGCTACAAGGAACTGTTGTAGCGACTTGCCAATTGAACGTTTACGTTCCATCAGAAGAAAAATTACAAGAAATGAAAATCAGGAGTCAACAATGACCCGACAAGTCCTCGTTACAGGTGCCAGCAAAGGCATCGGTAAAGCCATTGCCGTTCAATTAGCCAAAGATGGTTTCCAAGTCATTGTCCATTACATGGGCGATCAACAAGGCGCGCAAGACACCCTAAACACCATCGAACAGCATGGTGGTAGCGGTCGTCTTATCCAATTCGACATCAGTGACCGTGCAGATTGTCGTGAGAAGCTAGAAGCCGATATCGCCGAACACGGCGCTTACTATGGCGTCGTGAACAACGCTGGTATCACAAAAGATACCGCTTTCCCTGCGATGACCGAAGAAGAATGGGATGGTGTGATTCATACCAACTTAGATAGCTTCTACAACGTTCTTCACCCTTGTGTTATGCCAATGGTGCAAAAGCGCAAAGGCGGCCGAATTGTTACGCTTGCATCAGTCTCTGGCCTAACGGGGAATCGTGGTCAAACTAACTACAGCGCAGCGAAAGCGGGCGTAATTGGTGCAACAAAATCACTCGCGCTTGAACTGGCAAAACGCAAAATCACCGTCAACTGCGTTGCTCCAGGGCTTATCGACACAGGCATGGTAGACGAACACGTGAAAGAACATGCGATGCCGCAAATTCCTTTGCGCCGCATGGGAGAGCCAGAAGAAGTTGCTGGTTTAGTCAGTTACCTTATGTCTGACATCGCAGGCTATGTAACTCGCCAAGTCATTTCGGTAAACGGAGGCCTAGTATGAGCCGTCGAGTTGTTGTAACCGGAATGTCAGGCGTGACTGCGTTTGGTAACGATTGGCAATCTGTCGAACCAAAACTGCGTGACTGCCAGAACGCGACGCAATACATGCCTTCTTACGAACAGTATGATGGTTTGAACACCAAGCTCGCGGCACCAATTTTAGATTTTGAACTGCCAAAGCACTACAAGCGCAAGCAAGTACGCGGCATGGGGCGTGTTTCCAAATTGGCGACCGTCGCAACAGAAAACGCACTAAGCCAAGCAGGTTTGATTGGTAACGACGTACTCACCAATGGTCAAACGGGTATCGCATACGGCTCATCAACAGGCAGTACTGACGCAATCGGCGCATTTGGTGTCATGCTGAATGAGAAAACCACTAAAGCGATCACCGCAACGACTTACGTGCAAATGATGCCGCATACCACGGCAGTGAACGTTGGTCTATTTTTCGGTTTGAAAGGCCGAGTGATCCCAACCAGCAGTGCATGTACCTCTGGCAGCCAAGCAATCGGCTACGCCTACGAAGCGATCAAGCACGGCTACCAAACGGTCATGGTTGCTGGTGGCGCTGAAGAATTGTGCCCAACGGAATCCGCGGTCTTCGATACCCTTTTTGCCACCAGTCTGAAGAATGAAGACCCGAAAAGCACACCAAGACCTTATGACTCCGATCGCGATGGTTTGGTGATTGGTGAAGGTGCGGGAACGCTAGTTCTGGAAGAGTACGAACACGCCGTCGCTCGTGGCGCGAAAATCTATGCAGAAATCATCGGTTTTGCCAGCAACTGTGATGCCGCACACGTCACTCAACCACAGATGGAAACCATGCAAATCTGTATGGAAATGGCTTTGCAAAACGCGGGCATTCCTTCTGAGAAGATCGACTATGTATCTGCTCACGGCACTGCCACCGACCGCGGCGATATTGCGGAAAGCAACGCAACAGCGAATGCTCTGGGCAAAGTGCCAATCAGTTCACTCAAGAGCTACTTTGGCCACACACTAGGCGCCTGTGGCGCGATTGAAGCGTGGCTAGGTTTAGAAATGATGCACACAGGTTGGTTTAACCCAACGCTCAACCTAGAAAACCTCGACGAGCAATGTGGCGATTTAGACTACATCGCCGGACAAGGCCGAGAGCTGGACGTGAAATATTTGATGAGTAACAACTTCGCCTTTGGCGGCATCAACACCTCCATCATCTTTAAAAAGATGTAATGCCCTTAATAAATGCAAAAGCGCTGGTTAACCAGCGCTTTTTTATTGGTTGCTATCCAGATTGCTAGAAATTGCAATGGCTAGAATGCCATTCAAAAGTTGTAGATAGAGTGGCAATTACAGCCAAAAACCTAAAAACGACAAAGCCCCGACAACTCAAAGAGTTATCGAGGCTTTTGAATAAATGGCACGCCCTATTGGATTCGAACCAATGACCACATCCTTAGAAGGGACGTGCTCTATCCAGCTGAGCTAAGGGCGCGCTACAGGGACAGGATTATACGAGTTCAAACGGGTAAATCAACGGGTTTTCATAACATTCTGATCTGAATGCCTAAAAAAAGTCCATTAAAACGCTTAATGTTCAAAAACACCACAAAGCAAACGTTTGCGTATGGATGTTAATAAGAAATTCTGCGACAATGCGCCGCAGATAATCTGCCTTCTTAATTTATAAGGAAAGTCATGACTGCTCAAAATATAGACGGAACTCTCATTTCCCAAACTGTTCGATCCGAAGTGGCTGCACGTGTTAAAGCACGTGTTGAAGCTGGGCTACGTGCTCCTGGTTTAGCAGTGGTTCTAGTTGGTGAAGATCCTGCTTCTCAGGTTTATGTTGGTAGCAAACGCCGCGCATGTGAAGAAGTTGGGTTTGTTTCTAAGTCTTTTGACCTTCCTGCGTCTAGCTCAGAAGAAGAGTTACTAGCTCTGATTGATGAATTAAACAACGATGATGAAATTGACGGCATTCTAGTGCAATTACCCCTTCCTGCGGGCATAGACACAACACATGTTTTAGAGCGCATTCACCCAGAGAAGGACGTGGATGGCTTCCATCCTTACAACGTTGGTCGTCTTGCGCAGCGTATTCCAAAGCTTCGCTCTTGCACGCCAAAGGGCATAATTACCCTACTCGACCGTTACAACATTGAGCTACGTGGTAAACATGCGGTTGTGGTTGGTGCATCAAACATTGTTGGTCGTCCAATGACACTTGAGCTGCTGCTTGCGGGCTGCACAACAACAACATGTCACCGTTTTACCAAAGACCTAGAGAGTCATGTGCGTCAAGCTGACGTTGTCGTGGTGGCGGTTGGTAAGCCTAACTTCATCCCTGGTGAGTGGATTAAAAAAGGCGCAGTGGTGGTCGATGTCGGTATTAACCGTCTTGATTCAGGCAAACTAGTTGGCGACGTGGAATACGACAAAGCACGTGAAAGTGCGAGCTTTATTACTCCTGTTCCTGGTGGCGTTGGCCCAATGACCGTCGCAAGTTTAATTGAGAACACGATGCTCGCTTGCGAACAGTTCCACACAGACAAATAACGTAAAACTTCAGATACGAAAAAGGCTCCGCAAGGAGCCTTTTTGCTAATTGTTGATATCTATTTCAATTACAGACTTAAAATCACGCCCGCAATCGAAGCGCTCATTAAGTTCGCCATGACACCAGCGATAATCGCACGGAAACCATGCTTAGAAACAAATGCACGCTTTTCTGGTACCAATGAGCCCAACCCACCAATCAGCATCGCCATGCTTGAGATGTTTGCAAAGCCACACAAAGCAAACGTCACGATTGCTTGTGAGTGTTCACTAAGTTGAGACTTCACTTCTGCAAGCTGGATGAAAGCGACGAACTCATTCACCACAATCTTGTTACCAATCAGCGAGCCTGCTGTGGTTGCTTCTTGCCATGGTATACCCAACAACCAAGCGACTGGCGCAAACACAAAACCTAGGATGAGCTCAAAACTTAATGGTGTCCCAATAAGATCACCTATCCAGCCTAACATGCCGTTTAGCATTGCAATGACACTAATAAACGCCAGTAACGTACCACCGACCGATACAGCAATGCGTACACCCGCCATGGCACCATCGGCTAATGCTTCTACTACGTTGGTTGCACGTGGAATTTCAACTTGGCTAATGTCGATATCTGCTGCTTTATCCGTATCTTCTGGCATTAAAATTTTTGCCATCAACAAGCCGGCAGGTGCTGACATAAATGCAGCAGCAATAAGATAGTTGAGGTCGACACCCAGTGATGCGTAACCAACCAACGTTCCGCCAGCAACTGACGCTAAACCACCTGTCATAACTGCAAAGAACTGCGAGTCAGTCATGTGTTTTAGGTAAGGCTTTACCATTAATGGTGCTTCAATGGTGCCAACAAAGATATTCGCCGTAGCAGACAAAGACTCAGCACGACCGATACCCAGCAGCTTTTGAATACCACCACCGATAAAGTTAATGATTTTTGGCATCACACCAATGTGATAAAGACCTGAGATAAGAGAGGAGAAGAAAACGATGATACCCAGAACATTGATCGCAAAGGTGAAGCCCCCTGTCGCCAAATTACCGAATAAAAACGCAATGCCCTCTTGACCATAGTTGATCAAATTCGACACAACACTGCTCACTGAATTCAGCGCATCTCTTCCTGCTGGTACATATAAAACCAACAACGCAAACAGTACCTGCAAAGCAAACGCAAACGACACCGTTCTCAGCTTTATATTTTTTCTATTTGTAGAAAGTAGCCATGCTAGGAATAGTATGGCTACGATACCAATAATTGAGTTCATAAAATGAATCCGACAGAAGGGGGATATGGAAGGCACCGGATTGTATAGCGGACTCAAAATGCTGCAAGTTGAGGATGTTAACAGTGTGAAAAGTTTAAGCGACCAATAACTGACCAACAAAATAACCAATTGAATTTATTGAAGATAAACGTTTGCTTATTTTAATTATTTCCATATAGAAAATATGTTTCTGGTTCAGGAAAAATTTTTGTGAAGTGAATCACCTTATGTGTCGTTCTACAACGTCATTGATCCTGTTATTTAGGAATAGAGATGTAAGGTGCCAAACGTTGGTCCCAATGACAAGGATTGCCGATCTTCTGTTTGATAAAGTTAATCACTGCGGATATTTTTTTTGGCATATGCTGGCGGCTTGGGTATACCGCATAAAACGGCATCGACTGGCTGGCTTTCCAGTCAGGTAACAGCTGTATTAACTTACCCGTTCTAAACTCATCCCCCAGCAAGTAAGTGGCAAGGTAGGCAATACCCCAACCTGCAATAGCCGCATCCCGAACGGCTTCTGCCAGATCTACTGAATAGTTACCCGAGACTTTTACGTTCAATTCTTGCTGATCTTTGGTAAACGCCCACCCCGTATAGTCACGCTCCCAGCTTCTGTATATGAGGCAGTTGTGAGCAGATAGGTCATCCGGTTCTGTTGGCGTGTCATGTTTCAATAAGTAATCTGGCGATGCCGCAACAACAAACTGGCAATCCGTCAAACGCTGCGCAATGTAACCTTCAGGCAAATGCTCGTTGTTGGTTACCCATAAATCGAGCCCTTCGGCTAACATATCGACCTTATAGTCAAACAGATGTACTTCCACTTGAAGTTGAGGATACAGTTCGCGTAACTCTTGAATCGCTGGAATAATGTGTAAGGTACCAAATGATTGCGACAACCCAAGACGTACCAAACCTGCTACTTCATCCCGCTGGGTTTCCATCTCTAATGTGGCGCTGCTCACCGCTTGTACCACTTGCTCACAGTGATGAAAAAAGGTTTTCCCTGCCTCTGTCGGCGTAAAGCTTCGCGTAGTGCGTTGAACAAGCTTGATACCAAGAGACGCTTCTAACTGACTCAACTGTTTACTCACATGAGACACCGACACGCCTAAGCTCTTTGCAGCAGCTGTGAAGCTTTTGTGTTTAAGAAGAGCGGAGAAAATCACCATTTGTGCGGCACGTTCAGATAACACGCTTTACCTCGATTTGGTTATAGAAAAAACAAAGGGCTCCGAAGAGCCCTTGTATTGAAGACTGGATGCCGAATTGTTTGTGGCAGATCAGTATTTAATGCGGTCAGCCAAGTGGCTCACAGCAAGTGCGAAGTAGTAAGAGCGGTTCCACTTCATCAATACGTTGTAGTTATTGTAAACCAGATACGTACGACCATTCTCGTCGTCCGGCATGATCAACCATGCTTTGATGTCTTCATCCAGTTTTGGCAACGGGCTACCGTCATATTTTGTGATACCTAATTGGCTCCACTCTTGAAGGTATTTGCCTTTTTCAGCCGTGCGCCCTTCCAGGCTGCGATCAATATTTTTAGGAACCTTAACTTGGCGACCCCAAGTATATTTATCATCCCAACCAGACTTGCTCAAATAGTTAGCGGTTGATGCAAACACGTCCGCTTCAGATTGCCATATGTCTTTTTTACCATCACCGTTGCCGTCAGCAGCAAAACGAAGGAAAGAGCTTGGCATAAACTGGCATTGACCCATCGCACCAGCCCATGAGCCTTTAAAGTTCTCTAGCTCAATATGGCCTTGATCGAGGATCTGCAGTGCCGACATGGTCTCTTTACGGAAAAACTCTTCACGACGGCCTTCAAATGCCATTGTGGATAGTGCATCAATCACTTTAAAGTTGCCGGTAAACTTACCAAAGTTACTTTCAACTCCCCAAAGTGCCACAATAAAGCGCGGGTGGACACCGTACTCATCGCCTATACGCTTTAGCTCAGTGTAATGCTCTTTGTAGAGTTGTCTGGCTTGCTTCACCTTCCATTCAGGCACCGCGCGAGGAATGTACTCATCCAATGTCAGTTTCTTTTCTGGTTGGTTTCGGTCCGCTTTTACTGCTCGCGGCTTGTACTCAACATTAGCAAAAGCAGCACTAATGACCTGCTCTGAGATACCTTTATCACGAGCTTCAGCACGCAGCTTATTCAAGTATTCATCAAAACCCTCGCTACTTGCAAAAGCCGAGGTACACATACCAACGCTAAGCATGGTAGCCAGTATCTTTTTCATATTGCCCTCCTTGAGCAAGGCAGAAATCCCAGATGAAAAACGATGACGTTATTCGCCTTTCTGCTGGGCTTTTTGTTCTTTGTACTTTTCTAATAGGTTCTCCGGCGGCGGTGGAACCTGAAGAAAGAAGCCATCATTTTGTAATGAAGCCTTCACTTTTTCGATATCAACTTGTGCCAATTTACGGCCATCAAGTTTAATCGTCATGACAGCGATAGGCTTACCGAACATCTGCATTAAGGTGTCAGGAACCTGTGAAAAATCATCCTTTTTCGGAATATAGAGATAAGTACCTTCTTTTTTCGAGCTTTTATAAATAGAACAAAGCATGACACGCCTTTTATGCTGATTTAGCCGCGTTGAGTGCGGATTAGGTTGTAAACGTCAAATTCTCGCAAACTTAATAGCAAATTTGAGATTAATTCACCTATTTGCCCCCGAGAGAACTTGCTGCGTCAAAGGATGAAATATAACATGACATACCTAGTTTAAGGCAACGCTCTTTCAATAAAGGCAAGAAGTCCACGATGACCCATTCACCAGACCTTAAAGGTAGCAGTTTTACATTGTCAGTTTTACACCTTTCTGACAATGAGATCGCAAAGACTGTCGAATTTTTGCAAGAAAAAGTTTCTCAAGCACCTTCTTTTTTTGCATCCGCGCCTTTGGTAATCAATATAGCAAAAGTACAAGGCGACATTGATTTCCCTAAGCTTAAACAAGGCATCTCAGATGCTGGTTTTATTCCGGTCGGTGTAACGGGCTGTAAAGACAAGCGTGTACAAAACCTTGCTTCCGAAGCTGGCTTCGCCATTATGTCGGCGAGCAAATCACCAAGCCAAGCACCTGCCAAAATGGCACCAACGAAAGTAGTTCGTACGCCTGTCCGCTCAGGACAACAGATCTACGCAAAAGATGGTGATTTGGTGGTGCTAGCGCACGTCAGTGCAGGTGCTGAAGTCATTGCTGACGGCTCTATTCATATCCATGGCACACTTCGAGGTCGTGCGATTGCAGGAGCAAGTGGTCAGCAGGAAGCGCGTATTATTTGCCACGATTTACAAGCAGAACTGGTATCCATTGCGGGTAACTACTGGTTAAGCGATCAAATTGAAAGCGAGTACTGGCAAAAGAAAGTAATGATCAGTAAAGCCGATGAATCATTACATTTAGAAGTTCTCGCGATTTAATCTAAAAAGGAAAAAAAATGGCACGCATTATTGTAGTAACGTCTGGTAAAGGTGGCGTTGGTAAAACCACTTCAAGCGCAGCCATCGCCTCTGGTCTAGCTCTTAAGGGAAAAAAGACCGCGGTGATCGATTTTGACATCGGTTTGCGTAACCTCGATCTAATCATGGGCTGTGAGCGCCGCGTCGTGTATGACTTTGTGAACGTCATTAACGGTGAAGCGACATTAAACCAAGCGCTGATCAAAGATAAGCGCACGGACAACCTATTTATTCTTCCTGCTTCTCAAACTCGTGATAAAGACGCACTGACAAAAGATGGTGTTCAGCGCGTATTCGGCGAACTTGATGAAATGGGCTTTGATTTCATTATTTGTGATTCACCAGCAGGTATCGAGCAAGGCGCGTTAATGGCCTTGTACTATGCCGATGAAGCCATTGTCACAACGAACCCAGAAGTCTCTTCTGTACGTGACTCTGACCGCATTCTCGGTATTTTAGATTCTAAGTCACTGCGTGCAGAACAAGGGCTAGAGCCAGTAAAACAGCATCTGTTACTGACTCGCTACAACCCATCTCGCGTCACTCAAGGCGAAATGCTAAGCGTTGAAGACGTTGAGGAGATCTTACATATTCCACTACTGGGCGTGATTCCAGAAAGCCAAGCCGTGCTTAACGCGTCAAACAAAGGTGTGCCAGTCACTTTTGACGATAACACCGATGCGGGTATGGCTTATTCTGACACCGTTGATCGCTTATTAGGCAATCAGGTTGAATTTCGTTTCCTTACTGAGGAGAAGAAAGGACTCTTTAAACGACTCTTTGGAGGCTAGACATGTCATTATTAGAATTTTTCCGTCCACAGAAGAAAACTTCTGCGAATCTAGCTAAAGAGCGTTTGCAAATCATTGTCGCAGAGCGCCGCAGCCAAAATGATCCTGCGCCGTCTTACTTGCCTCAATTAAAAGAAGACATCTTGAAGGTGATCAGCAAGTACGTGGCAATTGATCCAAATATGGTTGACTTAACATTTGAGCACAAAGACGACGATATCTCAGTTCTTGAGCTAAATGTGAAGCTACCAGACGAAGAAAAGTAATCAGTTTCTCTCGCAAGACGAATACTCTAATTAGAACGAAAAAGGTTGGCATCGAGGCCAACCTTTTTCATCTTTCATTACTTTAATGCTTTGTTCATCTTGTCGCCGAGTAAATCCAAACGCCACCCTTGCATCAAATCAGGCAATACTTCTGGGTCACGATCTTTTTTCCAAACCCAACTGATCAACTGATTGATCTGCTTTTTAGAGGCAAGGAACTCCGTGGCTAAACCTGACTTCTGCGAAGCCGATTTCACCAAGTCTTTCATATTTTTGAAGACCTGCTTGTAACCCGGATAGTCCATTAAACGCTCAATTTTCGCAGGATACTCTTCAGAAGGTGTTTGCTTCGCTTGCTTAACAATCGCGGCAATCTTCGCGCCATGGCGGTTAATCGCTCGGATATCAATATCTTCTGCTTCCATCTTCTTAAAGTTCGTTAAACCAAGACGAGCGACCGTTAATAGATCACCTTCTTTGAAGATAAAGTTCAGCGCTAAATCTCGTTTGATTGCTTCACGATAACGCCACGTCGCCAATGGCTTTAAAATCGCTAGCTCAGAAGGTTTTAATTGCCAAGCGCCCTTAATATCAAGGTAGGCATTCTCTTCATTAGTTACGCGAATACGTTTCGAAACGAGTAAATCACTTTCTTGCTGTACAGCTTCCCACCAACCTGCTTGCGTCACCTTATCAAACAGCTTTTCGTATAACGGTAACAAGTAATGAACATCTGCGGCAGCATAATCTAATTGCTTTTGTGTCAGTGGACGAGCCATCCAGTCGGTACGTGATTCACTTTTGTCGAGCTCTACGCCTAAATATTCTTCCACCAGCGATGCGAAGCCTGTCGATAAGCCGTGACCGAGAAAAGCGGCCATCAGCTGCGTATCCACCATAGGGAATGGTGTACAACCAAAAGCGTTTTGGAAAACTTCTAAATCTTCACCACATGCGTGCAGCACTTTTAGCACAGAAGTATCTTTTAATAGCGCTACAAACGGCGTCATATCCGTTAATTCAGTCGGATCAATCAGCGAGAGGCGATTACCATCGAAAAGCTGAATCAGACCTAACTGCGGGTAGAAAGTGCGAATACGAACGAATTCGGTATCCAACATCACTACGTCTGCCTCTCGGGCATGAGTGCAAACCTCTTCTAGGTCTTTGTTTTTAGTAATAATTTGATAGTTCACATACTTCTCGCTATAAAAAATGCCAGCAAAACGCTGGCATTCTATCATTTTTTAAATCTCTCGACTCGACGAAATCGGCTTATGCGCTTTTCTTCGCAAGTTCAGCGTCATTCTCTTCGCGTAAAACACGACGCAAGATCTTACCGACATTGGTTTTAGGTAAGTCTTCGCGGAACTCAACCAACTTCGGAACTTTGTAGCCAGTTAAGTGTTCTCGACAATGCGCGATCACTTCGTCTTTGGTCAAGCTCGGATCGCGTTTCACGACATAAATCTTCACTAATTCACCAGACACTTCATGCGGCTGACCAATAGCAGCAACTTCAAGTACTTTGCCGTGAAGTGCTACAACGTCTTCGATTTCGTTCGGGTAAACATTAAAGCCTGATACTAAGATCATGTCTTTCTTACGGTCAACGATATGCAGGAAGCCTTCGTCATCGAACTTAACGATGTCGCCAGTTGATAGCCAGCCGTCTTCGTTAATCGTATCTTTCGTTGCTTCAGGTCGTTGCCAGTAACCTTGCATAACCTGAGGACCACGAACTTGAAGTTCGCCAGTTTCAGTATTCGCAAGAGCGTTACCTTCTTCGTCCACGATACGAACTTCTGTTGATGGTACCGGCAGACCAATAGAGCCATTGTATTCAACAAGATCATGCGGATATGCCGCCACCAACGGAGAACACTCTGTTAGACCGTAACCTTCGAGCAAATAGCAACCCGTGGTCTTTTGCCATCTTTCTGCCACTGAGCGCTGCACTGCCATGCCGCCGCCAACGGCTAAACGTAGATTACTGAAATCCAACTCGTGGAAATCTTCATTATTGACCAATGCATTAAATAAGGTATTCACGCCCGTAATCGCAGTAAACGGATGCTTTTGTAGCTCTTTCACGAACCCTGGAATATCTCTAGGGTTGGTAATAAGTAAGTTACGACCACCCATTTCAACAAACAGCAGACAGTTTACGGTAAGAGCAAATACGTGATACAGCGGTAATGCTGTCACGACTAATTCACGCCCCGGAGATAAAACCGGTCCGTACGCGCCTTTTGCCTGTAGAACGTTCGCAATCATGTTGCGGTGAGTCAGAATCGCGCCTTTCGCGACACCTGTCGTCCCCCCCGTATATTGCAGGAATGCAATGTCATCCCCAGACATAAACGGTTTAACGTATTGTAGACGACGACCTTTACGTAGAGCCTGACGCATTGAGATTGCACCAGGTAAATCGTACTTAGGCACCATGCCCTTAACGTACTTCACGACAAAATCGACAATCGTACCTTTCGCTCGTGGCAGCATTTGACCAAGACTGGTTAACACTACGTGTTTGACTGGTGTTTTATCGACGATTTGTTCTAGCGTATTCGCAAAGTTAGACACAATCACAATCGTCGTCGCACCTGAGTCATTCAATTGGTGTTCAAGTTCACGAGGAGTGTAAAGTGGGTTAACGTTTACGGCGATACAACCTGCACGCAAAATACCAAATAATGCTACTGGGTATTGCAGTAAGTTTGGCATCATCAGAGCAACGCGGTCACCCTTTTGCAGTTTTAACTCGTTTTGCAGATACGCTGCGAATGCGCGACTACGCTCTTCCAATTTACGGAAGGTCATAACCGAGCCCATGTTCATGAATGCTGGTTGGTCTGCATATTTTTGTACAGACTGTTCAAACATTTCTACCAAAGACTCATATTGCTCTGGATTAATGGTTTCAGGTACGTCACTTGGATAACGTGAAAGCCATGGTTTATCCACGATGTTACTCCTCGTTTATAACTGGCTAAAAAATAGCGTCCTTTTTATTTTGAAAGCTATTACAGCACAGCGAACGTGCTTGAGCACGCAACTCTCAAACACTTGTTTAAATTTTGTTAACTACACCAAGAATTCGCGTTGCGACCTCGAGTATTTGCTCTAAATGACAGTGATGACCACCCTTGACAGAAACCACTTGCGGTGGGTTCTCTCCCCAATCAGCTTGGTTAGATGGTAAATTCTGAAATCCTTGATCGCCTAATACAATCAAATGAGGACAACGTATTTGGCTGGTAATCGAGTTAGCATGCGCTTGCGCCATTCGGTAAAGCGACGCACATTTTAACTTGGCGTCATGCCGCCAATACCATTTATCTCCTCGCTGCTCTGTTCCACGCTCGACTATCGGTAGAAGTTGCTCAGCGGTTAATTGGTTGGCTTGCATGCGTAATTTTAACGCCAGATCGAAGGAGGCAATGGCTCGCTCTGGCTTGTTTTGCTGTCTTATTCGACTTAAAACGCCATCGCGAAGACGAGGCAAACTGTTAGTAGGATCCTCATGAAGAGGTCCTGCTCCCTCAATTTGCACAAGAGCTTCGACCTGCTCTGGAAACGCTGCACTATAGCAACTTGCGATTAAAGCACCAAGTGAATGCCCTACTAATATCAGTCTGTTTGGTGATAATTCGTCCAAAAACTGATACAAATCGGCAATATAGTCGTGAAAGGGGGAATAATTATCGTGAGATTTATGACTCGATAAACCGTGACCAAAATGATCGATGGCGAGGAGGTGTAAGTGAGGATTAAGTTGATTCAACTGCTCCATGAGCGCTTTAAAGCTGCCCGCATTATCTAACCACCCATGAAGAAAAACGACTGACAAGTCAGCCGTTTTCTCGTTCCCTATCTCAAGGGCTGCCATTTTGCCGACAGGAAGCTCGAATTGACGCTCATGCATCGCAGATTATTTGACCTGTTTTATCACTTTACCGTCTTGTGGGAAATCATTACGCCACATGCGGCAGTTAATCGAGTAACATGGGTAAAAGTAGGTTGGCGAGTCATACATGCGTACACGTTCTTCAATTTTCCATAAACGGTACCCTTCCCCCTTAATTACCGGGAAGATGTAACCGTGCTCACCGATCTTTCCTTCTTCTTCCCCTGCTCCTTTGCCTACAACCGTCACCAAACGGCCTTCACTAAAGGCGACAGGCTCTAAATAGCCATCAAAATAGGCGACAAAACGCCCCGTAGGCTCTTCATCAATATCAGGTTTACCAGACTTACTGATAGGAAGGTTTACAATCTCTAGACGCGTTTTATCTTTAAAGTTATCCACTTTAGCGATGATTCCACCAAGGCGAACATCTTCACTCACTTGCCCCTGAGACTCAGCAAAAGCTTTATAGTCTGTAACGACCAACTCTGTGCTTGCATTTAGCTCCTCTGGCAACGAGCTACACGCAGACAAACCAACCGTAGCAAATAATGCGAGAAAAAACCGTCCAAAAACCTTCATAAACCACCTTTCAATATTAGTAACCCCAAGCTGGGGAGATCTCACACGTAAATATCGACACCAAGTAATTGAGCCAGTTCCTCTTTTTTAGCTCGATTCATGACATCCATGTACTGCTCCATGGCTTTACGTGCGCCCCCTTCAGGAAGGTCATATTGCACTTGAGCTCGGTGAATTTGGGACTCATCCACGTGTTTTATGGAGTGCGCCACGGCGTTAGCAACCTTTGAAGGCTGACCTACAGGCTGCTTTGTTTGTGATTTATTTACCGGCTTCTTTTGACTGGCTTTATTAGTGCGATTTGCACCGGGAATCAAAGAAGGAGGCAAGCCATTAATCGACGCCATAGCACTCAATAAAAATACAGGGCAAACGCCCTGCTTTTTGTCAGGTTAATGAAAAACGGACTATTCGCGACCAGGAAGTTTTTTCCATGTCACATTATCACGTAAATAAACAGGGCTCGAATCTTCGACCGGCACAGTATTACCCTTTTTAAATTCTTGTTCAGCAAGAATCACAATGTCTTGTGAATCAGGGTACAGAACGTCACCATGCGTCAAATTAAACGGTAGGTCTGCTAATACTCCTTGGTAAGCATCCCAACCAGTACCTGCTGTCGTCCACGTTTTGTCGTCTGCTTGTGCTTCTTCAACGAGACGTGCTGGTGGAATTACGCACTCTGCATCCATCTCTGCCCACTCACCGTTTGCTTGGCGAGTGTAACGTGCCCAGTAAACTTCACCCATACGTGCATCAATGGCCACAGCGACATCGGTCACACCATGTAAGCGATAGCTACCTTGAGCCATTGCAGCCAGCGTTGAAACGCCGATCATAGGTAAGTCAGCACCGAACGCCAAACCTTGTGCGATACCAATACCGATACGAACGCCAGTAAAGCTACCTGGACCACGTCCAAACGCTAACGCATCCAGCTCTTGTAGAGTCAGGCCAGCTTCTTTGAGTACTTCATCAACCATTGGCAGTACTTTTTTGGTGTGATCGCGTGGTGCAACCGCGCTACGTGAAATCACTTGATCATTAGCCAACAACGCAACTGAACAGTTTTCAGTCGCTGTATCGATAGCAAGAATTTTTGCGCTCATTTAACTCTCTACAACTTTCATTTATTGGGTTATGCCTCAGCACTTGCGTCTGTGACAGATTGTTCTGCTTTCAGGAATGCTTTGATTCCATCTAAGTCTCGCGTCCTTGGGATAGGTGGTAGGCTTCCGAGGAAAATACCACCATAGTCTCGCGTGACGAGGCGATTATCACAAATGATCAACGCACCGTGATCCTTCTGATCTCGAATTAATCGCCCTACTCCCTGCTTTAACGTAATCACTGCATCCGGGATTTGTACTTCAGCAAATGGTTCACCGCCACGTAATCGACAATCCTCGATACGGGCTTTGAGTAACGGATCGTCAGGGGCGGTAAACGGTAATTTGTCGATAATAACACAGCTCAGCGCATCACCTCTAACATCAATCCCTTCCCAGAAAGCGCCCGTCGCCACGAGTAAAGCGTTACCCAGTTCCATAAACTCCGCCAAGGTTTTCTGCTTACTCATCTCCCCTTGCATTAACACAGGCAGCTCAAGTACTTCTCGGAACTTCTCACCTAGTTCACGCATCATGCTGTGCGAGGTACATAAAAAGAAGCAGCGACCATCATTTTCTTCAATCACCGGAGCAAGCATTCGGACTAACTTATCCGCTAAGCCGTTACTGTTTGGCTCTGGCAAATACCTTGGCACACAAAGGCGCGCTTGCTTTTGATAATCAAAGGGGGACGGCAGAGAAAATTGCTTTGTAGGCTTGAGGCCAAGGCGCTCAGTAAAGTGCTTGAAATCGCCCGATACGGCTAGGGTTGCTGACGTGAAAATCCAAGCGCCTTGTTTAATCTCTATTTGCTCATGGAACTTGTCCGCGACAGAAAGAGGCGTAATGTGCAGAGCGAAATGACGAGGCGAGGTATCGTACCAGTATGAGTAACCGGTAATATCGACATCACATACCCGGTCGATACGGCCTTTGATCAAATTTGCTCGTTCAAAGGCGGTATCCAGTAATTGACTGCGCCCTAAGGCTATTTTGAGTACATCAATCGCCAATTCGAGGCTGTCAGTTAAGCGCAATAATTCTCGCTTAATAGAACCTGATTGCAACGCCTCACGCCAGTTGCCACGAAAGCCTGGCTCACCCAATACAATCCGCATGTCCATTGCGCTTTGCATGAGTTTGTCGCCCACTTTTTGCAATTGACGCATATCTTTGGCTTCGGTGCGATAGGCTATTTCAATGTCTTTGGCAAGATCGTGAATTTGGCGGCTTGAAACTGACTGGCCGAAATATTCGCTCGCAATATCTGGCAACTGATGAGCTTCATCAAAAATAAACACATCGGCTTCTGGAATCAGTTCACCAAACCCTGTTTCTTTAATCGCTAAATCAGCAAGAAACAAGTGATGGTTCACTACAACAATGTCGGAATCCATGGCTCGCTTACGCGCTTTCAATACAAAGCAATCAGTGTAGCTCGGACATTCTTTACCTAAACAGTTATCATTGGTTGAGGTGATGGTCGGAATGATCATGCTGTCTTCTGGCAGATCATCACAATCCCCAAGGTCACCTGTTTTGGTTTCTGATGACCAAGCACGCACTTTAACCAGTTGAGTTAATAACGTCGGGTCAGATTCATTAGTGTGGCTTTCGACCATTTGGCGGCTCAAACGATCCAAACACAGATAATTAGAACGCCCTTTTAATAACGCCACTTGGCCATAAAAACCAAGCGCATTGACCATGAGCGGTAAGTCACGATGGTACAACTGCTCTTGCAAGTTTTTCGAGCCTGTACTGATGATCACTTTTTTACCGCTTAACAGCGCAGGGACTAAGTAGGCGAAGGTCTTACCGGTTCCGGTTCCTGCCTCCACCACCAACTGGGTTTGATCTTTGATCGCACTGCTGACGGCTTCCGCCATATCGATTTGTGGCTGACGAGCTTGAAAGCCAGGAATGGCCTTACCTAACGCGCCATCAGAGGAAAAAGTTTTTGCGATCATGCTTGGTATTGAGTTTGAAAAATTATCGAGAGTATATCAGAGGAATAGGAGTGACATCAGCCCACAATCTGACCAGCTTGCGGCGACACGCGGATATTTTGTTGAAACCAACGTAAGAATAGATTATTTATGGTGAAACATGGCAGTACAGTTACACCCGCCAGGGAATAATAACAAATTCGTACGCTAAAATATTAATGCATGGAAGTACCTGATTTATGGAAAAGAAAACACTGTTGACCCACTGTTCTGACGCCCCGGGTCTCATCTCGAAAATTACTAATATCTGTTACAAGCACCAACTCAACATCGTTCACAATAACGAATTTGTTGATAATACCAGTGGCCACTTTTTCATGAGAACGGAGTTGGAGGGGTACTTCAACGATCAAACGTTTCTTGCCGACTTGGACCAAGCTCTCCCGCAAGGTGCTAAGCGTAAATTGGTTGGCTCTCGCCGTAAGCGCATCGTCATTCTCGTCACAAAAGAAGCGCATTGTTTAGGCGATATTCTGATGAAAACCTACGATGGAAGCCTAGATGTTGAGATCGCCGCTGTGGTGGGGAATTACGACAAACTGCAAACTCTCACTGAACGCTTCGACATTCCTTACCACCATGTGACCCATGAAAACCTTAGCCGTGAAGAACACGAGCAGAAGATGCTAGAAGTGATCGATCAATACGATGCTGACTTTTTGGTGCTAGCTAAATACATGCGCGTATTAACGCCGACGTTTGTTGAGAAATATCACCACAAAATCATTAATATTCATCACAGCTTCTTACCTGCTTTTATTGGCGCGAAGCCATATCAACAAGCTTACGATCGCGGTGTGAAAATCATCGGTGCAACAGCACACTTCGTGACTAATGATTTAGATGAAGGGCCGATCATCAAGCAAGACGTAATTCCTGTCGACCATACATTCAATGCCCAAGATATGGCGCAAGCGGGACGCGATGTAGAGAAGAACGTATTGAGTAAGGCTTTGAATAAAGTGATCAATGACCACGTCTTTGTTTATGGGAATAAGACAGTGATCCTGTAATCCCTCCGTACTAGTTACAACGATAGTGAAACCCGTCCAACTTGGCGGGTTTCATCTTTTCAGAAGATCCCCCCTCCAATTCTAACCATCAAAGTTAAACCGATACGTTATAATTTTTCATTTCTCCACAACTATTTACTGAGAGAATGATTCCGTTTATCATTTGCCCTCCTTATAATAAACCACGTTAATATTACGGAATTAAAATGAAAAAAACGTTAGTGGCTTTTCTGATTGGGCTGACTTTACCAGCAACCACAATCGCAGATACTCTTGAGCCTGTTCAGAATGATGTATCCACTCGCATTATCGGCGGCGAACCTGCCAACACTTCCGACTGGAAATTTATTGCTTCACTGGTACGTAAAGGACAACCTACATCTATTGGTCACTTTTGTGGTGGCAGTTTCCTAGGTGGAAAATACGTATTAACTGCTGCGCACTGTGTGGAAGGTCTTAATGCGGACGATCTGGATATCGTTCTTGGTCTTTATGACAAAAACAGAGAGTCTCAAGCACAGCGCATCGCCATTAAAAATATCTATTCACATGATGAATATAACAACATAACAACGAACAATGACATTGCTCTTATTGAATTAGAACGCAATATCGATAGCGCAACTATTGACCTGGCAACGCCAGAACTTTTAGATAGCGTACGCGTAGGAGACAAGTTGCACGTGGCTGGATGGGGAAATACGTCCACGACAGACCGAATATACCCAACCGTTTTACAACAAGTAGATTTGGAATACGTAGATCGAGCTACCTGCCAAAACCTACCAGGAAACTACTCTAATGTATCAGATGACGGTATTTGCGCCGGATACTATTGGGGAGGAAAAGATAGCTGCCAAGGAGATAGCGGCGGTCCACTCATCGTTGATGATAACGGTATCAACAAATTGCTAGGCGTGGTCAGCTGGGGGGATGGATGTGCTCAACCAAACGCTTATGGTGTTTACGCCAACGTCGCTCATTTTCAACACAATGGATGGATAGATAGCCATCGCAATACTATCAGCTTCACTAAGTACCGAGATCTTCGTTTCGTTGAGCGAAAAGCGCAGCAAGAGACCTTTACTATTCGTAATGACGATACTATCCCATTCAACATCTACCAAAGCACAATATCATACGGAAGTACCATCGAGAAAAGCACTTGTACTGGTACCTTAAAGCCTTCGCAAAGCTGTCAAATTACCGTCGGCTACCAACCTAGCTATTCGGGATCAGAAACAACGATAGAGCTCTTTACCGATCATCCGAAACTGTCCAGACTCACAACAACTTTCGAGTATTCAGGTGTAGATAAAGCAAGCAGATCAGTGCGTAATGCCATTCCGCTAGCAGACGCAAATGTTTATACCGGTCAAAACGCTTGGACGGCTGAAAATGGTGAACTGCAATCAGCGGATATGGGAGCTTATCCTGGTGTATCTGAGCTGGTTTTGACCGATCTTCCGAAGGGCAAACTTACCATGGATCTCAAAGTAATGTCCGATGGTTTTGATTACTTGTTCATCTTAGTTAATGGTGAAATTTACGATAGCACCAACCAACTCCTCGATTATAAAGAGATCCAGATCGATCTTTACAAAGCATCTAATACGATAACGTTTGAATACGTCCAACACCCGTTTTCAAGTGGCATTTACAGCGCGCAAGCATTTGTTCGCAACATAAATATGTCAGTCAGCACAGATAATACGGGCGATGCTGGTAACGACGTTAATAAAAAGTCTAGTTCAGGCGGCAGTTTATCTATTGGCCTACTGGTGTTAATGGCTGCAGGTTCATTCGTACGACGCAAAAAAAGGTAACGAGATGAAACATAGACTCAAGATATTCCTACTTGGTTTGGGCACTATCAGTTTAACTGCATGTTCAGCAAACGCAGGACTGCAAACAAACCAGACGTCTGAGCACCAAGCAATGATGGTAGAGACTTATAGGACAAGTGAGAGTCAAATTTCATTTATCACAGAGTCTAACGGCTGCAGTGAAAACGAGGACTTTAGCCTAAAAATAGAGCAAAGCTCACAGACAGAAGCTCTTATTACTATCGTTAGAGACAAGGCGGATCATTGTAAACGAATGCCGTTTGCCAAAACTTTTACACTGCCTTTAGATGAAGAGTTGAAAGGCAAAAAACTTTCCATTACCAACCCAAAAAGCAAGTCACTGGCTAAATAGTGATTCGCTTACGAAAGGGAGCCTCGGCTCCCTTTTTGCCTATCGCAACTCAGCAATTCTCACCCTAGCGTTTTACGCCTGCTCAGACTCCACAATACGCTTAAGTGAATGCGGGTGCAGCTTGATACAAATGCCTTGGTACTTAAACGCCACCGTTGGGTTGTTCAAGCGTTCGCCATCCCCTTTCGGGCTCGACAGTTTGATCTTTACACCCAGCTCTTCCAACTCATTAAAACGCGCCCCAAACGCTGGGTAAGTATGTTTCAAATCAGCAAGAAACTCGTCTGCAGTTTCGGTATGAGACGGAATAACAAACTCCACATGTTCCCAGCTTTCAATTGGGTAGATTTTGCCTTCCGCAGGGTATGGCAGTTCCAGACACTCTATCTTCCAGCCACGGCTTTCTAACGCTTTGTCGAATTCAATAACAATAATCGGGCGACCGTTGATTTTCGCTTGTGAAATCACCTTACCGTATTGATTCCATGCTTCATGCGCGGCTTTTGCTGTTTCAGTATCATTAATTCGCAGCGCAATATGGTCAGCTTGAGCAAAGCTCAGATCCAGTTTTAACAGGGATGCAAGCTCTTCAATCTTCGCCATAAATGCATCCAGATCTTGGATCATCAATTTAGGCGCTAGGCGTTTTTCAACTAGTTGAGTCGTCATTGTGGTTCTCTTTTGGGGCGATTTATCTCATTACTCTGAGCGCAATAGTAAACGCAAACCAAACCACATTTCCATTCAATCGAAAAAGTATAAATTTCCCCAATTCCTCTCTGTATGAAAAGCAATAAAGTTGTTATCATTAGCCCCATTTTTGTGAACTCCAACAGAACTCGGCACTTACTTCGCCGAGTTCTTCGTCCTTGAATTGAAGGAAACGCGTGTGAATATCCAAGCACTTATTAATGACAAAGTATCTCAGGCTCTAGAAGCCGCTGGCGCACCTGCAGGCAGTCCTGCGGCAGTACGCCAATCAGCAAAGCCACAATTTGGTGACTACCAAGCAAACGGCGTAATGGGCGTTGCTAAAAAACTGGGTACTAACCCACGAGAATTTGCACAGAAAGTACTGGATGTTCTAGACCTAGATGGTATTGCGAGCAAGACAGAAATCGCTGGCCCTGGTTTCATCAACATTTTCCTAAGCGAAGAGTTCCTAGCAAAACAAGCGGAAGCAGCACTGGCTGACTCACGTCTTGGCGTTGCAGAAGACGAAGCTCAAACTATCGTTGCTGACTACTCTGCACCAAACGTTGCTAAAGAAATGCACGTTGGTCACCTACGTTCAACCATCATCGGTGATGCGGTAGTACGTACTCTTGAGTTCCTAGGTCACAAAGTGATCCGTGCGAACCACATCGGCGACTGGGGTACTCAGTTCGGTATGCTTATCGCAAACCTTGAGCGTGTACAACAAGAGTCTGGCGAAGTTTCTATGGAACTTGCGGACCTTGAAGGCTTCTACCGCGAATCGAAAAAGCTGTACGACGAAGATGAAGACTTCGCAGTAAAGGCGCGAAACTACGTTGTGAAACTGCAAAGCGGTGACGAGTACTGTGCAGAAATGTGGAAAAAACTCGTTGATGTAACCATGATCCAAAACCAGCGCAACTACGACCGTCTAAACGTGTCACTGACTCGTGACGACGTGATGGGCGAGAGCATGTACAACGACATGCTTCCTAAGATCGTTGCAGACCTAAAAGAACAAGGTCTTGCCGTTGAAGATGATGGCGCGCAAGTTGTATTCCTAGATGAATACAAGAACAAAGATGGCGAACCAATGGGCGTTATCGTTCAAAAACGCGATGGCGGTTTCCTATACACAACAACAGACATCGCATGTGCAAAATATCGTTATGAAGAGCTAAGCGCAGACCGTGTGCTTTACTTCATCGACTCACGTCAACACCAGCACCTAATGCAAGCTTGGACAATTGTTCGTAAAGCAGGCTACGTGCCAGAGTCAGTATCTCTTGAGCACCACGCGTTCGGCATGATGCTTGGTAAAGATGGTAAGCCATTCAAGACTCGTGCGGGTGGTACCGTTCGCCTTGCCGACCTTCTAGATGAAGCAGAAGTTCGTGCAGCACAACTGATCGAATCTAAAAACCCTGAGCTAGATGCGGAAGAAAAAGAGAAGATCTCTAAAACAGTTGCAATGGCAGCGGTTAAATACTCTGACTTATCTAAACACCGTACGACTGACTACGTGTTCGATTGGGACAACATGTTAGCGTTTGAAGGTAACACAGCACCATACATGCAATATGCATACACTCGCGTAGCTTCTATTTTCGCTAAAGCTGGTGTTGCTATGGACGCTCTCCAAGGTGACATCAAAATCACTGATGAGAAAGAGAAAGCACTTATTGCTAAGCTTATGCAGTTCGAAGAAGCGGTTCAATCTGTCGCTCGCGAAGGTCAACCACACATCATGTGTAGCTACCTATTCGAACTAGCAGGTCAGTTCTCTAGCTTCTACGAAGCGTGCCCTATCCTAGTTGCTGAAGACGAAGCAGTGAAACAAAGCCGTCTGAAACTAGCAGCGCTAACAGCGAAGACCATCAAGCAAGGTCTGTCTCTACTAGGTATTGATACTCTAGAGCGCATGTAAGCGATTCGAGAATCGAGAATCGAGAATCGAGAATCGAGAATCGAGAATCGAGAATCGAGAATCGAGAATCGAGAATCGATATGATTTCAAAAGGTTGGCGTGAAAGCGTCAACCTTTTGTTTTATCTGGCGTATACTGATGTCATTCAATTCAAATCGGATAATATAATGAGTTTTGAACTGCACCCTCAATTGGCAAAAGACACTACCGTTATCGGTCACTTCCCACTGTGTGTGGCACTTCTGCATAAAGACAATGCCGTGCCATGGGTTATTTTGGTACCTAAACGTGCAAACCTAAAAGAGCTTCACCACTTGCCAATGAAAGAACAGCAACAGTTTTTGCTAGAATCTCAGGCAGTAAGCCAAGCACTGGAAGCAACATTCCGTCCAGACAAGTTAAACCTTGGCGCACTAGGTAACATGGTGCCACAGCTGCACATTCACCATATTGCTCGCTTCAAAGATGACGTCGCATGGCCGGGACCGGTTTGGGGTAACACCAAAGGTGAATTCCGTACAGAAGAAGAGCAAAACGAATTACTTGGTCGCATTAAAAACGTGTTGTCACTGAGCTCTATTTTCCAAAAAGCATAAGAACTGCAAGCGAAAATAATTCGCCTTTGAATACGGCTGAAATAGACAGAGAAAGATTAATACGTATTTGTAACAATCTTTCTCATTTTTCTGGGATTATCACTAAAATAAAACTTGTTTAGACTACCAGCTCAGTTAGAGAGGGTCATCATGAAACAAGTCTTCAACACATTCCGATACGTCAGCTGGATCGCCATCATCTGTTCCATGGCTGCTTCATTCTTGCTTTTTCTTATGGGTGCAGCAAAAACCTATTCGGCATTTGCGGTCTTCATTCTCAATCAAACACCTCCAGAAGCACTCGCACATTTAGATAAAGCAGACATCGCGATCGCTTATTTGATCAAGTCACTGGATACGTTTCTTGTCGCACTAGTTTTGTTCATCTTTGCTCACGGCATCTACACACTATTTATTTCCAACAAAGCTAAAGCGAAAACACAAGAGCAGTCGGTTTTGCATTGGATCAGAACCCCGAACATCGGCCATCTAAAAAACATTTTGGCTGAAGTCATCATCGTGATCTTGTTTGTGAAGTTCTTAGAGCTCGTGCTGATTAACTTCGACAGCTTAGATTGGACGATCTTAACATTACCTATTTCGATTTTAGTTTTAAGTCTTGGTTTGAAGTTCCTAGGGTTAGGCGCGACTAAACACTCTGAAGAACATTAATTTCGCTGTATTCACAAACAATAACCAGCAAAATAAAAGCCGCATCATTGCTGATGCGGCTTTGTCGTTTTTACGTGATAATTTTTAGGTGACTAATTTTGATAGTCGCTACATGGTGACTGTCAGAGACAAACCATCTTGTTTAGTCACTGAGTAGCGAACACGAGTCACGTCATGAGCTTTATTAGTGTCGACTAGGCGGCTAATTTTGCCCTTCTTAATCCACACGTTTAACATCGCGTCGGCGCCATCTTCACTCATCCCAAACTGTTTAGCCAGATCTGACTGGGAGACGGTTCCTTTGTCTGCAATGTATTGATAAAGCTCTTTTAAAATCATGCTACTTGCGCCTCTAATGCACCGTTTTGTTTCTTACCAACTTGTTTGAACACACGGTAGGTACCAAAGAAGATAGCAACGATCACAGCCATCCAAATGCCACTTGTCACTGGGCTATCTGCGAAATGCGTCAATTGGTTGTAGAACGTCGCACATAGGTAAGCCAAGCCCATTGTCCAAACCGCAATAAAGCGTGCGAACTTATGACCAAACTCACGTACGTAAGCCCCCATCGCCGCCACACAAGGTGTGTACAGTAGGATAAAGATTAGGTAAGCAAATGCGGCATTGCCAGAAGCAAACTGAGATTTAATGTTACCGAAGATAGAAGCATCGACTTCTTGTTCTTCGGCAACGGCATTTGAGTCAGTTAAGTCACCCACTTCAATGCCTAGTGGATCTGAGTAGCTCAAACCGGCTAAGTTTTCAGGGATACTCATTACTGCCTCTTCTAGGCTGCCCATTAGATCAAATTCTGCGTCTTCACCGTCGCTTGGCGTGGTGTACAGGCTGTTAAGCGTACCAACTACCGCCTCTTTTGCGAAGATACCGGTAATGATACCAACCGTCGCTGGCCAGTTATCTTCTTGAACACCGATTGGCGCGAATACTGGAGTTACAACTTGCGCAGCTTTAGAAAGCACCGAGTTTTCGCTGTCTTCATTACCAAAACTGCCATCAGTACCCAATGAGTTGAAGAAACTCAGAATAGCAACAACGATAACGATGGTTTTACCTGCACCAAGTACAAAGCGCTTTAGCTTTTGCCAAGTTTTGATCACCACGTTTTGTAGCGTCGGAAGCTCGTAATCTGGCATTTCCATCAATAGGCTATCGCTGCTACCAGGGTAAAGCGTGTGCTTAAGGAAAAGACCTGTGAAGATCGCTGCCACAATACCAAGTAGGTAAAGTGCGAATACAATGTTCTGGCCAGAACCTGGGAAGAATGCCGCTGCGAATAGCGCGTATACAGGCAGACGAGCACCACATGACATAAATGGTGCCATAGAGGCAGCCAGTTTACGCTCACGTTCTTGGTCTAGAGTACGAGTTGCCATGATTGACGGTACGTTACAGCCGAAACCAAGAACCAACGGTACAAATGCTTTGCCCGGTAGGCCGATCTTCTGCATCACTTTATCTAGTACGAATGCTGCACGAGCCATGTAACCTGAGCTCTCAAGTACCGCTAGGAAGAGGTACAAACACGCGATAACCGGAATGAAGGTTGCAACTGTCTGGATACCACCACCGATACCATCAGCAAGAACCGTCACTAACCACACAGGCAAATGACCGTCTAACAAGTGATGCCCACCATCAACCAACAATGCGCCCACACCAATGTCAAAAAAGTCGATAAATGCACTACCGATGTTAATCGAGAACATAAACATCAGGTACATAACAACAAAGAAGAAAGGAATTCCAATCCACTTGTTCAAAATAAACTGGTCGAGTCTTTCAGTCACACTACGACTTAACTTGCCTTCGCTTCGGCGAACTTTTTTACACTGTTCATGCAGATGCGTGTACTTAGTATCCGCGACATGCAAATCGATATCCAAATCTAACGTCGTAATGACTTCCAAGACTTTGCTTCTATCAATATCAGAAAGACTATTGAGCACCATTGTGTCTTTTTCAAGCGCACGAATCGCTAGTGCACGATGAGCGACGGTTTGGTCGTTAAAAAGTGCGGAAACCGTTTGAATTGCCGACTCCATCTTCTCACCATAATGCAAAGACAATTCTTTAAGTGGCACTCCTTGAACGATGGATTTATGGAGCTTTTCTTTAAACTCTGCCACTTGAGTTTTATTGGTTGCAGATAAACTGACAACCGGACAACCTAACGTTTTCTCAAGCTCTGCAACGTTAATCATCTGACGTTCACGCTTTAGCGCATCCATCTTGTTGAGGACAACAATCATAGGGCGACCAAGTTCGCGAAGTTGCAGCGTCATATATAAGCTGCGCTCTAAACTTGTAGCATCCACCACGTTAATAATGAGATCAGCAGGATGAGTTAGAACCGCACGCGATGCGATGGATTCATCAATACTATTACTATCATTACCACTGTCTAATGAGTAAATACCCGGAAGGTCAGTGAGCAAAAACTCATCCCCAGCATGCTTGAATTGTCCCGTTTTCTTTTCAACCGTGACGCCTGCCCAGTTACCAACTTGCTGTTTTGCGCCAGTTAAACCATTAAATAGCGTCGTTTTACCACTATTAGGGTTACCTACGGTTAGCACTTGATATTGCATTACACTCGCTCCACTTCAATTTTCTGAGCAATTGTTTCTCGCAATGCGACAGACACACCACGGACTTCGACTTGTAAAGGATCGCCCATTGGCGCACGTCGAATCACTTTGACTTCTGTATTGGGAAGCAGCCCCATTACCATGAGTTTCTTTCTGATATCTGATGAAAGACCATCTAACAACCGAATCGTCACCGTATCGCCAGGATTAATCTCTGATAACTTCATAGTGGCCCTTAAGAGTATTGCTAATGAGAAATATTATTATTTAATGAGTTTAGGTTGCCAATATTACTCCCCTATACCCCCTCAATCCTTGTGTGAAATCAAAGATTCCGTAAATGTTTTCACGCTTTCAAACGTTAACTTCGTAAATTTCCTCTCGTTATTTACGTCAAAATTAACAATTAAAAATGACACCTAACGAAACA
Organism: Vibrio sp. Vb1729; assembly: GCF_033338655.1. Classification (NCBI taxonomy): domain Bacteria; kingdom Pseudomonadati; phylum Pseudomonadota; class Gammaproteobacteria; order Vibrionales; family Vibrionaceae; genus Vibrio; species Vibrio sp. Vb1729. Next base: position 29,293 of record NZ_JAWOTB010000003.1, on the reverse strand, counting down.
AAAATGTCACAAACCAAGATAGAAAACAAAAAATACAAATTAAAACAATTGGTTAAGTAAAAAACCAAACGTTGTCGCTTTTCTCATATAAACATGGCGTTATTTTTATAAGAAAAATAAGTAACCTCTCGTATAGTTACTCCATCGAGAGGGCAACCTCTCTAATAAATTCCAGAGGTGGCATGGCAACATGTCACTCCGGCAGCAAGCGAAGGTGTCCTTGACACCCGTGGTATAGTCCCCCCGGCTATACCACGATATTTTTTTTCACCTCTTTCAAAACTTCTTTACCTTATTCATCTTTTCAACACAGTTTTCGTTTTCACGAATGTCGCACACCATCATTCACCCAAATGAACAACGCTCTTTTGATACAGCAATACAACTGTCATTTATTTGTTGCAACTATCAATAAATCATTCTCTTGAAGCCATTTATGCTTATTGCTATGAACATCGCGACTAACAGATAGAACGTGATCGTGCTTACGTGTTGAGAATGGATTTGTAGGCTAGATGTGATGAAAAAACAATGAAACTCACTGCGTTAGCAACTGCAGCAATAATAGAGCACTGCATGCAGCTCCCCAGCATCTTAACTATTAACTAGGGAGCGTGTAATGAAGGTTTTCTAGTTAATTTCTTGGCTTTCTTGAGTCAAAGCAAACTTGGACGGGGGCAAACCAAAATGTAGCTTAAACTTTTGGCTAAAGTAAGATGGATCATTAAAGCCACAGTTAAAGGCGACTTCACTGATTTTCTCACCCGCCAATAACTGTTCACACGCCGTTTCTAAACGAACCTCTGTGACATAGTCTTTTAACGTTCTTGACGAGGCAGATTTAAAACGTCTCTGCAAAGAGCGTTCAGACATATACAGCATTTTAGCGGCTGACGCAGTGCCAAATTCAGGATCATGGTAATGCTCTGCCACTAATTGATAGACTTTTTGCAACCACTCTTTCTCTGGTGTGACTTGATCTTCTGCAATAGTTACAGGATTGGGTTCTTGCTGCGGTTCATCCAGATAACTACTTTCCTTCGCAGATGGCCATGTAATCTCGACTTTGTTTTGAGCATCAGAAGAGAAGACAGCCAAATAACCACCACTCGTTGTCACTAATTGGGCAAGGTGGTCAATACTCAACTCAGAGTGATTTAAGTTAGATGGAAACCCAGTCGCGACTTTATTAGGTAATTGCGTCCCGTAATCAAGAAAGCTCAATGACACAATATCATGCCCCTCTTCTAGCATAATTCTAACCGTTTGACCTCGGAAAGAGCGCTTGATGATATTGGCAAAAATGCTATTGAAAATAACATCAAGATTAAAGCTTTCCAGAGCAACCCGGCTCTGCTTGCTCTCATCTTCTAGCTCTACCAAAATACCCGCTTTTGCAAAGTCATCTTGCCATACATCAACCACTGACTGAGTTATCTGACTCAAGTTGTAGTTCTGGCTCCCACCACTTACATCACTTGGAACACTTTTGAGTTCATTTAACTGCCAATTCGTTTTAGCCAAATGCTCCTCTGTCGCAGTATCCAGAGGCATAGGTAGTTTCGCCACAATAAAGTCGACGCTTGATTTTATGGATAGAGCTACATGGTCTACGAGTAGGTTTCTAACTTGAATCTGTTTACGTAATTGCTGGTTGCTCGTAAGCAACACTCTACTTTGATGTCTTAACTGATTCGTTTTGAGGGTCACTTGAGCTGCTAGATCACGGTTAGCCTGTACAACGTAGCGCGAGCGCCAGAATACGAGTACTGCAACGACCGCAATACTAGCTACGACAAAGCCTAAAATAGCAAATCGCGATAGATACCAAGGATGAAGGACGATAAAGTGAGATTCTAAACCAACGACTCCAGCGGCAACTTGAGACTCATTACTGACCTGCAAGTGATATTCACCGGAACTAAGGTGCTCGAGTGTCAGTTGGCCCCCCTCTAACGTTTGCCATGGGTCATCGTTGTTCAATCGATAGTACAAGTTTTGACTGTCTGGTTTTGGCATCACACCGAATAAAAAACTCAGCGAAGATCCATATGGCAGTGTGAGCCCATTCAGATCGGCACTACCAACTTGCAGAACTTCATTTTCAAGCACAACTTGGCTAACAATAAACTTAGACTCTGGGGGATTAGATACAAGCAGCTTGGATGCTTCTGCTTTTACGAGTCCGTACTTCGACCCCAGAACAAGCTCTCGCTCACCAATTTCTGTCTGCTGTATAACGCTACAAATACCAGGGAGGAACTCATTGTTCATTAAGCCTGATGACGATGAGTAATGTTTCACTAACTCACCCGAAAGGTGGTAATAGCTTAAACCGACAGAGGAAGCTAACCATACACCTTGCCTGTCTCTGATCAAGCAAGCAGGTCTGGCGTTGGGCTCACTCATTTCAACAACACGTTTTTCATCGCTTCGTGTATCAGTTTTAAACACACCATAAGATGAAGCAAACCACTGGCTGCCATCAACCGCCGTGGTCATGTCTAATGATTCACCAAACTTTTCTGAAAAACGGATAAACTGGATGTTGTCATTACTGTATTGGTATACGCCATGATCGGTGCCTATTAATAGGGCATCTTCAGTATCATATAGGCGCGTAACCTTAGCAGGCAAATACTGACTTACTAGCCACTCACTTCCAAAGTTTCGTACGCTTCGTGCAGCAGTATCAACATTGTAAAGATGGTATCCGCTTGATACCCAAAGACGGTCATCACCATCAACGGTCACATGCTCTACGGCATGTCCGGCCATAACCTGTAAATAAGGATATGTAATCTTGTTGAGACCATTTAGCTCAAATATTTCCAGCCCTTTTGAGGTCGCAAGCCAAAGCATACCGTTTTGAAACGCAAATTCATTGATCTGCGACTCCAACTCTAAGACTTGGTTAATCCCACTCTTTCCTGAACGATAAATCTTTCGGTCATCAGCAAACCAAAGCGCACCATCAGGACCTTCAATAGTTTGCCGAATTCGTCCTGATAGGGTGTGTGAGTCATAACTACTAAAGGTCACTCGTTCAAATTTTTTACTAAATAGCGAGTAATAACGAATACCTTGGTTAGTCGCAATCCACATCCCTCCCATATTGTCGCTCAACAACGAATAAATCTTCGTGTTATCTAACTCTAACTCAAGAAAACTTGCAGGCGCGACTTCGGTGACCTCACCTGAAAAAAATGAGTACAAATAAAGACCATGCTCGGTCCCCACCCAATACTCTTGATTTGTCTCTGCGAATGTCAAAACATGTGAGCCGCCAATTCTAATCACTTCTTTATCAGGCTGGTAAATGTTGAAAATTAAAGCGCCACGCAATGTACCTATCAAAATTTCTCTTCGCGTGTGTGAATAATAGACTTTCTCAATGTAGTTTTGACCTGAGGCAGCGACATGGTCAAACTTATCACCTTCAGAAAGATAGAAGCCGGAAGTCGTTGCTAGTGCCCACTTGGTTTCAACTAGCACCGCATCATTAATGTAAACGTAGCTATTATTACTATGTTGATAGAGCTGCAATAGAGAGAAAGAGTTTAACTCGCTAGTGTCGATATTGTAGGTATAGAAATGCGCGCCATCACTCACCCAAATATAGTTCTTTGAAGACCCTATTTTTCTTATTTGTGAGCCTGGATTTAAACTAAAGACTAAACGTCGTTCCTGATTTGGATAGGTTCGATAGACCTCATTTTCAATAAAGGTCCAAAAAGCACCTTTATGATAAGCCAACTGCTTAGCCGACGTTTGTAGGAAGCTACCTGATTTAGGCAATATAGTTTGACCATCGTAAAACAGGACTCGTCCGTGTACGTCATGAATCCACAAACCGCCCTTTTCACCCAAGAACAACTTTTTAGCCGCGATAAAAGTACCCTTTGCCTGAGTTGGCAAAGGGTAAAAGATTGCATTTGCATTATGAAGCGCAAATGCTTGGTAGGATAAGACAAAGCCCAACAGAGCAAGGGCTAATTGGCGTAGCAAGACGAAAACCTTTTGTATCAATTTGTGCTCTGAAAGTGACCGTTCATCGTTTGTAAAACATGGATTGATACGGTTATTTTGAGCTGATAATTATTGGTAATGATATCTCAATTACTTTCTGAGAAAAGGCTCGCCTTACCAAAGGTTGTAATTCTTACTACTGGATCACGTTAAAAAGACTACTCCTACATTACGACAGCACTTAATCTGACTTTTTGTTCAAGCATTGCTCAAAACTATTCGCCATATTGTTGAGAAAAGTAAAGTAACTGCCAGGTTTTGCTTCAATTGTACTCCCTAACGGGTCAAGCTCGCCTTTAGCGACATCACTGCCTCTCATTACGCTCTGAACGACAGCCGGGGTAAACTGAGGTTCAGAAAATACACAAGCCACATCTTCACCACTTAGCTTTTGACGAATTTGAATTAAGGTCTTCGCTCCTGGCTTGCGTTCTGGGCTCACAGTAAAATACCCCATTTGATTTAGTTCATAACGATCTTCGAAATAACCGTAAGCATCATGGAATACAAAGTAACCTTTGTTTTTTACTGGTGCCAGCTTCTGCTTTATCTGTTGGTCAGTGTCTTTTAGCTCGAGTTCAAACTTTTTGAGGTTCGCTTGATATTGAGCTGCATTTTCCGGATCAAGTGATACAAGTTGATTCACAACAGCCTTGGCCACTTGTTGTGCTTGGCTTACACCTAGCCAAAAGTGCGGATCATGTGAGCCATGATCGTGCCCATCATGGTCATGGTTGTGCTCACTATCAAATTCACGCAATTCTAGATTTGGAATTTGACTAATAGTCAAAGTATTCGATCTATCCGAAACAACTTTCTCTAGAAACGGTTCAAGATCATGTCCGTACCAGATAACCAAATCAGCCGAAGCGACCTTTTTAACATCCGATGGACGCAAAGCATAGTCATGGGGTGATGTGTTAGACTGCAATAGCACGTCTGGTGAAGTTACTCCTTGAGTAAGCTCTGTTACTAACAACTGAATAGGTTTGATACTCGTCAGTACCGTTACCGCCTGTGCTGGCAGTGTTAACATTGCTGAGGCAGCAAGAATTAATGCTCTTTTCATAGTTTTACTTGGGATATGGCGTGGAAAGTGAGATAATGTTACATTATAACATTATTGATTTGCAAATGAGTTTCATTCATGTCTTCCTTAGTCCATCTTGAGCAGTTATGCGTCGAGTTCGATGGCCGCAGAGTTCTCGATAACATTAGTATGGAATTAGAAAAGGGCAAAATAACTACCCTAATTGGTCCCAATGGAGCGGGAAAATCAACGTTAGTCAAAGTTATCTTAGGTCTTCAAAAGCCGACTAGCGGCAAGTTGAACCGACAAAGAAAACTGAAAATTGGTTACGTTCCTCAAAAGTTGAAGCTCAATGACTCCCTTCCATTGAATGTAACCCGCTTCCTAAATTTAGCAGGAAAATACAGTAAGCAGGAGTGCATTGATGCATTAAGGCTTGTTGGCGCTGAACATTTACTTAATAGTAATATGCATCGCTTATCCGGTGGTGAAAACCAACGAGTGTTACTGGCGCGCGCTCTGCTTCAGCGTCCTCAGCTATTAGTATTAGACGAACCAGCTCAGGGGGTGGATATCCAAGGTCAAATCGATCTCTATGACTTAATTGAGAGCATTCGTCACCGCTTTGATTGTGGCGTATTTATGGTATCGCATGACTTACATTTAGTGATGGCGAAAACGGACGATGTTATTTGTCTGCATCACCATGTTTGCTGCTCAGGTTCACCTGCCACTATTACTCAGCACCCTTCTTACATCGCGCTATTTGGCAATGCAGCGAGAGAATCTCTCGCGTTTTATCATCACGACCATGAGCACCATCATCACGATTTATCCGGAACGCCAGTAAGCGGTGATGCGACATCATGCTCCCACCATAAACACGGACATCACCATCATGATTGAGTTTCTCCTACCTTCTATTCTTGCTGGTATTGGTATTGCGATCATTGCCGGTCCACTTGGGTCATTTGTCGTTTGGCGTAAAATGGCTTACTTCGGAGATACCCTAGCTCATGCATCGTTAATGGGCCTAGCGCTGGGCTTCTTGCTCAACGTAAATCTCTACCTTGCGCTACTCGTCTGCTGTTTAGCTCTGGCCGTTTTGCTTGTCACTCTGCAAAAGCAACAACTTGTGGCTACAGACACGTTGTTAGGTATCTTGGCACACAGTGCACTCTCTATCGGTTTAGTATCGGTTAGCTTTTTGGAAAACGTGCGCGTCGATTTAATGAGCTACCTATTTGGGGACTTACTTGCCGTCTCTCCACAAGATCTGATGTTTATTTACGCAGGTGTTGTTGCGGTGAGTGCGTGTTTGTACGTCTTCTGGCGCCCACTGCTTTCTAGCACTGTTAGTGAAGAACTTGCCGCTGTTGAGGGCGTGAATACAGACTTAGTTCGATTGGTGTTAATGCTAATGGTGGGTGTAGTAATCGCAGTAGGTATGAAGTTCGTTGGCGCGTTGATCATGACTTCGCTCCTAATTATCCCAGCAGCAACAGCACGTAAAGTCTCTTCATCACCAGAGCAAATGGCATTGTTCGCATCTATTATTGGCTCAGTGGCAGTACTGATGGGGCTTAGCCTATCATGGCACTTCGATACACCGGCCGGCCCTTCTGTAGTGATCAGCGCAACATCCTTATTTATGCTGAGCCAGCTGATTAAAAGCAAAGCATAATCGCATTGAGCATTAAACGCGAAAGACCTTGCTAACAACAAACATAAACCCACGGAAACGGAAAAAGAAAAGCCTGCGAAGTCGCAGGCTTTTTAATACTTATTAAGTAGTGTGGTCGATTACCAACCCGTCACTTCACGTAGACCTTGGCCAATCTCTGCTAGAGATTTCACAGTTTTAACGCCAGCCGCTTCTAGTGCAGCGAACTTGTCTTCAGCAGTACCTTTACCACCAGAGATAATCGCACCAGCATGGCCCATACGCTTACCAGGAGGCGCAGTTACACCAGCAATGTAAGAAACCACTGGCTTCGTTACATTTTCTTTAATGTATGCTGCTGCTTCTTCTTCTGCAGTACCACCGATCTCACCGATCATAACGATCGCTTCTGTCTCAGGGTCTTCTTGGAACAGTTTTAGGATATCAATGAAGTTTGAACCCGGGATTGGGTCACCACCGATACCAACACAAGTAGACTGGCCGAAACCTTCGTCAGTGGTTTGTTTAACTGCTTCGTAAGTTAGAGTACCGCTACGAGATACAATACCTACTTTGCCTTTCTTGTGGATGTGACCAGGCATGATACCGATCTTACACTCATCAGGAGTGATAACGCCCGGACAGTTAGGACCAATCATGCGAACGCCAGTTTCTTCTAGCTTCACTTTTACGTCGATCATATCTGTAGTAGGGATACCTTCAGTAATCGTTACGATTAGCTCGATACCCGCGTCAATCGCTTCTAGGATTGCATCTTTACAGAAAGGTGCTGGTACGTAGATGACTGTCGCTGTTGCGCCAGTCGCTTCTACTGCTTCACGAACTGTGTTGAATACAGGAAGACCTAGGTGAGTTTGGCCACCTTTACCTGGAGACACACCGCCAACCATTTGCGTACCGTATGCGATAGCTTGCTCTGAGTGGAAAGTACCTTGACCACCAGTGAACCCCTGACAGATTACTTTAGTGTCTTTGTTAATTAATACAGACATTATTTAGCCTCCGCAGCAGCAACAACTTTCTGAGCAGCATCAGTTAGCGACTCAGCAGCAATGATATCAACATCAGAATTAGCAAGAACTTCGCGACCTAGGTCAGCGTTAGTGCCTTCAAGACGAACAACAACAGGTACGCTTACGCCTACCTCTTTAACCGCGCCGATAATACCTTCTGCGATCATGTCACAACGTACAATACCACCGAAGATGTTAACAAGTACCGCTTTCACATTGTCATCAGATAGGATGATCTTGAATGCTTCAGCAACACGCTCTTTCGTCGCGCCGCCACCTACATCTAAGAAGTTAGCTGGTTTGCCGCCGTGTAGGTTTACGATATCCATCGTACCCATTGCTAGGCCTGCACCGTTAACCATACAGCCAACGTTACCGTCTAGTGCTACGTAGTTCAGCTCCCACTGAGCTGCGTGTGCTTCACGCTCATCTTCTTGTGAAGGATCGTGCATTTCACGAAGCTTAGGCTGACGGTACAGTGCGTTTGAGTCGATGTTGATCTTACCGTCAAGACATAGCAAGTTGCCTTCACCAGTAATCACAAGTGGGTTGATCTCTAGCAGAGCAAGATCGTACTGAGAAAACATAGTGCCAAGACCCATAAAGATCTTAACGAATTGTTTGATTTGGTCGCCTTCAAGACCAAGTTTGAACGCTAGCTCACGACCTTGGTAAGCTTGTGGACCTACTAGTGGGTCAATTGCTGCTTTGTGGATGAGTTCCGGCGTTTCTTCCGCAACTTTTTCAATTTCCACACCACCTTCGGTAGAAGCCATGAAAACGATCTTACGGCTAGCACGGTCAACTACCGCACCTAGGTATAGTTCGTTCGCAATATTTGAAGCTTCTTCAACAAGGATTTTTGTTACTGGCTGACCATTTGCGTCTGTTTGGTAAGTTACTAGGTTTTTACCTAACCACTTCTGTGCAAACTCTTTAACGCCTTCTTTTGTATCGTGTAGCTCTACGCCACCCGCTTTACCACGGCCACCAGCGTGAACCTGACATTTAACTACTTTCTTGGCTGTACTAATACGGCCTGCGGCTTCAAAAGCTTCTTGTGGTGTATCACACGCGTAGCCTTCTGGCACAGGCAAACCGAATTCTGCAAACAGCTGTTTGGCTTGGTATTCATGCAAATTCATTTCGATATTCCGTCTGTTTTTCCCTTAAGGGATTTATTATTTCCATAACGCTGCAGTCTTGGCTGCTTGTACGTCTGTAGGGTCTTCTCAAATCAATCCTTTATCATGAGTTCTCATACTGAAGGATTCAAATGAAGGCCAAACGTTGAGCTAGTCTAGCCATTGAAATTTTTAACGTCTAGCTACCTACGATAACTAGACGTTTTAGCGATATTAAACGTCTAATAGGAGACGTGCTGGGTCCTCTAGTAACTCTTTAATCGTTACTAGGAAACCAACTGATTCACGACCGTCAATTAGGCGGTGATCGTAAGATAACGCTAGGTACATCATCGGCAAGATTTCAACTTTGCCATCCACTGCCATCGGACGCTCTTGGATCTTATGCATACCAAGAATCGCTGATTGAGGTGGGTTGATGATTGGTGTAGACATTAGTGAACCGAACACACCACCGTTTGTGATAGTGAAGTTACCGCCCATTAGCTCGTCTACCGTTAGCTTGCCATCACGACCTTTGATAGCCAGTTCTTTGATGCCTTTTTCAACATCAGCGAAACCAAGCTTGTCACAGTCTTTTAGGACAGGTGTAACTAGACCACGTGGCGTTGATACCGCCATGCTAATGTCGAAGTAGTTGTGGTAAACAATGTCATCGCCATCAATCGAAGCATTTACTTCTGGGTAACGCTTAAGCGCTTCTGTCACTGCTTTCACGTAGAAAGACATGAAGCCCAAACGAATACCGTGACGCTCTTCGAACTGATCTTTGTACTGCTTACGAAGGTCCATGATTGGTTTCATGTTCACTTCGTTAAACGTCGTTAGCATTGCCGTGTTGTTCTTCGCTTCTAGCAAACGGTTAGCAACTGTCTTACGAAGGCGAGTCATTGGAACACGTTTCTGACTGCGAGCCGCTGCCGGCACGTCAACCACTGCTGGCGAGTCTTCTTTTGACGCAGATTTAGCGTTCGCAAGATGCGCTTCAATATCTTCGCGCGTAATACGACCACCAACACCAGTGCCTTTCACTTGGCTTGCTTCTAAGCCATGTTCAGCCAATAAACGGCGCACTGCTGGGCTTAGTGCGTCATTACTTTCTTCGCTAAGCGCAGCTTTGTGACGCTTATCAGGAGATGCTTCAGTACCTTCTGTTTTGTCTGCAGTTGGTTCACCTGCAACTGCGCCTGGCTTCAATTTAGCAATGATTTGTTTAGAAAGTACTGTCGCACCTTCTGCTTCAACAATAGCTTCTAAAACGCCAGCTTCCGGAGCTGGAACTTCTAGCACAACTTTGTCTGTTTCGATGTCAACCAAAACCTCGTCACGCTCTACTGCGTCGCCCGGTTGTTTGTGCCATGTCGCTACGGTTGCATCAGCAACTGATTCAGGTAAATCTGGAACCAGAATTTCAATTGTCATATCTGTTTCTTCCTTTAACTTCTAGTTCTTAATTCGAAGTTTTTGAGTTCACGTTCAGAGCGTCTTCAACCAACGCTTTTTGTTGTTTCAAGTGCACCGACATGTAGCCAACTGCTGGCGAAGCAGAAGCTGGGCGACCTGCGTATTTAAGATTTGCACCTGCAGGAATAGCGGCACGGAAGTTATGTTGGCTACAGTACCAAGCACCTTGGTTCTGAGGTTCTTCCTGACACCACACGAAGTCTTCAACGTTAGTGTATTGAGCAATTGCTGTTTGTACTTCTTCCATTGGGAATGGGTAAAGCTGTTCAATACGCACGATAGCAACATCGTCTTGCTCGTTGTTACGGCGCTGCTCTAGTAGGTCAAAGTAAACCTTACCAGCACAGAACACGACACGTTTCACTTTGCTTGGTTCTAAATCATCTACTTCTGGAATTGCAGATTGGAATGTACCATCCGCCAAGTCTTCAATCGTTGAAGTACATAGAGGGTGGCGCAGCAAAGATTTCGGTGACATAACAATGAGAGGTCGACGCATTGGGCGTACAACCTGACGACGAATCATGTGGTACACCTGAGCCGGTGTTGAAGGAACCACAACCTGCATATTTTGCTCAGCACAAAGCTGAAGGTAACGCTCTAAACGTGCAGATGAGTGCTCAGGACCTTGACCTTCATAACCATGAGGTAGAAGCATAGTAAGACCGCACAAACGCGCCCACTTTTGCTCGCCTGACGAGATAAACTGGTCGATAACAACTTGTGCACCGTTGGCAAAATCACCAAACTGTGCTTCCCAGATAGTTAAACCACCTGGTTCGGCTGTTGCGTAACCGTATTCAAACGCCAACACAGCTTCTTCTGACAATACTGAGTCAAAGACTTGGAATGGCCCTTGGTTGTCATGAATATTCGCTAATGGAATGTAAGTGCTTGCATCGGTTTGGTTATGAAGAACCGAGTGACGGTGGAAGAAAGTACCACGACCCGAGTCCTGACCAGAAAGACGAATACGCTTGCCATCGTCAACCAATGTAGCATATGCCAATGTTTCAGCCATACCCCAGTCAATAGCTTTTTCACCGGTCATCATTGCTAGACGATCGTTGTATAGCTTATTAACACGGCTTTGCAGTTTATGGCTTTCTGGGTACTGACACAGACGATTGCCTAGCTCAATAAGGCGTGTCTTGTCGTATTTTGAATCCCACTCCATATCCCATTCGTGCCCTAAGTAAGGGGACCAGTCTACAGAGTGCAACGCCATTGGACGCCATTCTTTAACAACCACTTCACCGCGATCTAATGCATCGCGATACTCATTGACTAACTGAGTCGCTGTCTCGATATCTGATTCATTTTTATCGATCAGAACATCTGCATACAATTTGCGTGGTGTAGGATGCTTTTTGATTTTCTGGTACATCAAAGGCTGAGTCGCATTTGGCTCATCCGCCTCATTGTGACCGTGGCGACGGTAACATACAAGATCGATCACGACATCGCGCTTGAACTCGTTACGGTAATCCAATGCAATGCGAGTAACAAAAGCAACTGCTTCTGGGTCATCGGCATTTACATGGAAAATTGGCGCCTGCACCATCTTCGCGATATCGGTACAGTACATCGTAGAACGCGTGTCACGAGGATTAGACGTCGTAAAGCCTACTTGGTTGTTGATGACGATACGTACCGTACCACCAACTTGGAACCCACGAGCAAGAGACATGTTGAACGTTTCGGCAACCACACCCTGACCAGCGATTGCTGAATCACCGTGGATGGTGATAGGAAGCACTTTGCTACCTTGATTATCACCCAAGCGGTCTTGACGTGCTCGAACTGAGCCCATGACTACCGGGTTTACGATTTCTAGGTGTGATGGGTTAAATGCAAGCGCTAAGTGAACATCACCGCCTGGAGTCGCAAAATCAGCAGAGAAACCTTGGTGATATTTCACATCACCCGTCCCCCAAGTTTCGTCGTGTTTACCGGCGAACTCATCAAACAGGTCTTGAGGTTTCTTACCAAGTACGTTCACCAGCATGTTCAAACGACCGCGGTGAGCCATACCGATAACCACTTCACGCATTCCACTTGTACCCGCATGACGAATCAACTCTTTCGTCATCGGAATCAACGCATCACCACCTTCTAAAGAGAAACGTTTTGCACCTGGGAATTTCGCCCCGAGGTAACGCTCCAAACCTTCAGCGGCTGTTAGCTCTTCTAGGAATGTGCGCTTCTCATCTTTGTTGAATGATGGCTGGCCTACGACAGACTCAAGGCGTTGCTGAATCCAACGCTTTTGCTCTGTGTCAGTCATGTGCATATATTCAGCACCGATGGAACCGCAATAAGTTTTGTTGAGGGCTTCATAGATATCTTTCAACTTCATGGTTTCTTGCCCAACAGCAAAAGAACCTACGTTGAAAGTTTCTTCGAAGTCATCTTCGGTAAGATTATGAAAAGCAGGGTCTAACTCCGCCACTGTTGGGCGTTGCCATAGACCTAGTGGGTCTAATTCTGCAGCTTCATGCCCGCGGAAACGGTATGCGTTGATTAGCTGTAGAACTTTTACTTGTTTTGCATCGACATCTGGGTCACTAACTTGGACATTGTAATGCTTTGTTTCTCTAGCGAGTCGTCGGAAGTAGTCACGGACACGTGAATGTGGTTGTTCTGCCACTTCTTCTGATGGCTTAGGCAAGCCTTCAAAAACACGTTTCCACTCCTCACTTACCAGATCGGGATCACTTAGATACAGTTCGTAGAGGTCCTCTACATACGTTGCATTGGCGCCAGCCAAGTGTGAAGACTCGAGCCATGCCTTCATCACGCCGTTGTGCATATTTTCCCTTAACCAGTAGTTTTCACGTTTGCTTCGGTCTTTGCCGAGCTATAAGAGCCGACTAAAAATACGGTCGGCAATTTTTGTATTCTTTACTCGAATATTACTGAAGCAGTGAAGCGGTCATATCGGGTGATCCGCAACACTGCGACACTCCTAAGAGCGAGTAAATTAAACCGAACGATTAACCAACATCGACTTAATGTGACCGATGGCTTTCGTCGGATTTAATCCCTTAGGACAAACACTTACACAATTCATGATGCCATGGCAACGAAAAACGCTAAATGCATCATCAAGCTCAGACAAACGTTCATCTGTTGCCGTATCGCGGCTATCAATTAGCCAACGGTACGCTGCGAGAAGACCAGCTGGGCCGATGAATTTATCAGGGTTCCACCAGAATGATGGGCAAGACGTTGTACAACATGCACACATGATACATTCGTACAATCCATCTAAATGCGCACGATCATCAGGCGATTGTAGGTTCTCACGTGATGGTGGTAATGCACCATCATCAATCAAGAATGGTTTAACTTTCGCATAGTTATCATAGAACTGCGTCATGTCAACGATAAGATCGCGCACGACAGGTAACCCTGGTAGTGGACGAATAACTATCTTATCGCCTTGTAGAGCAGATAACGGTGTGATACACGCTAGGCCGTTTTTACCATTCATATTCAAACCATCAGAACCACACACCCCTTCACGGCATGAGCGACGGAAAGCGATGCTTGGATCTTGCTCTTTTAGCAGAATCAATGCATCAAGCACCATCATGTCTGAGCCTTCGTCTACCTCAAGGGTATACTCTTTCATGTAAGGCTTAGTATCCACATCCGGATTGTAACGGTATAAAGAGAAGTTTAATTTCATAGTCGTATCCTCCCTTTAGTATGTACGTACTTTCGGCGGGAAAGCTTCACGATGCGTTGGCGTCATGTTTACATCACGCTTAGTCATCGCTTCTGTTTCCGGATTGTAGATAGAGTGACATAGCCAGTTCTCATCATCACGCTCAGGGAAATCGAAACGAGCATGTGCGCCACGACTCTCTGTACGGTAGTTCGCTGCAACGGCAGTTGAAAACGCGGTTTCCATCAGGTTATCAAGTTCTAGACACTCGATACGCTGCGTGTTGAACTCTGAAGACTTGTCCGCTAGATGCGCGTCTTTCAAACGTTCGCGAATCACTTTCAACTCTTCTAGACCGGTTGCCATCGCATCGCCTTCACGGAATACCGAGAAGCTGTTTTGCATGCATGCTTGTAGGTCTTTACGAATCTGAACTGGATCTTCACCACCAGTGCTGTTTTCCCAACGCATAGTACGCGCTAGAGACGCTTCAATATCAGATTCTGTTGCAGGACGAGCTTCTGCTTGCGCTGCTAGCGTTTCGCCAAGGTGCAAGCCAGTGGCACGACCAAATACGACCAAGTCTAGTAATGAGTTGCCACCCAGACGGTTAGCACCGTGTACCGATACAGAAGCAATCTCACCACATGCGTAAAGGCCTTGTACTTCCATCTCGCTACCGTCGGCCTTCTGCTTAATTGCTTGGCCAGAGACTTGAGTAGGTACACCACCCATCATGTAGTGACAAGTTGGAATTACTGGAATTGGCTCTTTCACTGGGTCAACGTGTGCAAATGTACGAGACAGTTCACAGATACCTGGTAGACGTGATTCAAGTACTTCTTTACCAAGGTGATCAAGTTTCAACTTGATATGTGGACCCCAAGGACCATCACAGCCGCGGCCTTCACGAATTTCAATCATCATTGAACGAGCAACCACGTCACGACCAGCAAGGTCTTTCGCGTTTGGTGCGTAGCGCTCCATGAAGCGTTCACCATCTTTATTTAGAAGGTAACCACCTTCACCACGACAACCTTCCGTCACTAGAACACCCGCGCCAGCAATACCTGTTGGGTGGAACTGCCACATTTCCATGTCTTGCATTGGAACGCCTGCGCGAAGTGCCATACCAACGCCATCACCCGTGTTGATGTGCGCGTTAGTGGTCGATGCGTAAATACGACCTGCACCACCTGTAGCTAGAATGGTTGCTTTTGATTTGAAGTAACAGATTTCACCCGTTTCCATACAAATCGCAGTACAACCCATGATTGCGCCGTCTTGGTTTTTCACAAGATCTAAAGCGTACCACTCCGAGAAGATGGTTGTTTTGTGTTTTACGTTTTGCTGGTAAAGCGTGTGAAGAAGTGCGTGACCAGTACGGTCTGCAGCAGCGGCTGTACGAGCAGCCTGCTCACCACCAAACTCTTTAGATTGACCACCGAATGGACGTTGGTAGATGGTACCGTTATCGAAACGAGAGAATGGCAGACCCATTTTTTCAAGCTCGATAACTGACTCAGGACCATTTTTACACATGTATTCAATCGCGTTCTGGTCACCGATGTAGTCGGAACCTTTAACGGTATCGTACATGTGCCATTGCCAATCGTCTTTGTGCGAGTTACCCAGAGCAACGGTAATGCCGCCCTGTGCAGACACAGTATGAGAACGTGTTGGAAATACTTTTGACAACAAAGCACATGATAGGCCTTGCTCTGAAATTTGTAGTGCAGCGCGCATACCTGCACCACCAGCGCCGATTACTACGGCATCAAACTCACGAACTGGAATAGACACTTACGCACCCCACAGAATAAATAGACCAGAGAAGACATAGCCGAATAGCACGGCAATAACACCAAGTTGTAGTGCGCCACGTAGTTTCGCGCACTTAATGTAATCAGTTAATACTTGCCACAAACCAACCCAAGCGTGAATCAGGATCGAGACAAGTGCCAACATGGTGAATACTTTAGTGAAGGTACCACCAAAGAATTGGCTCCAAGATGCGTAAGAGATATCTGAAAATGCACAGAAGCTAATCAGATAAATCGTGTATAGCGTCATAATGATTGCAGTTGCACGAATTAGTAGGAAATCGTGTACACCATTACGACCAAATGAAGATACGTGTTTTACCATACCAAGATCCCCGCCAATAATGATAATACTGCTGTTGCACCAAACGCGACTTTAGCGCTCATCGTGCCTGAATCTAGTTCTTCAAAGTGACCTAGATCCATCAATAAGTGACGGATACCACCTGCGATGTGGTAGGCAAGTGCAGTAAGAATTCCCCACAGGATGAATTTTACGAAGAAGCTATCGACGATGTCAGCGGCTTCCATAAAACCCATTGGGGATGACAGAGAAATGGATAGTAACCACAGTAATATACCCACCGCAACAAACGTAATTACCCCAGACACACGGTGTAGGATGGATGCGATTGCTGTGATAGGAAAGTGGATGGTCTGTAAATCTAAATTAACAGGTCTTGACTTTCTTTCTTTCACGGGCTTGCTCACTCAGCTCCATTGAGCATTTATTGTTATAACCAATTTCAGCTTCCAAACGTACAAAAGTTAACATCTATTTAACAAATATCGCGAGTAACCACTCAGATAATTGTAAACAAGTTGTTAACAAACGGAATCCAGCAACAAACCTCACTCTTTGTTTCTAGCCCCGAATTTATAAGGATTTAACTAAAATTTTCTTTGCCAATATACGGCGAGCAACATTCTAATACAATTGGTGTAACAAATTATGCTACATAGAACAGATTTTTAACGATTTTCATGAGAAAAATCATAACAAGTGCACACAAAGATGGAGAAAAATTGACTTTAAGCTTTAACAACAGTACAAAAATGGCACATAAACATCCTGGACGGATTAAATAATAAACAAAGGAGATTGTTATGGCGGATAAGAAAGCGACCCTTCATGTTGAAGGTCAAGCGCCAATCGAACTGCCAATTATGGACGGTACGCTAGGTACACCTGTAATTGACGTTCGTAAGCTGGGAGCCAATGGTTACTTTACTTTTGACCCAGGTTTTCTTGCCACTGCATCTTGTGAATCATCAATCACGTACATCGATGGCGGCAAAGGTATTCTTTTGCACCGCGGTTTCCCGATTGATCAATTAGCCAATAACGCAGATTACTTAGAAGTATGTTACATCCTTCTTTATGGTGAAGCCCCTACCCGAGAACAATACGAGCAATTCAAAACGACCGTTACTCGTCACACAATGGTACACGAGCAAATCGCAAGCTTTTTCCATGGCTTCCGACGCGATGCTCATCCAATGGCGGTAATGTGTGGTGTAGTTGGAGCACTTGCAGCCTTCTATCACGACTCTCTTGACATTAACAACGACGAACACCGCGAAATTGCAGCGTACCGTCTGCTGTCAAAAATGCCAACACTGGCGGCGATGTGTTACAAATACTCTATCGGTCAGCCATTTATTTACCCTCGTAACGACCTTAGCTACGCAGAGAACTTCTTGCATATGATGTTCGCAAACCCTTGCGAAGAGTATGAAGTAAATCCTGTGGTTGCCCGTGCGATGGATAAGATTTTCACTCTACACGCGGATCACGAACAGAATGCGTCGACATCAACTGTTCGCCTAGCTGGCTCTTCTGGTGCGAACCCATTTGCATGTATTGCCGCTGGTATTGCATCCCTTTGGGGGCCTGCTCACGGTGGCGCAAACGAAGCCTGCTTGAGAATGCTAGAAGAGATTGGCAGCGTCGATAACATCCCTGAATATGTAGACCGCGCGAAAGACAAAGATGACCCATTCCGCTTAATGGGCTTTGGCCACCGCGTTTACAAGAACTACGACCCACGTGCGACAGTAATGCGCGAAACGTGTCATGAAGTTCTCAAAGAGCTAAACATTCAAGACCCTCTGCTAGACGTTGCAATGGAACTTGAGCGCATTGCACTTTCTGATGAGTACTTCGTGTCTAAGAAGCTGTACCCGAACGTAGACTTCTACTCAGGTATCATTCTTAAAGCGATTGGTATTCCAGTTTCTATGTTTACGGTTATCTTCGCGATTTCTCGTACCATCGGCTGGATTGCTCACTGGAACGAAATGCACAGCGATCCACTGAACCGCATCGGTCGTCCTCGTCAGCTATACACTGGCGAAACACAACGTGAGTTTTCTCCACTTCACGAACGTGAATGATCTTTTAGTACGAAGATAGACAAACAAAAGGGTTGAGATTTTCGTCTCAACCCTTTTTTCTTTTTTGCGTTTAACGTTATTAATGGAGAACGCTAAACCGGATTATCAATATCGATAAACTCCACATGTAGGCCATATTCATCCGCTAGCCATTTGCCTAAGGCCTGAACACCATAACGCTCAGTAGCATGATGACCTGCAGCAAAGTAATGAATGTCCATTTCACGAGCAGTATAAGTGGTGCGCTCTGAAATTTCTCCAGAGATAAATGCATCCAGCCCGTGCTGTACAGCAAGTTCAATGAAATCCTGCCCTCCACCAGTACACCAGCCGACTGTCTCAATCATCTTATCAGTATTCTCTGGAGCGATATGCAGAGGCTCTCTTTCAAGAACTTGGTTGATCTTACTCGCAAATTCAACACCAGACATCGGCTTTTTCAAGCGCCCAAACATAGCAACTGACTGAGGGTGCCCTTCAAGCCCACCTTCTACTTCGATTTCAAGTAAGCGAGCTAATTCAGCGTTGTTGCCTAGCTCTGGATGAATATCTAGAGGAAGGTGATAACCATATAAGTTGATATCATTTTTGATCAGGCTACGAATTCGTTTACCTTTCATGCCACGAATTGGCTCAGGCTCACCTTTCCAAAAATAGCCATGATGAACAAGCAATGCGTCTGCATTAAGCTCAATCGCTTTATCGATTAAGGCTTGAGAGGCGGTTACGCCAGTGATAATACGCTTTACGGCTGGCGTCCCTTCTACCTGTAACCCGTTTGGTGCGTAATCTTTAATTAACTGCGGTGACAGTTTGTCATTAAGAATCTGTTCTAGCTTTAAGTTATTCATTATTACTTCCAATTTCTAGCGCATGTAAACCTAAATAACCTCTCGATGAAATCAGACCGAGAGTGTGCAACCTAGTTGATACAACAACGTTTTGACATCTGGCACCTTGATATCATTTAGGTATTTAAAGTGTATCTCGAACCCTAATATCGATGCTAGCCACCCTACCCTCAAAAGCAAATTTAGTTACAATAACAAAGCTTGTCGCCTCACCATACATTTAGGGATACGGATGAACCAACTGCAACGCTTTTACCAATGGATCGCCACTTCACCTCCTCTTTTCAAGTTACGCCCTCCGTTTGCAACCTTAGAGGATCTTACGGTAACGCCTTTAAAGAACACTGAGCAATACAATGGTAATCCAAGATTGGGCTTTTTATATCAGCACTTATGCACTGCAGTTCTCTCTAGTTCAGAACGATATCAGGTTATCGCTGAAGAGGTTCAGTTAAACGACATCGAAGGTAAGACCATTGGTGCTATAGATTTGGTGTTGCGGAATACAGAATCAAATCAAATAGAACACTGGGAAGTGGCGATTAAGTTTTATCTTCTTTATAACGGCGTTTGGTATGGTCCGAATGCTCACGACCAGCTGCATACAAAACTGAATAGAATGCTTACTCATCAATTGAAAATGAGCGATCGCCCGGAATTTCAAAAAATAATTCCGTTAAACGACGCCCCACAAGAGCATCTATTGATGCAAGGACGACTCTATATTAATCCGTTTACTCCAGAGCCAACTCCTAAGGAGTGCTTGGGTTATGAATTAAATCCAAGTCAGATTAGTGGTTACTGGTGCTATCAAAGTCAATGGGATTTAATTGGTAAACCACTTTATCATTTACATAAACCATGCTGGGCGATCGGTACAGACGATTTCTCTCAACCTATTGAAAAGCCTTTAGATCGATTCATACACGCACAAACGGAAGACGGTCAATTCTGGTTTGTGGTACCAGATTCATGGCCCGGAGATAAAGCGGTTCGGGGCACTTAAACATGAAAGGGTTGATGTTTTCACATCAACCCTTTGCTAGATACATTGACCATTGGATGTTTTACAAACCAGCGGCTGCAAACACTTGATTAACGATCTCTTGTGCTTCAGCTTCGATTTGTTTCAGATGTTCTTCACCTTTGAAGCTTTCACAGTAAATCTTGTAGATGTCCTCTGTGCCTGATGGACGAGCAGCGAACCAACCGTTAGCTGTCGTTACTTTAAGGCCGCCAATCGCAGCACCATTGCCTGGTGCATGCGTTAGACGAGCAGTGATAGCATCACCTGCTAGAGTTTCAGCCGCAACCATTTCTGGTGACAACTTCTTCAATACGTCTTTTTGTGGGCCATTTGCTACAGCTTGAATACGGTTGTACTTCGACTCACCGTGCTTCGCCGCTAGCTCTTCATAGTAATCTTGAGGGTTCTTACCCGTTACCGCAGTGATCTCTGCTGCTAGAAGGCATAGCAAGATGCCATCTTTGTCTGTTGACCAAGGCGTGCCATCTTTACGAAGGAAAGACGCACCAGCACTTTCTTCGCCGCCGAAACCAAACTTACCAGTGTACAGACCGTCTACAAACCATTTGAAACCAACAGGCACTTCACATAGCTCACGACCTAGATCCGCAACAACACGATCAATCAGCGCACTTGAAACTAGTGTTTTACCAACAGCGACGTCTTTACCCCACGCGTCACGATGACGGTACAAGTAGTCAATACAAACGGCTAAGAAGTGGTTCGGGTTCATCAAACCTTTTGGCGTAACGATACCGTGACGGTCGTAGTCAGGATCGTTACCAAATGCTAAATCGTATTCGTCTTTCAGTGCCAATAGACCCGCCATTGCGTAAGGAGAAGAACAGTCCATACGCACAACGCCGTCTTTATCTAGCGACATGAATTGGAAAGAAGGATCGATCGATTCACTTACTAGCGTTAGGTCTAGGTTGTATGCCTGACCAATTTGACGCCAGTAATCGATACCGCTGCCACCCAATGGATCTACACCAATCTTCAGGTTCGCTTTTTGGATTGCTTCCATATCGATAACGTTCACCAGGTCATCAATGTATGGCTTCACCAAGTCCATCTCTACAAACAGATCCGATGCTTTTGCTTCTGCTAGTGGTAGGCGTTTAACACCTTGTAAACCTTCAGCAATCAATTCGTTCGCACGATCTTCGATAGCTTGAGTCAACTCAGCTTCTGCAGGACCACCATGTGTCGGATTGTATTTGATTCCGCCGTCTTGTGGTGGGTTATGTGATGGGGTAATAACGATACCGTCTGCTTTTTCATCGTGTTTGATGTTGTAAGTCAGAATCGCGTGTGAAATACCCGGTGTTGGCGTGTAACCGTTGTCTTGCTGGACAATCACTTTCACACCATTTGCAATCAATACTTCAATCACACTTGAAAAAGCAGGCTCAGATAGCGCATGCGTGTCTTTACCCACAAACAACGGGCCAGTTGTGCCTTGCTCAGCACGAACTTCTGCTACCGCTTGAGCGATCGCTAAAATGTGGTTTTCGTTAAAAGTGTGCTTGTCTGCAGTACCGCGGTGGCCAGAAGTACCAAATTGAACTTTGTGTTCTGCGTTTGCCGCGTCTGGTTGAAGTAAGAAGTAGTTAGCAACGAGTGCTGGGATATTGTGAAGATCTTCCTGCTGCGCTTTTTGCCCAGCACGAGGGTGCATAGCCATGTTTGACATCCTTTCTTTCAATACAAATAAAATTAAAAAAGCCTCATAATATCCGCTCACTGCGACGCATTATGAGGCTTCTATCAGGTTTCTTAGATTGAACCTGTTACTTTTTCTATTAAGTCAGGTTGGAACCCCATGTGTGCCATCACTTGTTCAACCATCTGTCTTTTACGACTTGTATTGTTATTCGTGATAACCCAAAACGGTGTGCCAGGAATGGCTTTTGGCTTGGTCGTATTACCGTTTGCTAGCAAGGTTTCTTCATTATCTGCAAAGTACACGCGTTTGCGTCCTTTTACATTCGTAGCCTGGGCGAAACCTTCTGGATTCAATTTATGTAAGGTCGATAATACCAACATAAAGCGATCAATCGCTTTTTTTAGACCGGCAAACTCATCAGAAATAAGCAGCGAACGCATTTCTTTCACTACATCAACAGATTCCGTTTTACCCGCATCTTTACTTACTACAATCCCTTGTGGCTTCTCTACTACAGGCGCGGCTTTAGCTTCCTGCAACTGACCATCAAGGTTTAAAAGGCGTCGCAAAATATCCGAGGCGCTTTCACCGATATGCTTAGTTTGACTAGCTATATAACGGTATAGATCCTCATCAACCTCAATTGTTTTCATTCGCTTTTCACATTCTCAATGTTTAAACTCTGGGGGATTATAACGAGATCCACGCGGATACTCCACGTTAAACCCATCACGAATAAGATAAAATGTCAGCATTACTCAACTATAAGCAGGAAGGCCAAGGCCAAACAGTTGTTTTGATTCACGGATTGTTTGGTAGTTTAAGTAATCTGGGTCTACTCGCCCGCGATCTTATTAAAGATCACACGGTGATCAGTATTGATCTGAGAAATCACGGCCTCTCTTTCCACTCCGAAGTCCATAACTATACCGATATGGCAAAAGATGTGGCTCAGCTCCTTCAGCACTTAAACGTTGAGCCATCTATTGTTATTGGTCACTCCATGGGCGGAAAAGTCGCGATGGCTCTTGTGGACATTGCGCCAAATGTAGTCAAGCAGTTAGTCGTTCTCGACATGGCGCCTGTAGCCTACACTACGAACCGTCACGATAATGTTTTTAACGGCTTACATGCTGTTATTAATGAAAAACCAGCAAATCGACAGCAAGCCATGGATATCCTAGCTCAACATATTGAACTCGATGGTGTAAGACAATTTCTCTCTAAATCACTGTACAAAAATGGCGATAAGATGGATTGGCGGTTTAACGTACCGAGCCTTTTTGAGAATTATGACCAAATTATTGGCTGGCAAGAAATCACACCAACAGATATCCCAACTTTATTTATCAAAGGCGGCGACTCTGACTACTTAATGCCAGAACATCAGCCGGCAGTGAAGCGACAATTTAACCATGCTAAAGCACACATTATCGCTGGCACTGGTCACTGGTTACACGCCGAGAAACCGACAGAAGTAATGAGAGTCATTCGAAAATACATTTCGAGTTAACAAATTCGAAAAGCAACACTAGATTATTGAAATAACCCTTCTTGTAGTGCATTAACTTTACCGTTTAACAGTGGTATAGTGCGCCCAAGATTTTTCGGCATGAAGGGCTAAAATGCTTTACGACTATATGGATATGCTCGAGTCTATTGGGCTCGATCTTCTTTTTGCTGCTATCTTTTTTTTCATCGGGATGGCGATAAAAGATGTGCTAAAGCAAGGCAATGTACCTGTTTTTGGTCGTCGTATTGTGTGGTTAGTCCTTTTCCTAGGCTGTGCTGGCTTTATTGCAAAAGGTGTAATTCAGCTAACTTGGGAAGGCTCAGGGTTAGGTTAAACCCTTAGTAACATCGCCAATAACAAACAATGTAAAGGTATAGACTCTATGGCAAGTGTAGGTATCTTCTTCGGTAGCGACACAGGTAATACTGAAGCCGTTGCAAAGATGATTCAAAAGCAACTAGGTAAACATCTAGTTCACGTTCAAGACATCGCGAAAAGCAGCAAAGAAGACATTGATAACTTCGATCTTCTTCTTCTAGGTATCCCAACTTGGTACTACGGCGAAGCACAATGTGATTGGGATGACTTCTTCCCTGAGCTTGAGCAAATCGACTTCTCTACTAAGCTAGTGGCTATCTTTGGCTGTGGCGACCAAGAAGACTACGCAGAATACTTCTGTGACGCGATGGGCACAGTCCGTGATATCGTTGAATCTAAAGGCGGCACAATTCTTGGCCATACCTCGACAGAAGGCTACGAATTTGAAGCGTCTAAAGCACTTGTTGAAGGTGACGAAAGCCAATTCGTAGGTCTATGTATTGATGAAGACCGCCAACCAGAATTGACTGACGAGCGTGTTGAAAGCTGGGTTAAACAGATCTATGAAGAGATGTGTTTAGCTGAGCTAGAAGGCTAATCAAATTGAATGATGCAAAGACCTCCACTTGGAGGTCTTTTTGTATGTATTGTCACACAGCATCGGTAAGTACTTCCTCTTCGCGATACTGAGGTTTCTTTCTTACATAAAGCTTGCGTTGAACCTCTGAAACCACATTCCCCTGTTTATCTTTTACATGAGTAATAAACTCAGGAAAACACTTTTCTCCATTCCGTGTCATTTGATAAATGTTTTCCAGCATCCCTTCAGTGACCTCAAATTCTGCAAACAAATCACTTTGCCCCGGCTTAATAAAGTTAATGCTTGCCTCTTTATCCCACACATAATATTCCTCTCGTAGAATCCCCATCAGCATCAACGAGTAAATAGGATCAGTTAAAGAGAAAATACTGCCGCCATATTGGGTGCGATTGGCATTTTTATTCCACCAGCGAAGCTTTAAACGTACCTTTACAGTACGGAAGTCTTGAGAAATATGTAAGATTTTAATACCCGCCCCCCAAAAAGGAGGCCAAATATTGAGTGCGAACTTTACAATTCCTGGTTTGTATATCTTCGCTAGTCGCCTATTCATCGCTATCCCTGCCCTCTCCAAGCTTAATGTTACACAATTGTAACTGGTCAGAGCTGTAATATAATGGACCTGTTTCTAATTTACAAAAAGATTCTATTAACCCTTTGAAGTTCGTGGTTTAATGTTCCGAACGCTTATCCTATAATGGTAGGAAGATTGAATTCTGTTAAATCGCTGCAGATGATCCAACGGGAAAGTATATGTCAGATAATAATCAGGCGCTGAAGGATGCGGGTTTAAAAGTAACCCTTCCGAGGCTAAAAATTCTAGAAGTACTTCAGCAGCCAGACTGCCAGCACATCAGTGCTGAAGATTTGTACAAAAAGTTGATTGATCTAGGTGAAGAAATTGGCCTAGCAACTGTTTACCGAGTTCTAAACCAGTTCGACGATGCTGGTATTGTAACTCGTCACCACTTTGAAGGTGGAAAGTCAGTCTTCGAATTATCGACTCAACATCACCACGACCACCTAGTGTGCCTAGACTGTGGTGAGGTAATTGAATTTTCTGACGATCTTATTGAAGAACGTCAAAAAGAGATTGCAGCTAAGTACAATGTCACACTAACAAACCACAGCTTATACTTGTACGGCAAGTGTAGCGATGGTGGTTGTAAAGACAATCCAGATGCACACAAACCGAAAAAATAAGGGTTTGTTAATTTAAAAAGTAAACGTCAGCACATGCTGGCGTTTTTTGTTTCTAGAAGTCAGTACCTTAGACGTCAGTACTTTGGTTACAGAACAAAAGCTACTAAACACCCATCTTTTTTCTCCACAGTTTTGCACATCTATATAGCACTCTGTGGGATTAGGTATAAAAAATGCCAGCGTTTGCTGGCATTTTTTCATCGTTCTCAGCATTAATTGAAATTATTGATTCTCAATTTTTGCCCAGGTATCACGTAGACCAACCGTGCGGTTGAATACTAGATTATCTGCTGAAGAGTCTTTCGAGTCTGCACAGAAGTAACCCATACGTTCAAACTGGTAACCTTTTTCTGCTTCTGCAGAAGCTAGGCTAGGCTCGACGAAGCCATTGATCACAACTAATGATTCAGGATTGATAGTAGAAGCAAAATCTTCCGCTGCGCCTGGGTTTGGCACCGTAAATAAACGATCGTACAGGCGAATTTCCGCTGGAAGAGCTTTATCAGCTGACACCCAATGAATAACGCCTTTCACTTTACGACCATCTGCTGGGTTTTTACCTAGCGTATCTGCATCGTAAGAACAGAAGATCGTTGTGATGTTGCCTTCGGCATCTTTCTCAACGCGCTCAGCTTTGATCACGTAAGCACCACGTAAACGAACTTCTTTACCTAGCACTAAACGCTTGTACTTTTTGTTCGCTTCTTCACGGAAGTCTTCACGCTCAATCCACAATTCACGCGTGAATGGCACTTCACGCACGCCCATTTCTGGTTTATTTGGGTGGTTGGCAACTGTCAAGTTTTCTACTGCGCCTGCTTCAAAGTTTTCGATAACAACTTTAACAGGATCCAGTACAGCCATTGCACGCGGAGCGTTCTCGTTTAGGTCATCACGAATACAAGATTCTAATGAACTAAACTCGATCATATTTTCTTGCTTCGTTACACCAATACGCTTACAAAACTCACGAATAGATGCAGGTGTGAAGCCACGACGACGCAGACCTGAGACAGTCGGCATACGTGGATCATCCCAACCATTAACCAGTTTTTCAGTAACTAGCTGGTTAAGCTTACGCTTAGACATCACTGTATATTCAAGGTTTAAACGACTGAACTCGTATTGATGTGGACGGCTTTCGATCGTGATGTTGTCTAGAACCCAATCGTACAGACGACGGTTATCCATGAATTCAAGCGTACAAATAGAGTGCGTAATGCCTTCTAATGCATCAGAAATACAGTGCGTAAAGTCGTACATTGGGTAAATGCACCACTTATCACCAGTTTGGTGGTGCGTAGCAAAACGCACACGGTATAAAACTGGATCGCGCATGACCATGAATGAAGAACCCATGTCGATTTTAGCACGAAGACACGCTTTACCTTCTTCAAATTCACCAGCGCGCATTTTTTCAAACAACGCCAAGTTCTCTTCAACAGAACGGTCACGGTATGGACTTGGTTTACCTGGCGCCTTTAGTGTGCCGCGGTATTCACGAATTTGCTCTGGACTTAGCTCATCTACGTACGCTAAGCCTTTGTTAATCAATTCAATTGCATATTCGTAAAGCTTATCGAAGTAGTTTGATGAGTAACATACTTCACCACTCCACTCAAAGCCCAACCAGTTTACATCTTTCTTGATAGACTCAACGTATTCGATGTCTTCTTTTTCAGGGTTTGTATCGTCGAAACGCAGATTACATTGACCCTGGTAGTCCTGAGCAATACCGAAGTTCAAACAGATAGACTTAGCATGACCGATATGCAGGTAGCCATTTGGCTCCGGCGGGAATCGAGTATGCACGCTAGTGTGTTTACCATCCGCTAGATCTTTATCAATGATCTGGCGAATAAAGTTTGATGGACGAGCATCAGCTTCACTCATCTATAGCACCTCAAAAATATTAGTATTGTCAGAGAAAACGGAACCCTGTATCCAAGTATGGTTTCACAGAGTACATTGTTCCTAATGATCCACAATTCTAAGCAATTAGACAACAAGAACTCGCTCTAAAACGACAATATTTATTGAGTTGGCGTGAAAGCAAAGCAGATTCAAAGGGCCTAAACGAAAAAAGGCCTCCTGCGGAGGCCTTTTGCGATGTTGTAGTATCAATTGTTTGCAATACCAATAACAAACAATCGCACCACTATTAAACAGTTAAGCTGGTAACTGAACACCACTTAAGTCTTCATCTTTAGATACATTCTTCATCTCACCAGCAACAATCTCTGCTAGTGGACCAAGGATAACTTGTAGGTTGTTTGTACCTAGCTTCACAACTCCCATAGCTCCAAGATCTTTCAGAGTTTTCTCATTGATAACGCTCATATCTTTCACAGAAAGGCGCAAACGAGTAATACAGGCATCGATAGAACTTAGGTTGTCATGACCGCCAAGTGCTTTCAAGTACTGACGAGCAAGCTCTGAAGAATTGCTTGATCCAGCCACGTTAGATGAAGCTTCTTCATCATCTTCACGTCCCGGTGTTTTAAGGCCAAACTTAACAATCACGGTACGGAACACGAAGTAGTAAACCGCAAAGAAACCAAGACCTTGTACAATGAGCATGTACCAGTTTACCGCTAGCGGGTTACGAGTCGACAATACTAAGTCGACTAAACCAGCAGAGAAACCGAAACCTGCAATCCACTGCATTGATGCCGCGATATAAACTGATAGACCAGTCAGCGCTGCGTGAAGAACGTACAGTCCTGGAGCAAGGAACATGAATGCAAATTCAAGTGGTTCTGTTACACCTGTAAAGAATGAAGCAAACGCAGCCGCAATCATGATAGATGCCACTTTCTCTTTATTCTTTGATTTCGCAGTATGGTACATCGCTAGAGCAGCGCCTGGTAAACCAAACATCATGATTGGGAAGAAGCCCGCTTGGTACATCCCCGTAACACCTACCGTTGCCGTGCCTTCAGCTAATGATTTCGCACCGCCAAGGAAGTTTGGAATGTCATTAATACCAGCAACATCAAACCAGAACACTGAGTTTAGTGCATGGTGCAGACCAACAGGAATTAGAAGACGGTTGAAGAATGCATAAACACCTGCACCTGCTTCACCCATACCTTGAATGCTTTCGCCAAAACTGACCAGACCGCCGTAAACTGATGGCCAAACGTACATCAGGATGAACGCAATAACGATACCAGCAAAAGACGTTAGGATAGGTACAAGACGCTTACCAGAGAAAAACGCCAGTGCTTTGTGCAGCTCTACGTGAGAAAAACGGTTGTACAACTCAGCAGAAACAATACCAACCAAGATACCTACGAACTGGTTATTGATTTTACCAAATGCAGCAGGTACTTCACTTGGGTCAATGCCTTGAATTTGTGATACTGCACCAGGGGCCAAAAGCGTTGTGACAACTAAGAAGCCCACGAAGCCTGAAAGTGCAGCGGCGCCATCTTTGTCTTTAGACATTCCGTAAGCAACACCAACAGCGAACAATACTGACATGTTGTCAATGATCGCTGCACCAGCTTTAATAAGAAATGCAGCAAGTGCACTGTTTGCGCCCCAGCCATTTGGGTCGATCCAGTAGCCAATACCCATGAGTATTGCTGCTGCAGGAAGTGTGGCAACCGGCACCATAAGCGCCTTACCCACCTTCTGGAAGTATCCGAGAATGTTCACCTTAAGTTCCCCCTATAGGATTAGATGTTATGTTGAATGACTTATTTCAGCCGTCTAATTTAGTCATCCTAAGTTTATGATATTAATTTTGCTCCGCAAATTAAAAGCTCACCGTTTGTGATCATAATCACCACAATTTGCCCTTTCGGAAGGTTTTTGCTAGCGAGATCATAAAACTTATTTTATTATA